>CAZHNG010000106.1:7289-18382 GCA_964533785.1 uncultured Saprospiraceae bacterium | reverse complement strand
TCATTGAATAGCGACAAGAGGGCTTCGTCATCTATAACCGCATAACCAAATAGGTCGCGACAAATAGTGCGAAACCTCTTTACCTAATAATTACTATCTTTGCAAAAATTTCTTAGTTGATCCATAGAATAGGTCATATTATTCTTGCATTACTCATTTTCATCAGCTCTACTGGCTTGGTGCTCAATATGCATTATTGCCAAAATGAGTTAAAGAGTATGGCGCTCTTTTTTGAGGCCAAACCTTGTCATCAAGCAAAAATGATGGCTAATTGTCCTCTGCACAGTACTGGTGAACATAAAGGTGATCAGGAAAGTAAAGACTGTTGTGACGATAAAACAACCTACGTAAAATCAGAGATCGACCAACTGGTTTCGACATCGGAGGTTGAAGCCAACTTCACCCCTGTTCTTTTAAATGTTTTATTGGTTGCTCTCCGCATCGAATTCCCTACTATAGATTCCCAATCTCTTCATTATCTCAACTATAAACCTCCGCTTATTGTCTGGGACTTGCCGGTAAGTTTGCAGACCTTCCTTTGCTAACATTCAATTTAAGAGCCTGTCTGGAATTCGTCTGCCTCAGTCAGATAAAAAAGGATCTTTTAATTCAGATGACAGGCTCTAAGCTTTTGACCGCTGAGTGCAGAAGGCATTACAGCGGCTGTATACGTTGATGTACTTCCTGGCTGTACCCGGTTGTACGCTAATCGTTGAGCTGAAAATGATCTTATGTTAGCAAAATATATTCGATTCTTTCTCGAGAATAAATTAGTGGCCTGGTTATTACTCCTCCTCTTTATTGGATGGGGATTGGTAACAGCCCCCTTTGATTTTGGTATCGATTGGTTACCACGCGACCCGGTTGCGGTAGATGCCATCCCGGATATTGGTGAGAACCAGCAGATCGTCTTCACCCAATGGATGGGGCGTTCTCCACAGGACGTCGAAGACCAGATCACTTATCCCCTAACGACGGCCTTGTTGGGGATCCCGGGTGTAAAAAGCATCCGCAGTAATTCGATGTTCGGCTTTTCCAGCATATACGTCATTTTTGATGATGAGGTGGATTTTTATTGGAGTCGCAGCCGCATTCTGGAAAAATTAAATGCTTTGCCGGTCAATACTTTACCTACGGGGGTACAACCTACCCTGGGACCGGACGCCACCGCATTGGGCCAGATTTTTTGGTACACCCTCGAAGGCAGAGATTCTGAAGGCAACCCTACCGGTGGTTGGAACCTTCATGAATTGCGAAGCATTCAGGATTTTTACGTACGGTATGGCTTGTCTTCTGCGGAAGGCGTCTCAGAAGTAGCGTCAGTTGGTGGCTTTGTAAAAGAATATCAGGTAGATGTTAACCCGGAGCAGATGAAGAGCTACGACATTACGCTGGATCAGGTGATGCAAGCTATCCGGAACAGCAACATGGATGTCGGAGCACAAACCATTGAGATCAATATGGCGGAGTATTTCGTCAGGGGACTGGGTTACGTTAAAACGATTGAAGATATAGAGAAGGGAGTGATCCGTGCAAAAGACAACATTCCGATCCGAATTGGAGACATAGCCAAAGTAAGCCTGGGGCCGGCCACACGCAGGGGCGTATTAGATAAATCCGGTGCAGAAGCCGTAGGTGGCGTCGTGGTGGCGCGTTACGGAGCCAATCCACTAGCGGTTATCCAAAACGTAAAAGCAAAAATTCGCGAATTAGAACCTGGCCTTCCGACGAAAACCCTGGCTGATGGTACGATTTCACAGGTAAAGATCATTCCGTTTTACGATCGGACTCAACTCATCAATGAAACGATCGGCACGCTCCAGGAAGCACTTACCCTGGAAATATTGATCACGATTATTGTGGTGATCTTGCTGCTGCTAAACTTGAAATCTTCTTTCCTGGTATCCGCCTCTTTGCCGGTGGCTGTACTGATGTGTTTCATTGCGATGCGTTATTTTGGAGTAGATGCCAATATCGTCGCTTTGTCAGGGATCGCCATTGCCATTGGGACGATGGTTGATATGGGAATTGTTCTGGCAGAGAGTATGGTTAACCGTATGGAATCCGCACCTGAGGATGAAAGCCTGCTTACCACGATTTACGAAGCCACCATTGAAGTTGCTTCTGCGGTTCTTACCGCCGTTGCAACAACCGTGATCAGTTTTATTCCCGTATTTACTATGGAGGCCGCCGAAGGTAAGCTGTTTAGGCCATTGGCATTTACCAAGACTTTTGCGCTCATCGCCTCCATTATTATTGCCATTACCATCATTCCGGCTTTGGCCCATTCACTGTTTTCTATCCGCACCAACCGGAATATGCTGCGGTACCTGGGAAATATACTTCTAATTATTGCAGGCAGCATTACGATCTATTTTATACAACCGACATTGGGAAGTATCGTCTTGCTCATTGGTCTGGCCGGTTTACTGGGGACTTATGTTCAGCGAACATTTCCAAAATACGCCAAAGGATTTGATTGGATCAAAAACATCATATACGCGGGGGTAGTCACTTTTCTGCTGACCCGGGTTTGGATGCCCTTAGGAGTTACTAAAACCCTTGTCGCCAATTTCATCTTCGTGGGTAGTATTATCGGTTTGCTGATCGCCTTTTTCTATTTAGTCATTCTTTATTACGAAACGATTCTGAGGTTCTTATTAAGGTTTAAGCTTTTATTTATTGCTGCGGTGATATTCCTGGTATATCAGGGATTTGTAGTCTTCCAACAAACAGGAGAAGAGTTTATGCCCGCATTAGATGAAGGAGCATTTTTGCTGATGCCCACCTCCATGCCCCATTCCGGTATGCAGGAAAATATCAAGAACCTTCGCTTGCTGGATATGGCAGTTACCGCAATTCCGGAAGTAGAAATGGTGGTGGGAAAAGCCGGCCGGGTAGAAAGCGCCCTTGACCCGGCACCAATGTCCATGTACGAAAACGTCATTCTGTACAAGTCAGCATACAAAACGGATGAACAAGGACACCGCATCCGTTTCAGGGTTGATGAAAATGGAGAATATACCAAGGATAGTAATGATGAATTGATACCCGATAAAAATGGCCAGTACTTTCGTCAGTGGCGTGACCATATTCAAAGTCCGGATGACATCTGGAACGAAATTGTCAAAGCAACTAAAATACCCGGCGTAACCTCGGCACCAAAATTACAGCCGATCGAAACCCGCCTGGTCATGTTGCAAACAGGCATGCGTGCCCCCATGGGGATAAAGATCCGCGGATCAGACTTAAAGGAAATGGAAGCCTTCGGTATTGAATTAGAAAAACACCTTAAAGAAGTCGATGGTGTAAAGGATGCCGCTGTTTTTGCAGACCGTATTGTTGGTAAGCCCTATTTGTTGCTCGATATTGACCGGGAGGCCATTAGCCGTCATGGATTGACCATCGCAGAGGTACAACGGCATATTCAGGCCGCCATTGGAGGGATGGCTCTGACAACAACCGTTGAAGGCAGGGAGCGCTATGCCATAAGGATTCGCTATCCCCGGGAAATGCGGGACGATCCTGAAATGCTCAAGCGCGTTTACCTTCCTTCCGAAAACGGTGGCCAGATCCCCCTCGGAGATCTCGTTGCAATTAAATACGAACAAGGTCCGCAATCCATCAAAAGCGAAGATGGTTTTCTGGTGGGCTATGTGCTTTTTGACCGGGAAAAGGAATACGCGGAAGTAGAAGTAGTGAACAACGCACAACGCTACCTGGAAGAACAGGTAAAGGCCGGCGAATTAGTAATTCCCGCGGGCATCAGTTACCGTTTTGCCGGAAATTACGAGCAACAGGTAAGGGCAAGTAAGCGCCTGGCGGTAGTGGTCCCTATTGCTTTGGCCATCATTTTCATGATCCTTTATTTCCAGTTTAGCTCTGTGATGATCTCCACTATGGTATTTACCGGAGTGTTCATTGCGTTCTCCGGAGGGTTCATTCTGATGGGGCTATATGATCAGCCTTGGTTCCTGAACTTTGAGGTACTTGGGACTAATATGAGGGATCTGTTCCAGATCCAAACCGTCAATTTAAGTGTAGCCGTTTGGGTGGGCTTCCTGGCCCTGTTCGGGATTGCTACGGACGACGGAGTGTTAGTGGCGACTTTCCTGCGGGATAGCTTTAAAGCCAATAAACCGGCCTCCATCACGGCTATTCGAGACGCTGTGGTAGAGGGTGGACTGCGGCGTGTCCGTCCGGCGGTCATGACGACGGCAACAACTATCCTGGCTTTATTACCCATTTTGACCTCAACAGGCCGAGGAGCGGATGTCATGCTTCCCATGGCGATCCCCTCTTTCGGAGGAATGCTTATTCAAACCATTACCATGTTTACCGTACCGGTCCTTTATTCACTGTGGCAAGAATGGAAGTTACGGTGGAAAAATCGTTTTCAAACCCAAAATTAACGTCATGCACAATCAGATCATCATACCATTAAGTCTATTTATACTCTTTGCTCCCTTGACAATGAGTGGACAACAACTTCCAGATTTGCTGGATCTTGCCAGGAACAACAACCTGGAATTAAAGGCTTTACACCAGGAATATCTGGCCGCTCTGGAAAAAGGGCCACAGGTAAATCAGTTAAACAACCCAGAAATTGCCGTTGGTGCATTTGTTGCTCCGGTCGAGACTCGTCTAGGAGCACAACAGGCAAGGATTGGTGCTTCTCAGATGTTTCCCTGGTTCGGGACATTGGATGCAAGAGAAGAATTGGCATTAGCTAATGCAAGGTCATTATTGGAAAGGGCATCCAGTACTGAGCTTGAATTGCAGTATCAGGTAAAAACTTCTTATTTCGAGCTCTACGAAATCCGGGCTACCCAAAATATAATCCGGCAAAACATCAGAATTTTAGAAACCCTGCGTCGATTGGCATTGGCTAAGGTGGAAAGTGGAAAAGGCAATTCGGTAGATGTCTTACGAGTAGACCTAAAAATTCAGGAGTTGGAACAAGAATTAGTCATTCTGGCTAACCAAGAAGAAAAGCCGCTGGCTGATCTCAATCAACTTTTAAATCGCCCGCTCACAACACCGGTGGAAGTTGAAGAAAACCTTGAGTTTGCCTCAATGCCTTACAACAAAGACACTTTATTGAATCACATCCGCAATAACCACCCCATGATCAGGATGTTCGCGCTGCAACAAGAAGCATCAAGAAGAGCTATTGAACTCAATGAATTGGAAGGCAAGCCCTCCTTAGGCCTGGGGGTTGATTACATATTAGTGAATCCCAGATCAGATGCTGAGCCCCTCAATAATGGAAGGGATATTTTTCAGATAAGCGCCAAGGTCAGTATTCCAATATGGCGTGAAAAATACCAGGCAAAAACAAGGGAAGAAAACCTAAAAATCGCCGCCCTCGAAAATCGAAAATCAGATCAGGAAACCCGTTTTCTAGCCCTGATCGAAAAAGCCTATGCCGATCATGAGACCGCCCGGTTACGACAGGAACTGTATACCGAACAAATCGTAACGACGAAAGCCGCCATTCAGATCTTGCAAACAGACTACAGCGCTTCGGGGAACAATTTTGAAGAATTGCTCCGCCTGGAAAATGAATTGGTGGATTATGATCTTAAAAGTTTAAAAGCCATTGTGCAAAGCCAGATCGCTCAGGCTACTATAGAACAGTATATCACATTTTAAAAAAGAAAAAATGAAGAACAATAAAATAATTCTGATCGCACTGACCGGCATAATTGTTGGTTTGGGGATAGGTTATCTGCTTTTTGGAAAACAATCAAAAGAGATCTCCAATTCATCAGCACACGATCATTCTTCAGAAACTACTCAAGCTGCCGGAGAAGATCAACGATGGACCTGTTCGATGCATCCCCAGATCAGGCAGAATGAGCCGGGGGACTGCCCTATTTGCGGAATGGACCTGATCCCCTTAGAAGAAACGACTTCTCAGGATCCATTGGTCTTGGAGATGACTGCAGAGGCTGTAAAATTAGCCCAGGTAGAGACAACGGTTATCGGCGCCACCGGCATCGCTGAAAAAAACTTTACCCTTTCGGGAAAAATAAAAGAGGATGAAAGACTTACGGCCAGTCAGGTCGCTCATATTCCCGGCCGCATAGAAAAACTATTCGTCACTTTTACAGGAGAACAGGTAAAAAAGGGCCAACAACTAGCTACCCTCTATTCTCCGGAATTAGTGACCGCTCAGCAGGAATTGCTGGAGGCCATCAAATTAAAGGATGTTAATGCTGATTTAGTAAAAGCCGCTCGAAAGAAACTGGAATATTGGAAAATCCCGGCAGAACAAATTCGATCGATCGAAAAAAGCGGACAAATCCGGGAAACCTTTACGGTTTTAGCTGATGCCTCTGGTGTGGTCACCAACCGTAGAATAGCAGTGGGAGATTACGTGAAGCAAGGAGAAGTATTGTTCGATATCACCAACCTGGATCGAATATGGGTGCTTTTTGATGCTTATGAGGAAGACCTGGCTTCCATCAAAGTTGGAGACCGGATTCAGTTTACAACTCAAGCAGTCCCCAACCGGACGTTTACAACCCGGATCAGTTTTATCGATCCGGCCATTGATCCGGCAACGAGGGTAGCCTCTCTAAGGGGGGAGCTCCGCAATAGCGGCAATTTGCTGAAACCGGAGATGTTCGTCAGGGGTACTTTGCAGGCTCCAATAACCACTACTGAGCAATTATTGGTACCAAAGTCCGCGATCCTATGGACAGGTCCGCGATCCGTCGTTTATGTTAAAGTTCCCGATAGGATCATTCCTTCTTTCCAATACAGGGAGATAGCAATAGGAGAACGGGTGGGAGAACATTACCTCGTAGAAGATGGACTAGAGCCCGGAGAAGAAGTGGTCACCTATGGGAACTTTGCTATTGATGCAGCCGCCCAACTCAATAACCAGGCAAGTATGATGAACAAAAACGTAAGGCTTGAAGGCGTCGATCATACCCAGCATTTGCCAGACTATACTGAAAATACGCCAAAAGCTTTTAAGGAGCAGCTTGCAGAAGTTATCAAAGACTATCTGGCATTAAAAGACGCATTGGTCCTTACCGATAATGTTCAAGCCCGGGAAAGCGCAGCGCAGTTTCTCGAATCCCTGTCCGGGGTTGATCGGTCACTCTTAAAAGATAAGGTTCAATCTGACAGTCATGAGTATTGGATGGAACAATTGGATGCCCTGCAGGCACACGGTCAACAAATTAGAGCCTTGGAAGATGTAGAGGAGCAACGCAAACAATTCGATTTTCTGTCGCAAGCCTTGATCAACACCATCAAGGTTTTTGGGATTACGGAGGATACCTTTTACATCCAACATTGCCCGATGGCTTTCGACTATACCGGCGCTGACTGGATTAGCGATGCAGAAGAGATCAGAAACCCTTATTTCGGCGATAAAATGCTGACTTGTGGAATTATAGAAGAAACAATCACAAAAGATTTTAAAAACATGCCGGTGGAGTCCTCGGAAGACCCTTCTCGGAACATTCATAACCATTAATTTACATCATTAAAATTTTAGAAAATGAAGTTATTAAAATCAACTGGCTTAGTAGCTGTATTTTTCTGCCTGGCGATTTTCGCTTCGGCTTGCGGTTCCAATGAAGGTAATAGTGCCGATGCCACCCAAACCGAAGCCAACCATGGTGAAGGGAAGGAATACAATGCTGCCTATGTTTGTCCTATGCACTGTGAAGGAAGCGGAAGCGAAGAGCCTGGAAAGTGCCCGGTCTGTGGAATGGCTTATGTAGAACAGTCAGAACATACCAAGGATGGCCATAATCACTAATTCATTTCCCAAGCTCAGAAGGCTATGTACAATGGTCTTCTGGCATTTGGGATCAATTTTCAAATAATAAACATGTTCGGCGGACAAGTCTAATGAAAAAATCTGTTTGATAATTGCTTTTGACTACTTATTGTGTTATAATTGCAGGATGAACAAGTTTTCGTTTTTATCCAACTTTAACTGATGCAAGAAGAGTCGATTAGCCTACTGGTACTATTTTTATTACTGGGCATAACCATCGGAGTGCTGATCGGCTGGTTATTGGCCAGACTATGGTTGAACAAAGCTTACCTGGCCAAAAACGAGCTAAAAGAACATTTTGTTGGCAAAGCGCTATTCGATAACTTACAGGAAAAAGCGGATGTTTTGCAAGCGGAGGTAAATGAGAAGAACGATGAAATTAAATCCTTAACGGCAAACAATGCCGGCAGCCAACAAAAGATCCTTCACCTCGAACAACAACTCGAACAACAAAAATGGGAAGCCATCGAATGGCACGAGCAATCAAAAGCTGAATTTGAAGTACTGGCTAATCGTTTACTGGAAGAGAAAAGCCAGAAATTTACCGAGCAAAACTGGAAGAAATTGTCCGAGCTTTTACTTCCCCTGGGGGATAAGATCAAATCTTTTGAAGATCAGGTAGAAAAACGATTCCTGGAAGAAACCAAAGACCGGATCTCATTGAAAAAAGAGCTGGAACATTTACAGTTACTCAATACGCAACTCAGCCAGGATGCTAATAATCTGGCAAAGGCCTTAAGAGGCAAGAGTAAAGTTCAAGGAGATTGGGGGGAATTGCAATTGCAGCTATTGTTGGAAAAATCGGGTTTAAGTGCCGAATTGCACTACAAAGTACAAGCCAACCTACAAGATATTAACGGGAAAAATAAACGCCCCGATTTCATTATCTATTTACCCAACGACCGGCACCTGGTGATCGATTCCAAAGTTTCCCTCAGTGCTTACGAACGTTTTTATAATGCCGAAAACAAAGCTAAACAACAGGAATACCTCAAAGCCCACCTGGATTCTATAAAGAAACACGTCAAGGAATTAAGTAACAAAAAATACCATCATCTTTACCAGATCAATGCTCCTGATTATGTCTTAATGTTTGTTCCAATAGAACCGGCCCTCACCATTGCCCAGCAAGAAGACCAAAATATATTATTGGATGCCTTAGACCAGAATATCGTCATCGTTACCAACTCGACTTTATTGGCCACTATGCGCACCGTATCACATATCTGGAGACAGGAGAAACAAAAAAATAATGTGCAGGAAATCGCCCGGCAAAGCGGATTGTTGTACGATAAGTTTTGTGCTTTCGTGGAAGACCTCAAAGATGTAGGGCATAAAATCGATCATGCTAATCAGGCTTACCACCGGGCAATGAATAAGCTGGTTGATGGTAAACGCAAAGGAGATACTTTAATTGAAAGAGCCGAGAAAATCAAGCAACTTGGCGCCAAAGCCTCTAAACAACTACCCAGGGAACTACTCGGCAGGTGATATACTTAACGCGAAGTGGTTTGGGACTACTAGCAAAATCTTTACCTATAAGACTAAAAATTTTGCTGATCGGATCTTATGAGACAGCCTCTAACGCTTCCACCTTTCCCATAATTTCCTTTCGCTGCCTCACCAGCGCTTCCAACAATGCTTGCGGTGTCTTACGATATTGCTTTTTCAAACGCCATTTCTTAAAAAAAGGATAATAGGCTAAAGTAATATAACCTAAAACCGGAAAAGCAAACCAGGACAAAAACCCGTTCCATCCAAAAAATAACGGAAGGAACAGTAGTAACAATAAATAGTAAATTAGAAAGCTGCCCAGGGTTGCCGCAATTCTTACGGAACCAAAAAATTCATTGTAGACCACTTTATTGTTCACGATGTATTTTATTAAAAGTAGTGGCAAGGCATTCAGTAGTAGACCGAGGGCAGCAGGAATACTTCCCAACCAGCCAACAACAGGATTAATGGCTCTAAATTGCTCTGGTTGGGCGATGATCTCATCTTCTAATTGAGCATCCCTCAACTGCCGATCATAATCTTTGCAGTCTGCCTTCAATTGATCTTTTTCTGCTTGGGGCAGATCGTTAATACGGTCCGCCAAATGCTTTTCCCGTTGGTACGGCGTAAGATCCGCAGCAATGACCGGTATTTTCCCAACAGGATGATCATTGCGTTGCATATCCAACAAAGTATTGACGAGCCAGTCGTCTTTTTCTTCACTAATAATGACAATATTAGGTTCCAATCCTTGCTTGAGCCGCTGTGTAAAACTTTTGATGGCTTTTGCTTCGTGTTCCCTGAAATGTTCAATGTAATCTTTAGCGAGAAAAGGTTCCGCAAAATTGATCATGGCCTGGGAACCGAAGCGGTTAGAATCGGTGAAATTAACCCCAACAGGAACGATGTACAATTCCAGATCCGGATACCTGTCCAAAGTGCTCAAAGCGATCCTGGCCGCCCCTTTCCGCAAAGGCCTAAGCCGTTTTTCATAAACCGCGCTTCCTTCCGCCAAAACCATCACCGTTTTGTTTTGTGACAACCATTCCTGGCAAGCACTGAAACTTTGATAATTATTCTTCAGACTGCCATAGCCACCATCCTTCATGCGGAAGATGGGAATCATATGCAGATCTTTTAGCAAAGCACTAAAAAGGGGGTTTTTAAAAAAATCTCCCCGAACCAGGTAATACAAAGGCCGGTCCATGAAACAAGCGAGGATGCAAGGTTCAATAAAAGTGGTCGGATGGTTGGCCACCAACATAACGGGCTTCCCTTTAGGTACCCGGTCCATATTATTCAAATAGATCTTATCGAAAAAGGATTTAATGGCGATCGCTGCCAATGGTCGAACGATTGGATACAACATATTGGATCAGTTTTATAATCTGTTCGGATATTGCGGCTGCCACAACACCCAAATGAAGCCTTGTGCAATGTCTGGTTTTTCCTGTAATTTCTGTGAAATTGATCAATATTTTCACATTTCTGAAATAAAATAGATCTATATCATCACTTCTGCAAGAAATTTCAGGATCCAATAAAACTCTATGCTCCGTGCTCTCCGTGGTTAATAAACATTCGAAAGGCGAAGCTTTGAAGAATAAACCTAACTCCATTTCCTTCATGTTCTCTAATGTTTCAACCAAATTTTGAGAGACGAAGTCTCGAAAAATACAAACAAAAAACTCCATGCCCTCCGTGCTCTCCGTGGTTAATAAACATTCGAAAGGCGAAGCCTTGAAGAATAAACCTAACTCCATTTCCTTCATGTTCTCTAATGTTTCAACCAAAT
>CAZHNG010000106.1:0-7189 GCA_964533785.1 uncultured Saprospiraceae bacterium | reverse complement strand
GTTAATAAACATTCGAAAGGCGAAGCCTTGAAGAATAAACCTAACTCCATTTCCTCCTATATTTCAAAATACCCTTAGTTTTGCCCTATGATGGCTGAGAAAAAGAAATACCTCATAATAGTAAGCGGCCCAACGGCAAGTGGAAAGACAGCCTTTGCTATCCAGTTAGCCAAACACTTCAATACCGCAATCCTTTCCAGTGATAGCCGGCAGTTTTACCGGGAAATGTCCATCGGAACCGCCAAACCAACCTCGGAAGAACAGAATACGGTAAAGCATTACTTTATCGGCCATCTCAGCATCCGTGATGAATACAGCGTCGGTGCCTTCGAACGCGATACACTGGAACTTTTGACCAAGCTCTACCTACAAAACGATGTCATTATTTTAGCCGGTGGATCCGGACTATACATAAAAGCTTTATGTGAAGGCTTAGATGAATTCCCTGCAGTCCCTCCATCCCTCAAAGACGAATTAAATACCTGGTACGAAAATAATGGACTAAAAGCTTTGCAAGAAGCAGTCGCCGGAGCAGACCCGGAATATTATTCATCGGTGGATCAACAAAACCCGCACCGTCTGCTACGAGCCTTAGCTGTTTACCGGGTAAGTGGTAAGCCATATTCCAGTTTCCGCAAACAAAAGGCCAGTCAAAGACCTTTTTTTCCCATTTATTTATGGATGGACTGGCCCCGGAATCAACTATATCAAAGGATTAACGACCGGGTTGATCGAATGGTGGAAGAGGGCCTGGTAGAAGAAGCGCGTCAATTGTATTCCCTACGGCACCTGACGGCCCTGCAAACCGTCGGCTATCAGGAATTATTTGATCATTTTGAAGGCAATACAGATCTTGAAACGTCCATCGATCTCATCAAGAGAAATTCACGACGTTATGCCAAGCGGCAATTGACCTGGTCGCGAAGAGATGGATTTTGGAAACATTTCCGCCAAGAAGAATACGACCTGGCCCTATCTTACATCAATCATTGTATAGCTGCTCATTGGCAAATACGAACGGAAGTAAATGGCAGCCTCCCTCCCATTACCAAGCTTATACTTGGCAATGACGAGCATTTTGCCAGTCTACTTCTGCAAACCAACAAGAAAATCGCTAGGCTATTTGAATTTCAAACCAGCAGTGAAGATTCCGCCCTCAGTAGGTACCTGTTACACGAAGCCTTACTCCGGGCAGAGGGCCGGCCTCTGTCCGTTGAATTACCGGCGGAGATTGAACGACTTTACCAAGAAGTTTCACCAACTACCTAATTCATCCAAATTATCAATGCCTTACAAGTTTAACATTGTAAGTCAGTTATACCAAATTTGATTTTTGCCGGAACAAAAAAGCGAAATTTTTCTTTAGTTAACATAGGGGTAATCCAAAATAGTCGTGTCAGTAAGGTAAATGACTGAATTTTTCTATGGATTCTTCTTTACCAAAACTATTTCAAACTATGGAAATCGATAATAAACTAGCTTTCATTGATAATTTTTCCTTATTCTCTTCACTCGATCAGGAAGAAAAAAAGCAAATTGCTAAACTCTTGTCAAAGAAAGTAATACCAAGGTATAGCCATATTTACGTAGCCGGTGATCCATCAGATACCATATATTTCCTGGAAAAGGGCACAGTGAAGATCTGCACCCATTCCGGCGATGGTAAAGAAGTGATCAAATCACTTATTCACCCCAAAGCGATGTTTGGAGAAAGAGGGTTGATCGGAGAAGAAAAACGCCAGGATTTTGCTCAAGCACTAAAAGAACAAGTAGAATTATATACCTTGAAAGTAGAGGACGTAAAAGCTTTGATGCGTAATAATTTTGCCCTCTGCAGCAGCTTGATGATGTTATTTGGCAACCAGTTGATGAATGCCGAACGCAAATTGGAATCCCTGATCTTCAAAGATGCCCGTACCCGTATCATTGAATTCATTAAAGATGCCATCAATCGGCGCGGTCGCCGCATCGGGTACGAAATGTTGTTGAAACACAGCTTAACCCACCAGGACATTGCCAACATTACCTGTACTTCCCGGCAAACGGTAACTTTAGTATTAAATGAATTAAAGAAATCAGATCTGATCTATTTCAATCGTGGTAAAATTTTAGTGCGGGATATGGCTAAGTTGGCGTAAAAATAGTTTTAGGTACTGGGAAATGGCACTCATAATACAAGCTATGTAAGTTATGAAGATTACAAAACAGACTCTTCGCAATATTTAGCAGAAGATTGCTATGTTGAAAACTGCTACCTCCCCTACCCTCCTAAAACGCGCTCCCAGAACGCTTCAACTTCCTCCGGACTTGGTTGGTTATATGGTCTTATAATACGAAATCCCACGAATGGAGAATCCGTATTCCACCAATAACTCTTGGGAATTTGGGGATCTCTTTCCTTCCACTTCATGCTGGAACGGATGCGTGAAGCGGAACGGTGATCTTCGATCGAATCGTCCCAAGAGCCACCACGTACGGTACGAGGGTGCAAGCGGGTAGGTTCAGACCAGGGATTGACCACCTCGGCTGAATCTTGGAATTGAGCGTAAAAATCCTTTTGGTATTGATCAAGCGTCCACTCTCCCACATTGCCGTGCATATCGTAAAGCCCCCAAGGGCTCGGTTTTTTAGTACCTACTTTCTGGTATTTTTCGTAGCTATTATCATAATGCCAGACGTATTCATCCGCCATTTCCGGATCATCACCGAAAAAATAAGCCGTAGTCGTTCCCGCGCGGCAGGCGTATTCCCATTCCGCTTCCGTCGGCAAACGGTAGAATTCTCCCGTTTTATCCGATAGCCATTTACAGTATTGTAAGGCCGCAAACTGCGTCATATTCACCGCCGGAAAACCTTCTTTTCCCATACCAAAAGTAGGATCTTCGTAAGGTGGGCTGGGCCGGGTTACGGCATCGGCATCCCAGGTTTCTCCTTCCGGCGCAGCATCCAAATCTTTTCTGCGAAAGATGTTGTATTCGTCGAATGTCACTTCATGAACCCCCATCCAAAACGGTTCTATCTTTACTTGGATCTGCGGTTCCTCATCTTCATCCCGTCCTTCCTCCGATTCAGGACTTCCCATTAAGTAAGTACCCCCCGGAATAGGAGTCATCTTAAAACTTACTTCCGACCCTGGAATTACCGCCGTGTACGCTTGAAAAGCGGTATCTTGCTCCGTCTGTGCGTTAAGTTGGCTGCCTAAGCATGCCAAAAAAAGTAGCGAATAGTAGTGCAATCTATTGATCATGGTGCTGTTTTGTAAAAAAGTTCAAAAATTACGGTCACTTCATCATCGCAAACGATCTGACCGAACATGGCACTAGGTTGTTCAATATCAAAATCGCTCATTTTCATATCTTCGCTGCCGGTGAGTAGGAGCCCACCTTCTTTTGGTATGCCTTTCACCTCCACCTCAATATCCTTTGTCACTCCAGCCATCTTTAAGCTACCCGTTGCCGTCATTTCCATACTGCCGTCAGTAGCTACGTCTCCGATCTTAACCGGTGTTTTTAACGTAAACTCAATGAGGGGATGTTCTTCTGAATTGAAAGCCTTATTGATCTTTTTATTCATCACGGCACCGCGGCCACCGTCCATACTTTCTACCTCCACGAAAAAGTAAAGATTATCGATCTGGCTACCTTCGGTAAAAGAAAGGCTGGCAGGTTTAACCCCGAAGTTACTGGCTTTTGCCTCCCAATCGTGAAGCGTCGATCCACCTTTGACAACGACCATTGAGGATTCAAGATCTAAAGCACTGCCATTGTCCTGGGCCGTCACTGGTTGAGCAAAACTAACCAAGCTCCATACGGCGAGCATTGTTGTGAGATATTTTACCATTGGTATGTTGTTTTATTGTAAAAGCTAAAGTTAGGGAAAGTTGAGTATTTTTTAAATCAAAAAGACAGCCTTAAAGAGACTTTAACGGACAAAATTCAGGGCGTCTTATTCATTGGACTTTTGACGCTAGACACTAGACGCTAGATTTTAGACAACAAAACGCTGATATTCAATGGATATCAATTTTTCAAAATAAATAAACTCCCCTTGATTGTCAATTAGTTAGAATTTTTTGTCTAACTTCTAAAGTCTAGCGTCAAAAGTCTAGTTATTCAATAGACTTGTCTAATTAACCAATACCGGTTTCTCCGACGCTAGTTCCATCTGTGCAGGTAACTGATACACGGCTCCATTTTCGCTGGCGAAATACAACCTGGATACGGAAGGTTGACGACCGTGGCCATCTGCCCAAAACGCATAAAAATCGGGATGAGCATTGACCGGCCGCCGGACGTAAGTATGGTTATAATCACTCTTATTCGTTAATTCTCTGGCTTTAGTCCAGGATTTTCCCTGGTCTTTACTGATCCACATTGCGATTTCACCACCTGGGTTATAGGGTTGCGGGCCGTCTTCAGTTGGGGCAATTAACTTCCAAATGCCTTCGGCTGTAATGTAGAGTGAACCCATATCGTAGTTGTTGTTGGAGGTTGTAATTGCTCTGATGTCCCAGCGATTGCCGTTCCATTGAGCAGTACGCCAGGTTCTCGGATCATTTTTAGGACCGGATTCATAGCCCTGAGAAGTGAGAAATAAAATGACCGGATTATTGTCCTGGTCATAGGTGATGTCTTTCATGTAAACATTGAGATTTTCCTGGTCGTAATCATGAACTAATGCGGGATTAGTAATTTGAGTAAGTGGCAGTGTCAGGGGAGTACCATCGGCAGCTTGCCAGGTTTTACCAAGATCACGGGTTTCGACGTAATATAAGTTGGTCCGCCAGTTGAGTCCTTGTTTTTCTTCCGTATCGGGATGAAAATTAAAGGCTGCTCCGGCGACATTTGTTCCGACGGCACTGATCTGGTAATGTCCTTTTTTGATAGCTGCAATGCGCTGCCATTCGGACCAGTTTTTCCCATCCTGACTGGTCATGAAACAAATTGTCCGGGCGGCGGGATAATTATAACGGGTAAAAAAACTTACAAACCCTTGTTGAGGCACATACCAGCTTTGCATGTAGGAAAAATTGGTCATCGGCACCCGCTTGCCATTTTCCAGTTTGGTTGCCTCGACGGGTTCGAACTCATTGATGTCATAAGGTATTTTGCTCCGGTGGATGTACGATGGCCGCGATGTTCCGTGTGAGGTAGAAAAAACGAAAAGATAACCCTGGTCGTCTATTGCGAGAACGGGGTTATCATGCGCGTCGGTGGTCTGCTTGTCCAGTACCAGAGTGGGTTGGGGAACTTCACCCGTGCTATGATCGTAATAAGAAACCATGTGTAGTAAAGTGGAATTGGCGTCATCCGTACCACCGTAGCAGAAGAAGGTTTTGTTAACTTCCTCCCGATATATAGCAAAAGGGTTGTGCTTGGCGCAATATGTACCTAACCCGCCGCTGTACTTGTATTTATATTCGTTATCCAGCGGCTGGTTCATATACCAAATACCATGATAGCCATTAGTTTTTTTATTGTACAAGATTCCTTCTGCTGGCTTGTTATCCGGATGAATACTGTCCTTCACAGAGCTACTACGGGTATCTGCTACATTTGAGCTACCCGAATTTTGACTACAATACTGCGTTAATAGGACAAAAGTAATCAGCAAATAAAGACGGGTAATGTGGTTTTTCCTCATGATGATCTCACTTTGTATAATTTTTGTAAGATGGTCAAAACTTGAAATGTAACCAAATTACAGATTATTCCAGGTCTTTTCCCTCAAATCATCAAGTAGTACTAATCCTCTTCTGGACTAAAAACCTCCGATGGGAAAAGGTTGACCGTACAAAATAGCATTCCAGTGATAACCAATACTACCACGGGGACCAACAACAGTATTGCGCTCAAATTTTCAGTTAAATTTTCCATTGATCTATTTTAGTTAGCAAAATCTCTTTTTGTTTTAGTCAAAATTCGCCACAATCAAGCGAACAACGCTTGACTATTGTCTTGAATTAGAGGATTATTGTTGCACGTCAGATAGAAGGAAAAGAAAAATTAAGGAATAGTTAAAGGAGGCCTAAGATCCTGAGAATGATTTACAATTGCTTATATTTAAAAGGTTCAAATCTACATCCTATGAAAAGAAGAAAATTCCTACACCATTCTATAGCCGCTGCCGGGGCTATCACAATGACTCCCTTTCCTCATCATCTATTTATCAGTGAAACCAAACGGTATGCTAATGACGTTGTCACTCTAGGGAATACGGGTATTAAGGTATCCCGCTTAGCCATGGGGACCGGCACGCACGGTGTTGGCGGCAGCTCCAATCAAAGTCGTAAACTGGGCGTAAAAGGATTGAGTGAATTATTGTATATGGCTTATGACAATGGCGTGAATTTCTGGGAATCCGCCGACCAATACGGTACCCATCCTCACCTTAAAGCCGGGCTAAAAAGAGTAGACCGCGAAAAAGTGGTGGTACTAACCAAAACCCACGCTACCACGGAAAAAGAAATGAAGGCGGACCTCGATCGCTTCCGTCGCGAATTGGGAACGGACTATATCGATATTGTCCTCCTGCATTGTATGATGAACAAAAACTGGCCTTCCATCAAAAAAGGAGCCATGGAAGTGTTGGGTCGTGCCCGCGAAGACGGCATCATCGGCGCTCATGGGGTTTCTTGCCACACTCTTGGAGCATTAAAAGCAGCCGCTGATTCCGATTGGGTGCAAGTCAATCTCGCTCGCTTCAATCCCATGGGCGTACGCATGGATGCGGATGTTCCTACGGTCCAAGCCGTTTTAGAAAAAATGAAAGAAAAAGGTAAAGGCATCATCGGCATGAAAATTTTCGGTGCCGGTCGATTGACGGATAAAATTGATAAATGCTTACAGTTTGCCATGGCCCAGGAGTTTATGGATTGCTTTACGATCGGGCAGGAAAGTTCCGGGCAGTTTCACGATCTTGTAAAGCGGATACCGGCGGCTAGTGTGCGGGGCTGACATAGGTTTATGACTTACTATATATATCTTTTATTGGAAATGGAAATACCAGGAAAGAATGGAAATTTTTGCGAGGTTGTCTCATAAGTCAACACTAAGGCGACAAGGCCAAATCATTCACCCCGACTAAGTCGGGCAAAGAAGCGCGAAGAAAAAAATCCCTGCCTGCGATGCCGCAAGCTAATCTGTATACACAGGATTTATTTTATTTCCATTAGAATCAATTTTATTGT
>CAZHNG010000105.1:0-18504 GCA_964533785.1 uncultured Saprospiraceae bacterium | reverse complement strand
ATAAAATTTCCGTTGATTGTCAATTAGTTAGAATTTTTAGTCTAACTTCTAGAGGTTAGCGTCAAAAGTCTAGTTTACTACAGATGCTTGTACTACATCCGATCGTTATACATCAAAATCGGGCTGCACCCAACCGTAATGTCAATCAGATGCCTTCGTGCCGTCAGGTACGAAATATGGCGTACCTAACGGCACGCTATTGAAGCGAAAGTCCCATTTTAACCAAGGTTTTGCCCCTAACAGGACTTACTGGAAAAATTGTACGGTAGCAAAATTTTTTGTTGTTTTTTTGTTAGCCCTCAAGGATCCTATCTCATTATTTTTGGTTATTTTTCACGGCCGTGCAATCAAATACAGGTACTATTTTGTTCTACTGTCAAATTCAATTTCATGGAGAAAAAATCACAAATCGCCATCGGCTCCGATCATGCGGGCTTTACTTATAAACAAGAACTGATCAAAAAACTGGAAGAGGCGGAGTACCCAATAAAGGATCTGGGCACTTTCAGCCAGGATCCTTACGATTATCCAGACATAGCCCGTGCCATGGGCGAAGCCATACAAGCCGGGGAAATTGACAAAGGCATCCTGATCTGCGGAAGCGGCGTAGGAGTTTGTGTCGCAGTAAACAAGTATAAAAACGTAAGAGCAGGTATTTGTCACGATGCGTATTCCGCGCACCAGGGAGTTGAACACGATGATATGAACGTATTGTGTATCGGGCAACGCATTATCGGTATTGAGTTAGCACAAGAGATCGTTCATCGTTTCTTAGAAGCCTCATTTTCCGGTGAAGAAAGACACTTACGGCGCTTGCAAAAGGTTTTTGATATTGAGAAGGAACAGTTGAAATAATTTGATACTAAGGGGATTCCGAATAAGCTTCTACCTTGGGTTTGCACACAATCAATGGACTCTCTTTTTTATTTTGTTAATCAGTTTATTGGACTTTTGACGCTAGACACTAGACGCTAGATTTTAGACAACAAACCGCTGATATTCAATGGATATCAATTTTTCAGAATAAATAAAATTTCCGTTGATTGTCAATTAGTTAGAATTTTTAGTCTAACTTCTAGAGTCTAGCGTCAAAAGTCTAGCAGTTTATGAGGTTTATATAAATCAAATACAAGGATCATTGTCAATTTGGATAACTCCCAAAATCGCATTGATCCACAATCTGACAAATTCAACATATGAACATCAACAAATCCGAATTGGGCCTCATTGGCCTGGGAACGATGGGGCGCAACTTGCTCCTGAATATGGCTGACCAGGGTTTTTCCGTAACAGGCTATGATAAAGATCCCAAGCAGGTAGCAATTTTGCAAGAAGAGGCGAAAGACACAAAAGTATCTGCGGTTTCTGATCTTTCCGATTTTATTTCCTCTCTGGAGAATCCAAAACGTATTTTATTGTTAGTTCCGGCGGGTAAAATTGTAGATTATGTCATCGAAGACTTAAAACCTCATTTAAAGACCGGCGATCTGATCATTGATGGTGGAAATTCTCATTTTTCTGATACCGATCGCCGGCAGGCACAACTTACGGAAAAGGGTATTCACTTCATGGGTTTGGGGATTTCCGGTGGAGCGGAAGGAGCGCGTAAAGGCCCCAGCATGATGCCGGGAGGTAATCAGGACGCCTACCAAACGGTTGCAGCATTGCTGGAAGCTATTGCGGCAAAAGTAGATGACGAGCCCTGTGTTACCTATTTGGGGGAAAGGGCTGTTGGACATTATACCAAAATGGTCCACAATGGTATTGAATACGGACTGATGCAGCTCCTGGCGGAAGCCTACGATTTGATGAGTCGCGGATTGCAATTGCCTAATGCGGCGATA
This sequence comes from uncultured Saprospiraceae bacterium, assembly GCA_964533785.1. GTDB lineage: Bacteria > Bacteroidota > Bacteroidia > Chitinophagales > Saprospiraceae > JANQRV01. The sequence goes on along the minus strand of CAZHNG010000105.1, from coordinate 16,660 downwards.
GGCAAACATTTTAACACCTGGAATCAAGGAGAATTAGAAGGTTTTTTAGTTGAAATAACTGCACAGATTTTCGATCAAAAAGCCGAAGATGTGAATGCCGATCTAATCGATTTGATACTCGATCAATCTCGTTCCAAAGGCACGGGCAAATGGACCTCGCAGGATGCTATGAACCTACAAGCACCAGTACCGGTAATCGATATGGCCGTGATCATGCGTTACCTTTCCAGCTATAAGGAAGAGCGGCTGATTATCCAGGAAAAATTTCCCGGGCCTGATTTCACCCTTTCCGTTGACTCAGATTCGTTTTTGGAAAAATTGAGAAAAGCCTTGTATTTCAGTTTCATTGTGACTTACGCCCAGGGCATGCAACAATTGTTCAGGGCATCAGAAGAGTACGGTTATCATCTTGATCTGGAAGCTGTTGCCCGGATTTGGCGCGGTGGTTGTATTATTAGAGCTGCTTTGCTGGAAATTTTACGCCAGGCTTATCAAAAACGACCAGACCTGGACAACCTGTTAATGGATGATACGATTGCTACCTTGCTCAAAGAAAGGCAAGATGATACGCGCCAAGTTGTTCAGGCTGCCATAGCCGCTGGTATACCCATTCCGGGAATTTCCAGCGCTTTAATGTATTTCGACGCCTTTCGTAGCGGCCGGTTGCCAGCTAACCTCATTCAGGCACAACGGGACTTTTTTGGCGCTCACACCTACGAACGCGTTGATAAACCAGGTAAATTTCACACCAACTGGGGCACTTGATTTTAAGCCTTATCAATGATAAAACAAAATTCTTCCAATGACAAATAATCATCACCACGAATCCACCATGTTGATCATCTTCGGCGGTAGCGGAGACTTGAACAAGCGCAAACTGATCCCGGCATTTTTCAACTTGTTCCTCGACCAGCACATGCCCGAAAACTTCGCCATTATAGGGATGGGCAGAACGCCTTTCGAGGATGCTGCATACCGGAAAATGCTAAAAGAAAACCTGGATCAATTTTCCCGCAGGGGAGAGGCCAAAAATGAAGATTGGGAAAAATTTGCACCATCGATCTCTTACCTTCAATCTGATATTTACGCGGATCAAACCTATGATGAGCTAAGGGAAAAGATCTATCAAATTGAACAAAACTGGGATGAAAAAGCCAATCTGGTTTTCTATTTATCCATCGCACCCGGCTTGATAGAAACCGTTGCTACAAAATTGGGCAGTTCAGGGCTTTGTAAAGATATTGAGCGCTCCCGAATTGTTGTAGAAAAGCCTTTCGGCAGTGATCTGAAAAGTGCTAAGAATTTGAATCAATTGCTAACCGACATTTTTGACGAAAGTCAGATCTACCGGATCGACCACTATCTAGGTAAAGAAGCAGTACAGAATATGTTGGTATTCCGATTTGCCAACGTGCTTTTCGAGCCGATCTGGAACAGCAACTTTATAGAACACGTACAAATAACAGCATCGGAAACCGTTGGAGCAGAAGACCGGGGCGGTTATTACGACACTGCCGGTGCTTTAAAAGATATGATACAAAACCACGTGCTGCAATTGCTCTGTTTCGTGGCTATGGAGCCTCCCATATCTTTTTCTGCCAACGAAATCCGCAACCGAAAAGTAGATGTATTAAGAGCCATCCGGCGATACGAAGGCAAAGAAGTTTTCGAACATTCGGCGCGCGGTCAGTACGGACCAGGTTGGGTAAAAGGTGAAGAGGCAATAGGTTACCGGCAGGAAAATAAAGTTGACCCTAAATCTAATACGGAGACTTTTGCTGCCGTCAAGTTTTTCGTTGATAACTGGAGGTGGCAGGGCGTACCGTTCTATGTTCGTTCCGGTAAACGAATGCCGGAGAAGATGTCGTTAATCACCGTGCAATTCCGCTCTGTTCCACACCAAATCTTCCCTTCACAAGTTGCCGAGCATTTACAGCCTAACCGGATTACCATTAGTATCAGCCCCGATACGAGTATCAAGATGCGGTTTCAGGCCAAGAGAGTAGGTCTGGATATGCGCCTGAGCCCTGCCGATCTTGTCTTTAATTATAGCCAAAAACACGATGAGCAGCCACCGGAAGCTTATGAAACCTTGTTGCATGACGTTATAACGGGAGATGCCACTCTGTTCATGCGTTCGGATGAGGTAGAGGCGGCCTGGTCAGTCGTCATGCCGATCGTTGACGCCTGGGCCGAACATCCTTCGGCGGAGTTCCCCAATTATCGCGCCAACAGTTGGGGACCCGAATCGGCGGAAAGATTAATTGCAGCAGACGGCTTCCATTGGATTACCAGGCCGGTAGAATAATTTTTTAGTAGCGACGCCAGATTATCCCGTTGCGCATATACACTTTACACTGCAAAATTCCGAATGAAAAATCGGTACTTTATGCCCTGTAAAGTATAAATCGAATTTTAATGAGTAACCACTTTTATGTCCTTGATGATCCGGAACAGATGAGTATTGCAGCGGCGAACTTTCTTATGGAAACTGCAGTAAAAGTCATTGAAAAAAAAGGCCGGTTCGTCATCAGCCTTGCGGGAGGAAGTACGCCCAAAAAAATGTACCAACTGCTTGGGAAGGCTCCTTTCAAAGATGCTGTTGCTTGGAATAAATTTTATGTCCTTTTCGGAGATGAACGTTGTGTGCCCGAAACTTCTCCGGACAGTAATAGCCGAATGGCTAAAGAGGCCTGGTTGAATAAAGTGTCTATTCCCGCTGATCAGATCTTTTTGATCAATGGGACGCTACCGCCCGCTGAAGCGGCTCAGCGATACGAAAATGATTTGAAAAGTCTGTTTGCCAATGAGGAGCCCGTCATCGATCTTTGTTTCTTAGGGTTGGGGGACGATGGGCATACTGCTTCGCTTTTTCCGCGTACGGAAGCTCTACAGGAAAATGAAAAATGGGTGACCGCCGTACACGTAGAAAAAATGGATAGTTGGCGGATTTCATTAACGGCCCCATTCCTGAAAAGATCAGATCAAATTGCCTTTTTAGTTAGCGGGGAGAAGAAAGCAAACATTCTGCCCAAAGTGATCAATGGGGCTTATCGTCCCACGGAGTACCCCGCCCAGCTTATCCTGAAAGGGCAACCGAATGTCCATTGGTTCTTGGATGAAGCAGCGGCTTCCCGAATGAAATAGTTTTTTTTGGAAAAGAATGATAGAGAATAAAGGGGCCATCATTCCATCTTCCATTTATTTTATAATTTGTGCGCAAACCAGACTTTTAACGCTAGACAAGGCAACGAAAAATCACTGATAACGTAGTAGGTAAGATTCAATAGACTTGTCTAGACGGTGTATTCAAATTGGAAAAATGAGGGATTTTTATTTATATCTTTTCTCCCGATAGCGATCGGGATTGAAGCCGCCTAGCATCCGCCTCAGGCGGAAATGAAAAATTCGGAAGATGATATAGGTAAAAAGGCGCATTTTAACTTTTGAGGACATCGTTTAGACAAGTCTAATATAAACACCTTATTTACTTGATTATCACCTACGTGAAATTTAGTGCCAAAGTCCAAACTCAAATTAAAAATTAGCCTTAATCACAATAAAAGAATATGGAATTACCTCATATCCCTCCGTACAAAACGAAGGTTGTCGAGCCTATCTATTTTAGGAACAAAGAAGAACGGGCCACAAAAATTGAAGAAGTTCATTACAACCTTTTTAACATCCATAGCGATTGGGTCATCGTAGATCTGATGACCGATTCCGGTACCGGAGCTATGAGTGAACAGCAATGGGCGGAAGTTATGCTGGGTGACGAAAGCTACGCCGGCTCTGAATCCTATTTTAAGCTGAAAAGAGCGGTAAAGAAGATCATGGGTTTTGAATACCTGGCCCCAACTCACCAGGGTCGTGCCGCCGAGAATATCCTTTTTTCTACCGTAGTAAAAGAAGGAGATATTATTCCGGGCAATGCTCATTTTGATACCACCAAAGGTCATATAGAATTCCGTAAAGCCATTGCTCTTGATTGTACGATCAAAGAGGCCTACGATACTGAGACCTACCATCCCTTTAAGGGAAACCTGGATTTGGATAAACTGGAAAGTACTATCCTGAAGTACGGTAAAAAACAGATCCCTTTCATAAATATAACGGTAACTTGTAATACCGTCGGTGGACAACCCGTGGCTTTATCGAACATCAAAGCTACCTGCCGGCTGGCCGAAAAATATGGTATTCCGGTATACATGGATATTGCGCGGTATGCTGAGAATGCCTATTTCATTAAAACCAGAGAAAAGGAGTACCAGGATTGGTCCATACCAGATATTGTAAAGGAAATGTTCAGAGACGTAAGCGTGGTGTGGATGAGTAGTAAAAAAGACGGCCTGGTCAATATTGGCGGTTTCATTGCCCTGAATGATACGGAGTTGTACGAAAGACTTGGTCAATTTACCATCATTTACGAAGGTTTTCTCACTTACGGCGGAATGAGCGGCCGGGCGATGGGCGCACTGGCCGTAGGTTTAGAAGAGGGCATTGATTTTGATTATTTGGATGATCGTGTCAAACAAGTGCAGTATTTAGGGGAACAATTGAAGCGTTTCAATATCCCGATCCAGGAACCGGTTGGTGGTCATGCGCTTTATATCGACGCCAAGAAGTTGTTGCCCCATATTCCTTCTACCCAATATCCAGCTCAATTACTAGGCGTGGAAACCTATATAGAAGGCGGTGTCAGAGGAGTGGAAATCGGCACTTTATTAGCCGACCGGGACCCTGTCACCGGCAAAGACCGGATCGCTAAAATGGAATTATTGCGATTGGCAATTCCACGACGGGTGTATTCCCACAACCACATGGATTACGTAGCCACTACTATTAATAATGTAGCGGAAAGAAGCCATTCGATTAAAACTGGTTTTTCGATCAAACGGCAGGCTGCTATTTTGCGGCATTTTACGGTTGAACTGGAGAAAATTAAATAAAAAGAGGCTGATCAAAGACATCAGATGACTCACCCCTTCATTGCATTTTTAACCGCCCTCTTCATCTTCTCCAATCCAGTCTTGGCAACTGTCAGCGCATCTTGCTCCCAATAAGAACGGTTGAATAACTCCAGGGACAGGATTTTCGGCCCACCCATTTCATGCAACATTTGTAAAACCTGGATGACCGGTCCATCACCCTCTCCCGGATAAACACGGTCTTTGTCTTCAATTTTGGCAGGAGGTATGCTATCCGGGTAGTCATTCATGTGAAAGATCTCTATTGCCCTGCCGTTGATGAGTTGAAGGGATTTAAAGTTCGACCCTCCGCGATACAAATGGTAAACATCCGGTAAAATCCGTACCTGGTCGTCGTTGCAACCCGCTGCCACGTATAATACCTGGTTTAGACGGTGCAGGTTTTTAGAGAAGCCCCATACCTCTAATTGGGGAATAACGCCTATTGATTTACCGACTTCTAAAAGAGCACAAAACCTTTCGGCTGCCTGATCCAGATCCAGCAGTTTACCCTCGGTAGCTCCTGCCGGGGGTGCGGCCAACCTGGTGCATCCAACCTGCGCGAGCATATCCATTTCGCGTTTGGCTTGTTCGAGGGCAGCCTGGCGTTTGATTTCGTCATCGACGATCCAGGGTGCAAATCCAATGGCATTTTCGATCTTGATGCCCAAGTCTTCGGCCATAGATTTCAGATCGGCAAGCTTTCCTCCTTCCTCCTGGTATTTTTGCAATGCATTGATCCATATTTCTATACCATCGTACCCCGCTTGAGCCGCAGTCTGGATGTCTTTAACAATCCCTTGCTGCTGCCCCATGATGGTGCTGGTATTCAGGCAGAAGGTAAAAGGCTTTTTCTTTTTATCCTTTTCGAAGGAAGGATCTGCTTTTGCCGCAAAAGGCAGCATCGTAGCTCCACCAATAGCGGATAAAGCCTGGAGTGCCTGACGACGACTTTTGTTATTGTTGGTTTTCATATTCCTAATTTTTTTTGCTCTAACAGACTTGTTCGATGACCATTTATGGTGATCGACAAATATAGCAATTGATGCCCTAAGCATCGAATTTATCATTCAAACTCCTTTTTGTTGCAAAATTTTTACCAAGGTTTTGTCCCAAAAGGGGCTTTCTGAAGAAAGTGTACGGTAGCAACGCAAAAATTAGAAAATAAAGACCTTTACAGTCAGGAAGATGAAGTTCTGATCGCAAACATTGGGATTCTCTCCATCCAACTCAAACTGTATAGCATCTCCTATACTTAGCCAAGCATCTTCCCTAATAAGATTGGATACCAATAATAAAATTTCTATTTTACTGATATGAACCGAAGAAAATTCATGACAATGACTGGCATAGGAGCTACCAGTGTGCTGTTTAGCACTGCAAATACCAAAAAGCGGTCCTTTCAATCGATTGGTATGATCGGTCTGGACACCTCTCATTCTACCGCTTTTACGGAGATCATCAATAAGGATTCAAATAAAAATTTCAAAGTAACGCATGCTTTTCCTTACGGCAGCAAAACCATTGAATCGAGTTACAGCCGCATTCCAAAGTATACGAAAGAAGTTGAAGCATTAGGCGTCGAAGTGGTAGACACGCTGGAAAAAGTATTGGATCAAGTAGATGTCGTATTATTAGAAACGAACGACGGGCGGCTTCATCTCGAACAGGCACAAGCAGTTTTTGAAGCAGGCAAGCCCCTTTTTATTGATAAACCTTTAGCAGCCAGCATGGAAGATGCTATACGCATATTTGAGTTGGCTGAGTCCCACGGAGTGTCCTTTTTTTCTGCTTCCTCTCTTCGGTTTTCACCCACTACCCAGGCTATTGTCAAAGATGGCAAAATTGGTGATGTACTGGCAGCGGATATTTATTCCCCGGCAAAATTAGAACCTACTCATCCTGATCTGTTTTGGTACGGTATACATGGTGTCGAATCGCTCTTCACCGTTATGGGAACGGGATGCAACAATGTTCGCCGGTTTTACCATCCGGATACCGATGTAGTAATAGGAGAATGGGAAGATGGCCGTATTGGCACTTTTCGTGGATTGCGAAAAGGGGAAACGGGCTACGGGGGCACCGCCTACGGTACGAAAGGTATTAGCCCCGCCGGAGTTTACGAAGGTTATGAACATCTGGTTTTCGAGATCCTGGACTTTTTTGAAACGGGTATTCCTCCCGTTAGCAAAAAAGAAACCTTAGAGATATTTGCTTTTATGACCGCTGCGGAAGAAAGTAAAAGAAAGAATGGTAAAGCGGTAAAGCTAGAAAAATTCTTGAACCGGTGAGTTGTCATAAGGCAATATTGAAGTTATTACCTTTGACAAAACCCGGTTAGGAAATGGAGATCTTGCACATTTGATTGGGACTACTTTCTGCTTGTTACAGTCACATAAGTAAGAAAGCAGATTTAAGATGCCAGACGCCAGACTGCATGAGTTTGATCCCGATTGCTATCGGGAGGGTTTGAGTGTGAACGTAACATAAAATAATTCTGCTCGACTACATAAGACGGGTTAAACAATTGAATATCGATTAAAAATGAAACGACGCCAATTTATAAGCACCATGACCGCAGTAGGCACAGGTACCACCCTGGCCGCGACTCCCATTTTTAAATACGGTTCTCCTTTGCGTAAAATTACGGTAGCTATCATGGGCATCCGTAGCCGCGGCAATGCCCTGGCTAAAGTATTTGCCGCACAACCAGATTGTGAAATAGCGTATTTGTGCGAAGTCGACGAACGTTATTTTGAACAAACGCTGAAGGATATTGCTCCTTTCCAGGAACGAAAACCCAAATTGGAAAAAGACATTCGGAAAGTACTGGAAGATAAAGACCTGGATGCCATTGTTATTGCGGCGCCCGATCATTGGCACGCACCGGCGGCCATCATGGCTTGCCAGGCGGGAAAACACGTTTACGTTGAAAAACCCTGTAGTCATAATCCACGAGAAGGAGAGCTGTTAGTAGAAGCGGCTCAAAAATATAACCGGATCGTACAAATGGGCAATCAACGCCGATCGTGGTCGAATGTAATAGCGTGTATGCGCGACCTCCACTCCGGTATTATTGGTAATGTTTATTTTGCCAAAGGATGGTACGCTAATACCCGTCAACCCATTGGCTTTGGAAAGCAAACCGCCGTACCCACTCACCTGGATTTTGATCTCTGGCAAGGTCCTGCGCCGCGAAAGCCTTACCGCGATAATATTCATCCTTATAACTGGCATTGGTTCTGGCACTGGGGTACCGGAGAAGCCCTTAATAATGGCACCCATTTTTTAGATTTAATGCGTTGGGGGTTGCAGGTAGACTATCCATCAAAAGTAGTTTCTATTGGAGGCCGGTACCATTATAACGACGATTGGCAAACACCCGATACCCAAACCATTAGTGTCTCTTTTGAAAATGGAAAAGCCTTTACCTGGGAAAGTCGCAGCAGTAATGGTTTTCATCTGCATGGATATTCCGCTGGCGTTGTTTTTCACGGTGAAGGAGGTAGTGTTCTGCTAGGCAGCGGCAATGCTTATACCGTTTTCGACAATAGCCGCAATCCTGCCGTCATCAAAGAAGTAAAGCAGGAAGATACCGAACAACCAGACCAACAAAATACGGTGGGCCCAGGATCCTGGTTCGATGCACCGCATGCGCTGAACTTCCTCCAAGGTATACGGGAAGGTGAAAAACAACGCAGTGCCATTGAAGGCGGACATAAAAGTGTTTTGTTATGTCAATTGGGCAATATCGCCTATCGTACGGGCAGAACCTTAAATATCGACCAGAGGAATGGCCGGATAATTGGAGATCCGGAAGCTATGAAACTGTGGAGCCGGGAGTATGAGCCCGGGTGGGAGATCATCATTTAATGTAAGAATTCTTCCAAAGCGAAATAGGTCGTTAAGAATGAAAATAAAATGACGGCAATGACGCTAATGTTGAGTCGAAGGCTTGCGGTATGACCGTGCATTAGCCCTGCTCTATTGATCAACAGAAAAATAGGGATAGCTACTGCCGGTAAGATACAGGCCTGGAATGCCTGAGAAAATATCATCAGTGCCGGAGGTCGTTGTTCTAGAAAAATGGTGCCGAAAGCAAAAAGCAGAGCCAGAAAAATCAGAACTCTTGATTGGACAGAATGAATGTTCCTTGGTTTACCTTGATAATCTGCGATCAGCCAGGGAGCGATCAGAACAATGGGGAAAATGGTGGAAAGCCCGGCCCCGGTAATCCCGATGATCAACAGGAAAGCCGCCGTCTTCCCTCCGATCGGTTCTAATAAATGGATCATTTCCACCGTATTATCAAGCTTCAGCCCCATAACGTGGAGCGTACCCGCCCCCACCGCCATGATGACCCCACTGAGAAAAAGCATCGTTGCGGCGGAAACAAAAGCATCCTTTTTTTCTGCTTTCAGATCCTTGATACCCCATCCTTTTTCGGCAACCACCGTACTTCTCATTACAAAAACAGCAGCAGAACAGGTCGTTCCGGCAATTGCCGCGATCAATCCCAATGAACCTGCAGTCTCTGGTATCCTGGGAATCATACCCGAAAACAATTCCTGCCAACTTGGTTTCACCATGAAAAAAACCACGATAAAAGAAAGCCCCATCAGTACGACCAGTATAGTTAAAACCCGCTCAAATAACTGATAGCGTCCAAACCAAAGTAAGATGTACAACAAAACAGAGAAAAACAAAATGATCCATCCCCGGTGCAGGATTAGATCCCCAAATGACAACCGAATACCTTCCTGTACCAGATCAGCAACAATACCCATCACTCCCATCAAAGCGAGTAATTCCCCAAGAATAAGAGCAGTAATAATGTACAGTGCCAATACCTTTCCCCATTTAAACACTTGTTTAAAGTTGTACAATATAGTATTACCCGTCACCAGTGTAACCTTGCCATAAGCGACCATGAGTACATAGGTAAAAATACAAGATAGAACAAGCGCCCAAAATAAACTCATGCTGTGTTCAGCCCCTGTTTTGGCCATGGTCGTAACGCTCCCGGTACCAATATTGTATCCAATTAAAAATAAACCGGGGCCGATGGCGCTTAATCCCACTAGTAGTTTTGCTAACAAAGAATTGTTTTTCATCACAGATCTAGCTTTATTGCCGGGAATACACCAAAGATCCGCCAACGTAAGTTTTTTGAATCACTACTTTATTATTGTCGAGGGTAAAAAGGATCAAATCAGCACGCTTGCCAGGAGCGATAGTTCCCCGATCATGCAAGGAAAACATATTGGCTGGGTTGGTACTAGCCATTTGAATAGCTTCCTGTAAACTGCATTGCGTGTATTCCATCATTACACCGACACATTTACTGATAGGCGAGGCTGCACCCGCTAGTACATTTTCATCCGGCAGTTTGACCACATCTGGAGTGAGGAGTAACTTCCTTTCTCCACGAATATATTCTCCTGGTGGTAAGCCCGCAAGATCCAGTGCATCAGATACCAGGATGATACCATCCGTTCCTTTGACTTTGTGAAAAGTCCTTATTTCTTCTTTAGTGAGATGGAAACCATCGGCAATAATACTTGGAGTAAGGAAGTCATTGGACAGTTGCGGCCAAATTGGATTATGGTGGCGATTTATTTCGTTGGCACATCCATTTCCCAGGTGGGTAGCCATGCGAGCACCCGCATCTACTGCTTGTTGTATTTCCCGGGCTGTTCCGTTATGATGACCAAGTGAAACGACCATACCGCTTTGGGTACATTGACGGATAAAGGGAATGGCACCGTCAATTTCCGGAGCTACCGTAATCAATTTAATGTGCTGACCAGCTATTTCTTGTATGTTTTGAAACTCCTGCCAATCAGGCGGTTTGATATACTTTTCCAGGTGAGCCCCCCGAAATCCTTTCAAGGGGGAAATATAAGGCCCTTCTAAATGGAAAGCGGCCAGGGATTCGCCAATACCGGATGTACTTTTTGCTTTGGCGAGAACCGAAAAATTCTCTTTAATACGAGCAATGTCGCTGGTAATGACCGTCGGGAAATAAGTCGTTACCCCTGCTTCCCACAAGGCAAGGGTAGCATTTTTTATCCCTTCTACCGTTAGATCCGGACCAGAGAAATCAACACCGTAATAACCATTGATCTGAATGTCGATAAGGCCGGGAGCGACGATCAACTCAGGTACCACTGCATCCATGGCCAAACGTTTGATTTCCATTATCCGGCCTTCTTTAACTACAATGGCGACCGGAGAGAGATCGGTGTACAAAATCCCTTTTATGGTGTTGTTTTCTTGCGCCTTCAAGTTATTAAGAGCTATTAAAAGAAAAGAAACAAAAAAAATACTGGCCTTGTACATTGGTTTATCGATTTGTTACGGAATGAAGATAACAAATCCTGAGCCGTAGTTCAATAGATCAATACAATTTCAGGGATCTTGGATGGAAATCGGGAGCGCTAATAGTCGCTTTTTAGTAGACGGCAGTTGCCAGCACTTCTTCGTAAAAAGCCTCATATTGGGGCAAGATGTTGCTGATGTCAAACCGTTTAGCTTGTGCCAGCGCGTTGGTCCTAAAACGGTGGAGGGTTTTTTCATCGTGTAAAATATTCAAGGCATTTTGAGCCATATCATCAATGTCGCCAACATTGCTCAAAAAACCAGTCTCTCCATGAATATTTACTTCGGGTAAACCTCCCGCATTACTGGAAATAACGGGAACTTCGCAAGCCATAGCCTCTAAGGCGGCCAGGCCAAAACTTTCACTCTCCGAAGGCATAACAAATAAATCGGAAATAGCTAATAATTCTTCCACGGCATCTTGTTTTCCCAAGAACCGTACTTCATGACACAATTGTATTTTTCGACACAATTCTTCGGCATTTCGACGCTCGGGACCATCTCCGATCAACAATAATTTGCAAGGTATTTTATCGTATACCTTCTTGAACACCTGAATAACGTCTTGCACCCGTTTTACCTTCCGGAAATTAGATACATGGGCCAGGATCCTTTCTCCATTAGGTGCTAATGCTTTCTTAAAATGGTCTTTATTAGAACGGGAAAATCGTTCAAAATCAATAAAATTATAAATGACTTGTATGTCTTTTTCGATTTTAAAATATTGATAGGTTTGTTGCTTCAGGCTTTCTGATACTGCAGTGACTCCATCTGATTTATTGATGGAAAAAGCTACTACGGGTGAGAAGGCTTTGTTATTTCCAACCAAGGTAATATCAGTTCCGTGTAAGGTAGTAACCACGGGTACGTACTTGCCCTCCGCCAGCAAGATTTTTTTGGCCAAATAGGCAACTGAGGCATGGGGAATAGCGTAATGCACGTGCAAAAGGTCTAATTTTTCAAATTTCACAACATCGACCAGTTTGCTTGCCAAAGCACTTTCGTAGGGCAGGTATTCAAAAAGCGGATAATCATCCGTCGTGACTTCGTGCAGAAAAACATTTTCTTGAAAAGAGGATAAACGAGCAGGTCTTTTATAGGTGATAAAGTGGATCTCGTGCCCCGCTTTCGCAAGGCCGATCCCGAGTTCCGTGGCAACTACTCCACTACCACCGTAGGTTGGATAACAGACAATTCCTATTTTCATCTTATTGTCAAATTACGAAGTGTAATACATTTTGGGTGCTAAATAGTTCAATGGCTATAGGACATAAACCGAAATATTAACCAACCTGGATGTTCTACTTACTACCTGGATTTTACTACCTGCCTGGTCAAAAATTGTTGATCAGACCAAATTCTCAACAGGTAAATACCACTTGGCTGACTGCTTAGATCTACTGGAATTGTAACTTGTTGTACGGCATCTTCGACGGTATGGAAGATTTGTTGCCCCATCAAATTAAAAACTTCTGCCCGTAGATCTGCTCTTGAGGTAAATCCAATTGAGAGCGTGATAATATCGCTCGTCGGGTTCGGATAGATTTCGAGAAAGTCAAGGGTCTCGATCTCATCCTCCGTACTTACGACCAAAGAAAAATCAGCTGTCTCCGCACAACCGAACCTGTCGGTTACAGTTACCTGGTATAACTGAGGGGATAAATTAGTTAAAGTAGAAGTGGTGGCTCCTGTATTCCAATTGAAGGTATATGGCATTACCCCTTTCGTCGGTGTCACGCTAATCCTACCGTCCATTGCACCTTCACCTGTTGCATCAACGACTTCCGCTACCAATCCTAGATCTCCACTACACCTTGGAATATTGAAGTTGTCGATATCAACAAAATAGTCGCCTTCCCCCCAGGTAGCAATGAATCGTACACGAATATATTGTCCAACGTAAGCACCTAACGGAATATTTACTTGCTGTAAATTAGTTGAAGGTAGGTGATTATTATTATCAATCACAAAGACCGTTTCGTAGGTTTCCCCGCAATCGGTAGAAATCTGAACAATGATATTGTCATTTGCTCCAAGATTTGTAGCGGTATTCCCGTCTCCCAGAAAATCAACGATCCGGTAATCGAAAACCAGACTATCATTATTTTGGATTATCCCCAACTGAGGGCTTTCCGCTACAAAGCTGGGATCACCACTCCACATGTTGTTGAACAAAACAAAAGAAGTGTTGCCGTGCTCATTAGCTACTATGGCCTCTTCATCAGTAGTCCATTCCAACGGCAATATACCGGCTTCGAAATCTTCACTGTACGGAATTTCACTAATGGTGGTAAATCGAAAGGAAGCAGTGTCGGTACGATTAAAAGCGTCGTTATTCAGATCAGTCCATGCAACGATTTCGTAAGTCCCCGGCTCCGAAGAGTTAAAGGGAGAATTGAAAGTATAATCGACCTGAGCACCAGGTTGCAGCGTAATATTATTAACGATATCCGAGATAATTTCGCCCTCATTAACCTGATAGCTCACCTGAAAGCCCGACTGAGGCTGAGTCCCCAGATTGGTAATTGTAAATACTACCCGGTCATTTACCGCTCCGCAATTTGGATTGGCCTGATTGACAACGCTAACGCCTGCCAGGTCTCTCCTGGAAGGTTCGGCAATAAAGATATCGTCGATACCAATACCCTCCAGCTGGGTTGCAAAATCTGATTCCAGTACGAACCGTAACCTCACTTCCGGTTGTCCTGCCGTACCGCTTAAAGAATTAAAAGCTATTCGCCAGTCTTCAAACCCTCCATCTCCGGTCCAGGTATCTGCGTCGGGATCATTGTACCAATTTAGTCCAGTACCTTCGCTACCGACCTTTTCCCACACTTCTCCGCCGTCTATGCTTACCTCCAACCATGCATTGTCCAGCTGATCCTCCGTAATAATGTTTAAAGCAAAAGCGATGATGGGATCTTCATCAAGTGATGAAAAATCTAAACAAGGGGAAAGCAGATAAGAGACTTCAAGGGTATCATAATTTCCACTAAGATTCGTAACATAAGCATTGCTGCCGCTCGTAGCATTGCGAATGGTATTCCCCTGAGGTCTTCCTCTTTGCCAGGTTGCATTTTCACTTGCCGGATCGATCGTCCAACCACCGATCCATTGCTCAAAATCTTCAAAATACGGATAATCCGTTATTTCGGGAACATTGACAATGTTGACGATTGCCGTGTCGTTTGAGGTATCACTATCTCCTTCAACTTCCGTCCAGGCAATAATTTCGTATTCGCCTGGCGCCGTAAGGTCAAACAAAGTTTCAAAAGCAACCGTAACCATGCTGTCCTTGCCCAAAACATCAGTGTAAAAACCGTCGAAAGGAATATTGACCCCAGCATCCGTCCCGTTAACGCTATATCTAAAAGGTATTAAAGACTGAGGGTTACCACCCAGGTTTTTGAGGATCACTTTGACAGAATCCCTCGATGTGAGCAAACACGCGGTTTCAGGCCCTACAATTCCTGCCAATGTAAGGTCAACTGCCCAACGAGTAGTAAAAGAAAAGGGGCCAATAGTGGTACTTCTGCTTTCATCTTCACAAATGACCGTCAGGTAAAAATCGTAAGCCGTGTTTTCATCGAGTTCAGTTAAATTTATTTGAGTATTGGCGGTAGTTACTATATTACCAGTGCCGGTAATAAAGCCTTGAGTACCGTATTCTATTTCATAAATATTATTAGAATCCGGCGGCAACCACCTGATGGATGCAGAAAATGCCCGTACATCGTCAATATTCACTGTATTGGGATTAGCGACAAAACACTGCGGACAAAATACCGAACCATTGAAAACTTCTCCTACTTCGGGAAAACGCTCATCGGTATACAATACAATTCCTTCGGGATTGAGCAGCGTAAAAGCATTATCAATATCAAAGCTGCCGGCAGTGTAGGTTATAATAATCGTATCCCCGTCCGTAGCTGATATATTAAATTGGCGGAAAGCACCATTATCATTTTCGCCGTCCAAAGTGTAGGATTCCGTGTCACTGCCTATGGTTACTTCAACGGCAGCACCTGCCCACCCGTCTCCAAAAGTGTCAAACAATTGCAATCGGTATTCGCAACTGTTTTGTCCATAAACAAATGTGATTAGGTTGATCAATAAAACAGTAAAAAGGGTAGGCTTCCAGTTCATATGATAGAGCAATTTAAAATTCAAAAATAGATAAAAAATTACTAAATGAATATCGACTTAATCATAAGGATGAATTGACTTTTGAAACACTGGTTTGGTCAGCCAGCAAACAAAATCCTGAACCTTTTCGCTATCCCTCTGTTAGTATTGCACTTACGAATTAAATTCTGACGAAAAAGATTGACATTGCTCGATTATAATTGTTGAACCAATTGATTGTGAAGGTGGCCGTATATTCGATAAAAGATTTGGAAAAACTTACTGGTATAAAGGCACACACCTTGAGGGCGTGGGAGCAAAGGTACAATATTCTCAATCCTAAACGAACTAAAAGCAATATTAGATACTACGAAGACAAAGACCTGAAATTAATCCTCAATATTTCACTGCTCAATAAAAACGGTCTTAAGATCTCGAAAATCGCCAAAATGTCTTCCGAAGAAATTTTAGAGAAAGTTCGGGCGATCTCTGAAATCAATTATGAGTTTGGTACCCAACTCGATGCACTTACTATTTCAATGATCGAAATGGACGAACAAAAGTTTGACCGGATCATTAATACTAACATCCAGCAAATCGGTTTTGAACAAACCATGCTAGAGGTCATTTATCCTTTCCTCGACAAACTCAGCTTATTATGGCTTACGGGTTCGATAAGTCCCGTACAAGAAAATTTTATTAGTTTTTTAATCCGGCAAAAAATAATCGTTGCAATTGATAAAGAGCCTTCCTCTACAAATACTAAGGCAAAGAAATTCTTACTTTATTTGCCGGAAGGAGAACGGCAGGAACTGAGTTTGCTGCTTATGCACTATTTAGTGAAATCGAGGGGACACAAAGTAGTATATATCGGCCAAGATATTAATATTACGGATTTACAAGACGCCTATAATATACTGAAACCCGATCATATCTTTACGATGATAACGGAAGCCTATGCTAAAGAGCCGGTACAGAAATACATCGATCAGTTATCTCTTTGTTTTCCGGATTGCCAACTACTTTTCTCCGGTTATCAAATGGTAGTACAAGATATTACCCCGAATAACAATAACTATCAAATCCTTAAGAGCTTAGATCAAGCCCTGACTTTCCTGAATAACATTTAATTTAATAGACTTGTTCGGTGGGTCATGAACGAGCGAAAGCCGGGCAAATTTTATGCT
>CAZHNG010000104.1:16928-18512 GCA_964533785.1 uncultured Saprospiraceae bacterium | reverse complement strand
ACGATTTGGAGGAGTGCCCTTAGGACGGCCTCCAAAAGAGGAAACGGAAGTCAAAAAGCGCAAAAAACAACAACGTCAAGACGAAATAGACCGCATCCCGATAGAAGGTAAATTTGGACAAGCGAGAAGAAGTTATGACATGGATTGCATCATGCCTCCGGCAGACAAGTTCCAGGCCAAAACCAAGACCACTTCCGAGAGTTGGATACAACTGCTGTTCTTCGTCCTAAATATAACCCGGATGGCCAAGGATTTTGCGGTTTGGATGGTACCAATCCTCCTCTTTTTGCTGGATTTTCTTTTGCCTTCGGCTAAACGGGCACGATTCAGGCGCTACATGGTGTATCAATCAATATAGAAACGAAATTATTTATAGATCAGCGACCGAACATAAAATCCAGGCCAATCCTAACCAGGAGATGGGCTGACTTTTTGAGGAGACCCTAATTTTCTATTTTTTCTTCTTTTGGGAATGCTTTTTGTTTGGTCGTGTAACCAGACTTCCTCTATTGATCAAACCAATTCGTCCGAGCAGGTTTTGACTCAAGTAGAAAATATTCAGGCCTTATCATCTGAGGAAGGGTTAAAGATGCTAGAGTTACATTGTTATACCTGCCACAACCCTAAATCATCCTCTCATGATGATATATTAGCGCCGCCGTTAGTGGGCATTAAATTTCGCTACCAAAAAGCTTATCCTGAAAGAGCGGACTTCATCCGACACGTGACGGATTTTGTCCATAATCCAACAAAAGAAAAAGCTTTAATGAAAGGTCCCGTGCGTCGATTTGGTTTAATGCCTAAAACTGCATTGAAAGAAGAAGAGATTAAGACTCTAAGTGCTTACATTTACGACAATGAAATAGAGGCCCCATCCTGGTTTGCCGAACATTTTGAGGAAGAACATGGCCGAAAATGGAAAAAATGATTATCATTACTCAATTCAGGGGCATCAATTAAAAGAATCCATGACCATGAAGCGAATATTTTTTACAGGAGGATCGGGAAAAGCAGGAAAGCACGTAATTCCCTACCTTCTCGACCAAGGACATAGGGTAATGAATGTAGACCTGGTGCCCTTGGATCACCCAGGAGTAGATAATCTGATAGCTGATATTACAAATTCGGGGCAAATGTTTAATGCCATGAGTTCGTATGCCGGGTTTGATGAATTGGAACCGGGTAATGGCGTACCCAAATTCGATGCTGTCGTACATTTTGCTGCCGTTCCCAGGATCTTGATCAACCCTGATAACGAAACTTTTCGGGTCAACACCATGGGAACCTACAATGTAATTGAAGCAGCAGTTAAACTTGGAATTAGGAAAATTATCATTGCTTCGTCAGAAACCACCTATGGCATTTGTTTTTCAGATGGCCAAACCAATCCTAAGGTCCTGCCTTTGGAGGAGGATTATGACGTTGATCCCATGGATAGCTACGGATTATCAAAGGTTGTCAATGAAAAAACGGCACGGAGTTTCCAACGACGGTCGGGCTTTGATATCTATGCCCTTCGTATCGGAAATGTGATTGAGCCTCATGAATACGTTGAACTGTTTCCGCATTATTTCAAAAACCCTG
>CAZHNG010000104.1:0-16918 GCA_964533785.1 uncultured Saprospiraceae bacterium | reverse complement strand
AAAACCCTGAAGTGCGTCGCAGGAATGCATTTTGTTACATTGATGCACGTGACCTGGGACAGATCGTAGACTTGTGTTTGAAAAAAGACGGTCTCGGTTATCAGGTTTTTAATGCTGGAAATGACCACAACGGTGCGATTATCCCCAGCAAAGAATTGGCTGAACGGTTTTTTCCAGGTGTGCCAATTACCCGCGAATTGGGAAAACATGAAGCATTGTTTTCAAATCGTAAAATCCGTGAAGTCCTGGGCTTCAAAGAACAACATCACTGGCGGAAATACTTAAAATGGGACTGATTTAAACAATGAATACCATTCACGAGAGAAGAGGTTTTTAGGACAAGCAGCTATATTTACCGGAAGCATGATGCTTCCTTTTCCTAGTTGCCCGGTGCCCGAAATGATAAATAGGGAGATTTATTACCCATAAGTGATGGGGAAGTCCAAACTTAATGACCCTGAAAATGTCATTTTTCCTGGCTTCAAATTGCCAGGAACCATCTAGTAAACTTTCTGCGATATCCCCTTTAAGATCTTCTCCTTGGCAAGAAGCACACAACTTTTTTAAGTTGATGATTTGTGATTTGGATTAATGGCCTGTATTACAAAGCTACCACCCAAATTCTCCCCCTGCTATCTAAAACAACCCAGCCCAATCCAAAATAGCCGCTCCATTTTTCAAACTTCGAAAAAATTATTGAACTACCGATTCATAAAACATTACCCACTTGTCTAATCGATCCCAAACACCGCCCGCATATTCACGGTCAAATCAGGAAAAATTTGAACCGAGACTTCCGCTTCGGCAGGATATAAACCCTTAAATTGATACCGTCCTCCGGAATCATCGAGAATGAAAACCGTAACCGTATCGTCATTGGGTTGTATGACCCAGTATTCTCGTACACCCGATTCTGCATAAAGTGCGTATTTGGTTTCCAGGTCTCTTTTGCGGGTGGAAGGAGAAATGATTTCAATGATCCAATCGGGAGCCCCGGTACAGCCCTGGTCATTCAGTTTGGATTCATCGCAAACGACAAATACATCTGGCTGGACAACCGTAAATATTTGTTCATTGGGAGTGGATTTTCGGTGATCTACCAATTTGACATCAAAAGGTGCAAAAAAAGCCTGACAACCTTTTTCTTTAAAGTAATTGCCAATTTGAACGGTTAAATTCCAGGCTACGCTTTGGTGTTTTCTACTTGGAGCCGGGCTCATCTTAAACACCTTACCCTTGATCAATTCAACGTATTCATTGAATTGCCAGGTCAGATAGTCAGCATAACTATATTTTTTGTTGAGGTCGAGCTCCTGAATACTTTTAATCATGATCCACCGTATTTTACCCTAAATTAACAATTATTCATTACAGTGAAAACGCATTTTAGGTACTCAGTAGTTCAACCTCCATCTCAGTTTTCGCTTTATCCTTAATTATTCGTCTGCGCCCGCTGAATCTCATCCGAAGCACCGCTCCCTCTCTTTTCGCGCTTTTTCATATGCTGGTTACCGAAGCGCCAGTTGAGCCGGAAATTGACGAGCTGCGTATCCCAACGCGAATCGATATCGACGATCACATTGGCGTAGTTAATGTCGCCGACAAAGGTACGGTACAGCAGATCATCGATGCCGAACTGAACGCTGAGTTTATCGTCGAGGAATTTTTTCTCCAAACCGAAGCTCACGCCGTACATATATCCGTAGTTGATGATGCCATCCAGGCCGCCGTTGGTGTACCAGCCACTGATCTCGGCGTTGATGTCGAAAGGCAAGTCGATGTTGGCCTGTAAGAAGGCGGTAATGCTCCACTGCTGAGCCTGGAAACGGTCGTTCAAATAATCCGAATCAAACTGGTTGTAATAGGCCATCACCCCTCCGTAGCCGGATAGCCCTTTGACAAAGTCCAATGGAAAAAAGAGACTACCACCGTATTTTTCAAACTTATCCAGGTTGACAACCGTGGCGATGGTAGCGCCCGATTCATCATCTTGTTCGGTAACAAAAGCGATGGAACTATTGGTTCGCATATATTCCAAATTGAAAAAAGGTTGCTTGTCGAAAGTTAGACTGAATTTTGTGCTGTGCGACATTTCCGGACGCAACAGGGGATTACCTTTTCGCAACGTGAACGGATCTAAATACAAAACGTAGGGATTCAGATCATTGTAACCCGGTCGATCAATGCGGTAACTGTATGCCAAAGCAATCCCCAGCTTTTCGCCGACCGGCCGGGCGAGACTGGCACTGGGGAAAAAGCGCGATATCGTCCGGTTGATGGTGGAATCCAGGGTGACGGAATATCCTTCGGATTTGCTTTCTTCGAAACGCAGGCCACCGGTAAATTCCCAGTCCCCAATTTGGGTAGTGATTTTACCGTAGCCGGCGAGGATATCTTCGTCGAACAGGAAGTTATTGCTCAGACCGGTATTGATCACCCAGTTGTTATCCGTAAAAGACTCAGTGATCAGGTTGTTGTCTAAGTCGGCAACGCTGTATTTGGCGCCGAGACTCAATTGCGTATTTTTAGAAAACGGCTTGACGTAATCTAGCTTGAGTGCATAGATCCCCGTATTTCCAGGCTGACTGTTACGAATGTCATCAAAGGCCAGTACATTTTCGCCGATATTAGTCGTTCGGACAAAGCTGGTCGATTCCCGATCAAACGCGGCGTAGTCGAAGTTGAAATCCAGCTTTTGGCCAAGGGTATCCCACTTGTAACTATAATACGCGGTTGAAGTGAAGTAAGACCAATCTCTTTCCAGGCGGTTGTTAGAGTTGATTTCTGAATTGGGAACGTCATCGGCATAGCGAATGAGGGTATTGTTGCGCCAGGTACGGTTATTATCGCTGATCAAACCGTTGGCGGAAACACCGACCGTTTGCTTGTCGTTGATGTACCAGTCCAGTCCGATATTCGCCCGTTTGGTGTAGGGGAGGGAGGGTTGCTGATTGATCTGCGAATAGCGGTCCTCGCCGATGACCCTTTCAAGTATGAGTGTTTCATTCCAGGCATTGTGGCTGTAGCCGGCTCCGCCGTAAAGATTTAGTCCGCCTTGTCGATGATTGATCGTAAAACTGCCATTGTAGCGCCAGAAAGTGGCTTTGCCAAGCCCTAGCTGGACGCTACCGTTGGTGCCGAATAGTTTATTTTGTTTGAGAACGATATTGATAATAGGACCCGTTCCGGCGGCATCAAACTCCGCTCCCGGTTGGTGGATGACTTCAATTTTTTGGATATTATCGCTGGGCATTTCTTTCATAAGCGCCTGCATGTCCATGTATTGGGTGGTACGCCCGTTGATCAGGATGGTTGGATTGGATTGACCGGCCAGGGTCATGCGGCCGTTGGAGATGATCACCCCCGGTACTTTTCGCAGCACATCCATCAAGCTTCCGTTCAGTGCGGTCAGGCTTTCCGCAACATTAACCACCATGCGGTCGGCACGTTGTTCCAGTACCGGTACTTTGGCGGTTACTTCTACCGTTTCAAGCATGGTGGCTTCTTCCGCCATGGGGCAAAAAAGTTCAGTATGACCGTTAGCGGCATTCAGTGAAATAGGTTCCGAATGATAATCGGCATAACCCAGCATCATTACTTTTACAAAGTATTGGCCTTCTTTTACTGCTGTAAAGGCAAATTGACCTTCAAAATCCGTTGTTTCTCCTTTGACCATCTGGGTGTCTGGCAATGCATACAGCAATACATTCGCAAAACCCAATGCTTGATTATCGGGATCTTTCACCGTACCACTAACGGTATACTGACCAAAAGAAATGGTAAAAAATGCAATAACAGTCAGGGATGTCAATAGTGATTTCATGATTTCTTATTAAAAGTTTTTGTCTTTTTAGTAAGATCCGGGCATAGCTCCGCTACTCCGCCTTGAAGGCAGAAAGTGCGTAACACCCTTAATTACAGCTTTATAGAATTAGATCTCTGATTGGTGTAATGATTGTTCTTCTTTGTACTAGGATGAGGAAGTTGGTATTTTACCCCTATAAGTAGTCTTAAATTTTAGGTGTAAAATTGTTGTTGCCGGGTAATTAAGGAGGCTACTTCGAAGTAGCCTCCTTAATTATCCGCTAACTCTCTATCCACTTCCGAAACCCCGGCGTAGTGCTACTACTCGTAAAAACGACTTCTGACGAATGGCGCATGGTAATCGCCAGTTTATTTTTAAAATGGGATTCAATTTTTTCAATAAAATCGATATTAATGATCTGGCTCCGGTTAATCCTGAAGAATTTCCTGGGATCCACTTTTTCTTCAATATTGCCCAGCGAATAATTGATAATGTGCTTTTGTCCTTTCGCATCAATAGCCATACAGAAATCCCCATTGGCATCAAAGCGGGCAATATCGCGGGTGTTGATCAATTTAATACCATCCTTTTTCTTGATGGTAAACCTTTGTTTATAAGCTTTCTTATCCTGGTGTAGGATTTCCTTCAGCTCTGTCATTAATTTTTCATCAAGGGTTTGGGGGGTATTTTTCTGGAATAATACCTTGTACTTCTCGTAAGCTTCTTTAAAATGTTCGATGGTATAAGGTTTTAGCAAGTAAGCAATACCATTCGTTTGAAAAGCCCGGAGCACGTACTGATCGAAACCGGTGCAAAAGATGATTGGACAATCAATTGGGATCGACTCAAAAACATCAAAAGAAACACCATCTAATAACTCGATGTCGGAAAAAATCAAATCTGGTTTATCTGCCTGCTGTAACAAGACCTTTGCTTCCTGAATGGAACGTGCCCAACCAATTAGCTGGCTATTGGGTAGTTCTTCGCTAATAAAGCCGTATAGTTTTTCGTAAGCCGGTATCTCATCTTCCAAAATCAATATCTTCATTTTAGTCGACTTGTTTGATTAAGGGTAATGCTACTTCGAATTTGCCATTCGATTGAATTTGCAGCACTTCGTCCGTTAATAAAGCGTACCTGGCGCGCAGGTTTTCAAGCCCGATCCCAGTGGAATCCACCTGGTTGCTTTTGGCACGTAAATCATTAGAAACACTGATTCCTTCATCATTTATCCTGATCGTGCTTTTGATGGGTGTTTTTTCGCTACCTTGGTTATGCTTTACAATATTTTCCAATAAAGTTTGTAAAGATCCAGGTGGGATCAGCAGTTCTTCCTTCGTTGTTTTTTCATTTACAATCTTAAACTGATAGGCATTGCCATACCTGGATTGAATGAGGTACATATAGTTTTGGGCAAATGTCAGCTCTTCTTCTAGCGGCACTACTTCAAAGTCTTTGCTAGTAATGAGATACCGGTATAGCTCTGCTAGTTTATTGATGTAGATTTTGGCTGCTTTGGGATCTTTGTCGATCAAAGCATCTACCGTATTGAGGTTGTTGAATAGAAAATGGGGATCGATCTGAGTTTTGAGAAAACGTAGTTCGCTGCTCTTTTTCTCCTTTTCGATATTGGCGTAATACAGTTGGGTTTCGTAAACCTTTTTGCCCAGTAATATGGCAGCTAGTAGTCCCACATTTTCAACGTGTGATGCAAATCCGTAATAGATACTCAACAGACTCATTGGATCATCATTGCACTGATAGATCAGGCATTGTAAGTTTATTTCAATGATTCCCATTAGGAATACAAAAGATGTCGTCGTTATAAAAAGTAAGAGATATTGTCTGCGGGGGATAAACCTTGCAAATAGTACAAATACAATAACATACGCTGATAGGCTGAGTATGATAGCGTAATACAGGGATTCCATCCATAATTTCCATTTTTCATCATAGGCGGCGTAATCCAGCATGCTCAACGGAATGGCAAAAGCGAAATACAGAAGGATGAGGTATAAGTCGGACTTGCTGAATTTAAAATCCATAAGCTTCAAGTATGATTACACTTCAAACTTACGGTAAATCATGGTACACTTCCAGGGAAAAACTACGGCAAGGGGAAATTTTACGGTGAGGATGGATTATTTGGGGATGGAGTATTTTTGCTATTTTACGTGAACTAGAGATTCCCTGAACTTATTTGTGCTTCCTTCGATATTTAAGGACTTTGCTTGGGAAGGCCAGGGGCGAATAATTGGTGAGCAAAAAGGTTAGGCCGCTAAAAGGTGGCGCAAAAGTTTGCATGAACGTATAAATCATGATTTCATCCCACGTTCCTATTCGAACCTCCGTTTGTTTTAGGATAAAAAAGTAGAATTAATCAACTGCCCTCTTTTTGTCGTTTGACGTCAAGTGCATATTTCCGGAATTGCCATAAGGCTCTGATCATTTTTAACACCGGCCAGTAAGAAACGCCTAATTGATGCTGCGTCGTTCCCAGTTGTTGGACTATAGACCAATGCCTGGCCAATGTTTGAACGGCACCGAAGTAAGTGAGCCCGTTGGGGTCATATATATGAGTGGGTTCTGAAAAAACACCGTTGAGTTCAATAATCTTAAAATCTTCTCCCTTTTTTAAAGCAGTCAAGCTATTACATTTAATATCAAAGCGGCCATAATTAAATCCCGGAATTTGCCGGCTAATTCGATCTATCGTCCGGAGTAATTGATCATCGATCAAATGGTTTCCGTTAATAAAGCGGGTACCTTTCGAGTGGTTGCCAATTTCACCCAGTTTAACGAGTTTCCCCTTCCCGGGAATCTTTTCTAATAAGTTAAAATGGTTTTTTTTCAGCCGTTCCAATTGCAGCTTTGCCCTTGGTTTGGCTTCGATCAGTTCCCGGACAGAGCTTTGTCCGTCTCCGGTGACGTACAAAAATTCCTTCAAGGTTAGAGAACTAATTTGTCCGCTTTCCTGGTTTGGAAAACGGTAATATAAAACCCCTACTTCTTCGGAGTAATCCAGGAATTCCTGTAAGATCAGCGGTATCGTAAACTTCCTCAGATAGTCTTTTAGTTGTTCTGGTTCCGCTATTTTTTCTACGAGCATTCCTCTGAAACCAATTTCGGGCTTTGCGATCAAGGGAAACCCAATACCCTCTGTCGCTAATAAATCGAGAATTTGCTGGAATGGATGATGGGACCGCACTACTATTGATCTGGGCCTAAAACGCCGTGGTATCTTCTGAATGGTAGTAAATTTCGATTCGAATCCCATCCCCCCACCTTCAATACCGGTGTTCGCTGCCGTGAAAAAGCATGGGGTACGTGCCCGTATAGCCAGAAATATGAAATGAGGAATCAACGGATAATAAAAAACTTGAGTTGGCCAGTACTCCCAATTGAGCAAACGAATAGCAAAAGTTGTATTAAGTATTCTTCGTTTCCAATTGTCGATCAAGTTCCACTTCATGCTTTGCTTTATTACCACTCAAAAAATCGTGATACCATAACTTCATTTGCTCTTCATGTTTGGAAATACTGGTCATACTGACCGTTTGAACGAGGCCGTTCCTATTCATCACAACATCATTCCAGGTATCTCCATCACCCGCATTGGTATGAAAATCTATGATGGCCCTTTGATCGAAAACCTTAGTTTGTATTTTCCAAAGGTCAAACCAGGCTTGCCGTTTAGCCTGGGCAGCCGGATCATAGAGGGTGGAAGAAGACCAAATATAGCTTTGAGAAATAGGGAGTAATTTCGTGTATAGTTTTTTTTCATTCCAACGGACCTCTAATAGCACTCCGTCGTCGTATATAATCATGGTAAAGGGTTCAATTCCTCTGAAATCGTATTCTTCGAAAAAAGTAGCTGATTTTATATAGCTGAAGTAGTCCAGTACCATTAAGCCCCGGCTGCGCTTATAGGGAGGCTTTCGCTCGTGTTTTTCGAAAGCGCCATTCAACAAACAAACCAGTTTATTGTAGGAAGATACAGCGATCCAGGTACCACCGGCACCGGAATCACGGGGAAAAATAAGTTGTTGACTCCCAATTGTAGTTCGGGCAATTTCCCTTGCGGATCTCGACGGCTGTTCGTCTCGGTTAGAAGTCAAAATGAATTCATTTTCTCCGGTTGGAATAAAAGTTACCGTACACATTTAATGATATTATACTTAAGTTTACAACTAGTAGATACAATTTTTAATAGACCGTAGTTTTATTTTGTGTAGAACAGTCCGTCAAAAGTCTTGTAGTGAACCATTTTCATATATACTTCTAAGTTCCCTTTAAAAAAGAAGGAAGAAGTCAGCTAAAAAACCAAAATGTCGTGATTTTATGTCACTTCCCTCTTATTCAACCGTAGATTTAATTAACCAAAAAAGGCAAGGTAATGAAATACATCGTCCTGGTCATATTCTGTGAAATATTTATTTGTACGATCTGTAAGGGGCAAAGCGACAGTTTAAAGGTCGCTAAAGATCCTGGCTTTCAGTACGGCGTAAGCATATTTCCCAGAAACTATAAAGGATTGGACGCGCTCATGAACCAGCTGCAAGCTAGTCAAGATACGATGTACAGCGTAATGAGCGAAAGATTTAATCAGCTCAAACAAAGACGTAATAGCGGAAAAATACTGGGATACACTGGTGCTGGGATAGGAGTTAGCCTGATGGTAGGAACCGCAATTTCAACCCGGGAAAATAAAGTGGAAAATTCCAATAACGCTACGGGTTATGTAGCGGGCGGCATCATGATCGGCGTTGGTGCGCTGTTGTATCACCTGTTCAATGTTAGTGAAAATGACGTCATTGATTTTGTTAATGATTTCAATAAAAAAAGCGAAGACCGCAAATTAAAACTGGTCATTGGTACGTCTGCTTATCCTGACCAGATGAATCCGCAAGGTTTATCCCTGATATTTAATTTTTAAAAACAAACAGATCAATCAATTCCCAGTAGATTTAAAGTCTGAAATCTGGCGTCTAACATCTATTCTCAATGGCATTTAAAATAATCAAAAGGTTCCAGGCAATCCAAACACTGATAAAGGGCTTTACAAGCCGTTGATCCGAATTGGCTCAACATTTTGGTATGAGTCGATCCACATCTGGGGCAAGGCACATTCCTCTCTTCCGCGAATAATTCGCTTTTATCGTGAGATTTTCCCTGAGGAGGTGCAATACCATAGGCTTTAAGCTTTTTTTTGCCAGATTCGGTAAGCCAGTCAGTTGTCCAAGGCGGATCCAAAATGGTTTTTACTTCTACCTGATCAATCCCATTTTCCTGAAGAGCGGCTTTTATGTTGATCTCAATAGTATTCATTGCGGGACATCCGGAATAAGTGGGGGTGATAATAACCACTACCTGACCGGCATCATCGATTTTAACGTCCCGGATAATCCCCAGGTCCTGTACTGTTAATACGGGAATTTCCGGATCAGTGACCTGTTCCAGTATTTCCCATATTTTTTCCACTGAAATTTCTTTCGTTGCTTGCATACTTATCAGTTTCTAGGTAAGGTCCAAATCCCTTACCATTATTAGAAAAGACTTTGCAAATTCACACATCGACTCGTACCTCAATAAACTCAAATGAGGTGCCAAATGGATATAGTCTTTGCGGTTGTTGGTAACGATCTGTTCAATAGCTTTCCTAATATATTTAGGTTGGAGTTTAGCTTCCTTTTCAGAATAATAATTATTCTTAAAACCTAAGGCATTGAAATAAGGGGCTTCGGTAATTTGGAAATATAAATGGAATAAATCCCTGTCGGGTTTGGGGATTGCATAATTAAACATACAATAACCAATAATATAGCCCGGAATTGACAAGGCGATCTCTTCGTATCCATTATCGCGGTACCAGTCCATATTACCTAGGTCATGATTGATCAGGTTAACAACGTGGTCGTGATTAACGGGAGCTGTTATGCCAAATGTTGAAATTCCCCGGTACATTTCCCTGAAGAAACCTTCCCTGGGCCTGCTTGCCAGAAGTTCTAATTCCCGCTGTAAACCTTTGATCTTCTCAAAGGTATTCTTATTATCATTTGCAAAATACAAACGGTTGGCTCTTTCCAATGCTTCCATCATGTACCCTTCCGGCTTGATCAAATAGTCCAATTTATAGACCAGGTTGAGCAATAAATAGGCAATACCACCGGGGTATTCCTGGCATAATTGCTCATCTTTGGCCATGTTCAGGGCTTTTTCTATTGAATTTATGACATAATTGTATTTCACTAATTTTTCTTCTGCCGGGAGCATTTTCAAATGGTCGGTACCTACTTGTTCAAGTGATTTAAACTCATCCAGTAGCAAATCGTCTTGCTTATCCGCATTAGTAGCCAGTTCTTTTAAGGCATAATACAATTTATAAGGAGAACCGTCGAGCGAATAAGTGTCGAAAATAATGGTAAGCGTATCTTCATGATCTATTGCAAATCGGCTATACTGAAGGTTGAAATTCTGTTCCAATAAACGGTACATAAACTGTTTTTTTCGGCCTTTTGCTTTCGCGATCTTTGCTTCTGCCTTTAGTTTGGAGGTATTGGCATGGCCAAAAATACGTTTTGAACCCTGATAGAATTCAAATTCAATACCCTCATCTACTTCCCAATATTTTACATTATCTTCTTGCTCATCCCGCAAATAGTCGAAAAAAGAACGGTAGCACCCGATATAGTCTTGTTTTTCGAATTTCTCCAGGGAATCATCCCAGGCATCGTAATTTTTCGATGGCTTATAAGAATCGCTAAACCGCCCAAACCGGATAGATGGTTGGTAGTTTGAGTCATTCTGATTGCTAAAGATTCGGTCCAAAAGCCACATAAACTTTGATTTTTGACGTCCAAAAGCTGTTAATAGTCCTCAAAAACGCCCGCTGAATACTATACCTAATAACGAGTTTAATGTTTAAATTGTGAAACACTTTCAATAAAATCAATCTGCCGAATATGCTGAAATTCCGAACAGAATTAATACCTGCCCCTCTTCTTTTTAGCCTCAATTACAACACCCCGACCCTGGGATTAGGTTCCTGTTTTGTTGAAAATATTGGTCAGTTATTGATCGATTATAAGTTTCCAGTATCAATTAATCCTTTAGGCATAGTATATAACCCCGTTTCATTAGCCCGGCAATTTAAATTTATTGCTGATCCTACCTCCCTACAACACGAAGGGCTGGTTTTCCATAACGGCCTTTGGCATTCTTTAGATTTTCACGGAAATTTATCGCATCCGGATCAAAAAAAGATGATCGACAATATCGATCGAACCGCTCAAAAAACACACCAATTTCTTGTAAAAGCCAATTTTTTGATCTTTACACTGGGTACAGCTTTTGCCTATGTCTACAATAAAACGGGAGAAATAGTGGCGAATTGCCATAAAATACCACAGTCTTCCTTTAGGAAGCAGCTCCTATCCGTTACTCAGATAGCGGAGGAACTTAATGCGGCCATTGCTTGCATGAGGAATACCAATCCGAACCTTAAAATAATAGCAACCGTAAGCCCCATCCGCCACATCAAGGACGGAATAGTTGAAAACCAGCGAAGCAAAGCCACTCTCTTGCTCGCTATTCATGAACTCGCCGATCAACTTCCTGATCTCTACTATTTTCCCAGTTATGAGATCATGATGGACGATCTAAGGGATTATCGCTTTTATCAAGAGGATCTGGTACACCCTACCGGGCAGGGCATTCAATACATTTGGCATCGTTTTAGGCAGGCCTGCATTGAACCTGAGGCCATCCCCATTATGGATAAAGTGAAAAAGATCCTTAAGGCGATAGCGCACCGGCCTTCATTTCCACAAAGTGAAAATCATCAAGCCTTTGTAGAACATCAACTAAAAGTTATTGAACAAATGGAAGGATCTTATCCTGATCTGGACTGGACATCCGAAAAAGAAATGCTCCGGGTTTATATGAAAGCCCCCTCTGAATCCTAAAATGTTAGCTGTCTTTTATGGTTTGACACAATTCTACCAATACTCCGTTAGCCGATTTAGGATGAATAAAACAGACCAGCTTATTGTCAGCCCCCTTTTTTGGCTCTTCATTCAACAACCTGAAACCTTCTGCTTTCATCCGCTCCATTTCAGCGTATATGTCTTCAACCTCAAATGCAACATGGTGCATTCCCTCGCCTCTTTTGTCGATGAATTTTGCAATAGCACTTTCAGGATCAGTAGCTTCCAATAATTCAACTTTTGCTTCCCCAGTCTGAATAAAAGAAGTCAGCACCCCTTCGGTACCGACTTCTTCTACTTTGTAGTGCTTGATCCCTAATAATCGTTCAAAAAGAGCATTGCTGTTTTCAATACTTTTCACAGCAATTCCGATGTGATCTAATTTATACATGATTTGGAATTAACCGAATCCTTTATCAATTATTATTCAATATTAAAGGTAATCCATCTCCACTTCCGCCAACGACAATGACCTTCGAATTAGGTGAATTGGCCAATTGCAGGGTAGCCTCTATCCCTTTATCCTGAAGGATCTTGTCAGTCAAACTCTTGTTCAGGATCTCGTTGGCCTCTGCTTTGGCACGTGCTTCGATGATCTTGCGTTCGGCCTCTTTAAGCTCGCGATCCAAACGGAATTCGTACTGAAAAGACAACTGTTCTTCTTCCAGTTTCTTTTCGATAGCAGCTTTTAGTTTTTCCGGCAATGCTACCTCTCTGATCAAAATGGCGTCCAGGATTAAATGCTTTTCTTTTATATTATCAGCAGTACGTTGAAAAATTTCGTCCTGGATAGCTTCTCTTTTTGTGGAATATAACTCTTCCGGCAAGTATTTACCAATTACTTCCCGGGTAGCTGAACGGATCTCGGGTACAATAATCCGTTCTTTATAATCCCTGCCAATATCATCGTGCAGGAACCCGATCTTTTCGGTAATCGGACGGAACCGGTAGGAAAGCTCTACTTCAATGGTCAAACCATTTTTCGATAAAATAGACATTTGTTCCAATCCTTCCTTAATCCTGACATCATAGACGATCATACTATTCCAGGGAGCTACGATGTGAAAACCCTGACCGTAAATTTTATCCTTATTTAACCCACCGCCGAAGCGTTTGAATAAGACCCCTTTATTACCTGGGTCAATCGTTAAAAAAGTGGCATTAGAAAAGATGACGATCAGAATGAATGCCACAAAGGCAATAATTGCCGTTGTAATTAATCTGCCTTGATTAGGCTTATTGTTCGCTTTACTCATTTTAGTGAAATTTTTTCTGGTATTTTTGTTTGAATAGAGAACAGAAAACCTCAATTTCTCTATCCAATTAAATAATTCTACATAAAAATAGGAGAATCTGTAAACTTTTTCGACAAACCCTACTTAAATAACCTTGAATAGACGATCAAGTTGATTTGTTCTCTATTCCTGCTCATTCTATTTCGACGTTGAAGTGGTTTGGGTTCCCAAACCACTTCAAGTATGGTATATACTAACCGAAATAGGTTTGGGAAGTCCCAAACCACTTCGCGTCAAGTATAAATTGTTGTGACGATAAATTTTCAAAAGTAAAAATCATTATTTTGCTAATAAAACAGAATAAAAATGCAAAAGATCATTTTCTTCATTGCTTTAGGGCTATTTATTTGGGCTTGCTCGAATTCCGGTGCTGACGGAGCGAGTGCCGAAAACTCTGTGACCTCCGTTGGCAAAGCAGCAACATCCGGGCAAGCAAAGGTAGATGGTGAAGCTATTTACAAAAAACGCTGCGTAGTTTGTCACGGTATTAACGGCGATATGGGCATGAGCGGAGCCAAAGATCTAACCCAATCCGAACTTCCCGTTGAAGAGCGCGTTCAGATCATTACAAATGGAAAAAATGT
Source organism: uncultured Saprospiraceae bacterium (assembly GCA_964533785.1). Classification (GTDB taxonomy): domain Bacteria; phylum Bacteroidota; class Bacteroidia; order Chitinophagales; family Saprospiraceae; genus JANQRV01. Next base: position 3,249 of record CAZHNG010000104.1, on the reverse strand, counting down.
TATGACCGCTTTCGGGGGGATCCTGGAAGAGGAGGAGATCAAAGCAGTAGCCGAATACACATTTTCTTTAAAAAAATAATTCATGACCGAGTATCACATACTTGGCCTGATATCAGGCAGTTCACTCGATGGTATTGATCTAGCTCATTGTCGTTTCAAAACAGAGCGAACTGCCGATGACCTTTTTCGGTTAGCGGATTGGTCGATCGATGAATGCACGACCCACCCTTTTACTGCTGAGTGGTACGACCAACTGGCCGGTGCCAATCAACTTTCGGCTACGCAACTCTTAGTATTGGATGCCGAATTTGGTTCCTACCTTGGGCAAGTCGCCAAAAGTTTTATTCAACAGAAAAAATTACATCCAGATTATATTGCTTCCCATGGCCATACGGTTTTTCACCATCCGGAAAAGTTTTTTACTTGTCAAATTGGTGCAGGGGCAATGATCGCCGGCCACAGCGGCATACCCACCATCAGCAGGTTTCGGGATCAGGACATTGCTTTGGGGGGGCAAGGTGCGCCGGTAGCGCCTATTGCGGATGCCTGGTTGTTCGACAAGGCAATCACCTTTTTTCTTAACCTGGGTGGAATTGCCAATATTTCTTGCCGAACGTCCGACGGATTTATTGCTTTTGACATAACCGGTTGTAACCAGATACTCAATGCATTGGCTTCGACGGCTGGCCTAGATTATGATGAAGATGGCCGCATGGCCAGCCAGGGACAGTTGGTACCCGCTCTCTTGGAAGCTGCCCGATCACTCAACTATTTCACTCAATCTTACCCAAAATCATTGGACAATCAGTGGGTCAAACAAAATCAAACCCTCTTCTTTCTTCGTTACGACGCCCTATTGCACGATAAATTGTTTACCGCTTGCCAATTCATTGCCGGTGAAATCGCCCGGTCTATCCAGCTATTAAGGCAAAAAGCATCCCTATCTGACAACTCTTTCAGATTATTAGCTACGGGAGGCGGCGCTTTAAACCAGTTTTTAATCCAGTGTATCCAGAACCACTGCCAACCCTTAGCTGTTAACATTGAGATCCCGGACAAAACACTGGTGGAATACAAAGAAGCAGCGCTCATCGCTTTGATGGGATTGTTAAGGTTGCATTCCCGACCAAATGTAATGGCTAGCGTTACGGGGGCCCGGCGGGATACCATCAATGGGATCGTACATTTGGTATAGCTTTTTTGATTAGACTTGTCTATTAAACATTATGATGGCAAAAGTTCCAAAAGATTTCAATAAGAACATACTCATTACGGGAGCGACCGGGTTCTTAGGGTCTTATCTGTTGCGTCATCTCATCAATTCCGGTTATCAAAATATCAGTGCAACGAAAAGAAGTTCTTCTTCGATGGCTTTGGTCAAAGAGGTAAAAGACCAGGTTAATTGGATAGAGCAAGACATTCTGGACCTATCCGAACTGGAGGAAACACTGAAAGGAAGAGACTGGGTTTTTCATTGTGCCGCGATCGTTTCTTTTCAACCGGCAGCAAGAAAAAAGATGTTTCAGGTGAATGTGGAAGGCACCGCCAACATTGTTAACTTTTGTCTGCATCACGGGGTCGAAAAATTACTTCACGTTAGTTCCACCGCTGCTATTGGTCGTACCAAATCCGGTGAAGTCATTACGGAGGCTTCGAAATGGAGCCGCAGTAAACACAATACAAATTACGCCATCAGTAAATACCTGGCAGAGCAGGAAGTATGGCGAGGAATGGCTGAAGGCCTCAACGTTGCTATTGTCAACCCTTCTATCATACTGGGCAGCGGCTTTTGGGATCAGGGAACGCAAAAACTATTTTCCCTCACTCAGGGGTCCTACCCCTTTTATCCGGTTGGAAAAAATGGATTTGTCGGTGTTCGCGATGTAGCTATTTTTATACTGAAATTAATGGAAAGTGAGATTGTCAATGAAAGATTTATTGTAAGTTCAGAAAATCAGGATTACGCTAAAATTTTTTCAATGATGGCCCATTACCTCGGTAAAAAAGGGCCTTATATTCCCGTTCGGCCGGTGCTGCGGGAAATCGCCTGGCGAATCGAATGGCTGAAAGCAAAAATTGGGAACGTTCAACCCATGGTTACCAAAGATACCGCCCGCACTTCTTCGAAAAGCTTTTTGTTCGATAATACTAAATCGAAAACTACCCTTCAGTTCGAATACCGTCCTATTGAAGAGACTATTCGGGAAACTGCCCAACAATTCCTAAAGTCATATGATCAGCAACTGCCGGCCATGTACCTGCCCTTTCACTAAAATCAGAGAGAGCTAGGTGATGAGCAACTACCGGTGAATTTTCCGTAAATTCATATCTCAATGTTCACGGCGTTTCTGCCTGCGGATTACCTTAGGGCCGTACCACAACCACCAACCAGATAGCACCATGACAATCAACCCAATACCGATAATGTTCATGGAGATCAATTTAAATAGATCGCTGATGATGGAACCATCGTGCAGCGCTTCGATCCAGTCGGAGTGCCGCCGCTTAATGGATAATACCTTACCGGTACTTCCATCGACTTGTACCTCCCACCAGCCCTTTTCCATTAACACTTTTACGACCCCTTTGGAAGGCCGAACATCCATGCGATCTATGCTGTTATCACTTGCTGGAAATTTGTCCTTGAATGCTGCTACTGCACTGTCAGCAAGTTCGCTGATGGGTTTCCAGGTGGATAATTCTTTACTGCTCCCTGCTTGTGTGGGTGGTTGTAAAAGAGCAATGTCTTTTTTCCATCCCAATAAAAAACCAGTGGAAGCACTAATGAAGAGAAAAAAGGCAAGTAGAATCCCAATATAGCGGTGATAAATCCTAAAACTTCTCAAACTTCTTACGTAATCCTTGATTTTCAAACTTCTATTTTTTTTTAGTAATTTCTCATGTAGAACTTACAAGTAGAAAAAATCGCCACAAAGCCGATAGCTATCAGCTTAGAACACAAAATTGCACTAATCTTTTTTTGCGAGGATTTTGAGCTTTTGTGTTTTGGTGGCAACCCACGTACGTTTCACGTGAGAAATTGCTGAATTTCAATTATTAATTGCTGATAAAAAATTCATCACAATGTTAGATAAAACGATGAACCGGTTTCAGCCAACGGCATCCAATATCCAGTTAACTCCTGGGAATAATACGTAATTGGGGAGTAATCGATACAATAGGAGTGTAAAATAACATTAGACTTGTTCGGCGGGTCATGAACGAGCGAAAGTGAAGCAAATTTTATGC
>CAZHNG010000103.1:0-18645 GCA_964533785.1 uncultured Saprospiraceae bacterium | reverse complement strand
GTGAAACGTACGTGGGTTGCCACCAAAACACAAAAGCTCAAAATCCTCACAAAAATGATTAGTGCAATTTTGTGTTTTAAGCCGATAGCTATCGGCTTTGTGGCGATTTTTTCTACGTGTAAGTCTACATGAGAAATTACTGCACAAGTACAATAAAAGTAGAAATCGTGTGTAGAAACACAGTAGAGCAAATACGATAGACCTAAGTATGGTAGTAAAGGACTATTCCTTCACTGATCGTACTACAACATCATCAACTCATCTACCCGAACAGGCCTTTTATCCAATTTATTAGTAAATTTAGGAATGATTGGTTTATTTTAAAGCACATGAGAAAAGGAAGACGTTGAATGAATAAGGTCTTAACAGAAACACTGGCAAACAGGGTCTTTGATTTTGTTTCCCAGCGTATTGTCTACCACAGTGTATTTTGGTTAATATTATTGCTGCTGTTTACTTTCGTGGAAATGGAAAGTACAGGCGGCAGTTTCTTTTTTACTTTAGGTAATGAGATCATTAATCTCTTTTTCTACGGTATTATCGTGTATTTAAATCTATTTTACTTAATACCGACTTATCTCACCAAAAAACGTTTCGTCTCCTACATCACCTTTTTGTTCTTTGCAGCCATCATCATTACCCCGATCAAAATCATCACTTTGTATTTCAAATTTTCCGGGTACCCGGAAATGCAAGTAGAATTGATTAACAATAAAGACTTTTACTTCATTATCACCTTTTTTGTAGGATTGATCTCAACGGTATTTAAAATTATTTCAGATTGGTTGAGGAATCTGAGAGAAAAGCAAGAGCTGCAAACGCAAACCATGCAGTCCGAACTCAATTTCTTAAAATCCCAGATCAATCCTCATTTCCTTTTCAATACCTTGAACAATTTATATGCATTAACCCTCAAAAAATCAGATAAGGCACCTGAGATCGTGATTAAACTATCCGAAATGATGCGCTACATGCTTTATGAGTGTAATGAAAAGCAAGTCTTGCTCAGCAAAGAGATCAAATACATTCGAAATTATCTCGACCTTGAAAGGCTGCGACAGGGAAAAGATATTGAAATTAAATTCCAGGTAGAGGGTAATGTAAGCGAGCAGAAAATTGCACCGTTAATGTTTATTCCTTTCCTTGAAAACAGTTTTAAACACGGGCTAAACAACCACATTTCCCGAGGGTTTGTTAATATAAAACTGATCGTAGATTACCAAAAGGTACATTTTTACATCGAAAACAGCAAACCGGAAACCAGCCCCGTCTTGCACCCCAACCGTAAAAGTGGTGGAATCGGTTTAGTGAACGTCAAAAGAAGATTGAATATCTTATACCCCAATAATTATAAACTGGAGATCACCAATAAGCCCAAAAGCTACGCGGTAACCTTAAACATTAATCTGAATTAAAACTATCATTATGATAAACGTACTAATCGTCGACGACGAACCTTTGGCACAAGATGTCCTGGAAACCTATGTTGAAAAACTTCCCGAACTCCATTTAGCAGGCAAATGCGGCAATGCACTTGAGGCGAATGAAATGCTTAAAAAAAACCAAATCGACCTTATTCTACTTGATATACAAATGCCGCAACTAACAGGAATTGACTTTTTAAAAACCCTTACCAATCCGCCCAAGGTCATTTTTACCACGGCCTATCCCAATTATGCGTTGGAAGGGTTTGAACTAAATGCCGTAGATTACCTACTGAAACCTATTTCGCTTGAACGCTTTATCAAAGCCATTAACAAAGTACTTGAACAAACTAACCTGGGGGAAGAGGCCAATAAAAACGCAGATACTCATTCGGAGTACATCTTTGTGAAAGCAGATAAAAAACTGGTGAAGGTGAACTTTAATGAAGTCATCTACATCGAAGGGCTGAAAGACTATGTGATCATCAGGATGAATGACAACCGGGTTATCACCCTCCAAACCATGAAAAGCCTCGAAGCAAAATTACCTTCCCACATATTCAGGCGTATACACCGCTCCTATATCGTCAATTTAAATAAGATCAATGCTATCGTAGGTAACATGGTCGAAGTGATAGAAAAAGGACAGGCAAAGCATATTCCCATTGGCAAGAATTATAGGGATGAATTGTTAGCCATCGTAAATGATAACAGGTTATAGTTTGAAGAATGAGGAATAAGAATTGAGGTTTCTCAATTCTTGTTCCTCATTTCTCACCTACCTTACTTTTTCCAATTTCTTAGAAAATCTTTTCTTCTCCCCTCTCTTACCATCTTTACTGAACTCACCGGAAAGATCTGACATTACCGGAGTTGCAACGAAGATAGAAGAATAGGTACCGATCAATATCCCCACCAATATGGCAAAAGCAAAGCCTTTGATACTGGTGCCGCCAAATACAAACAATATTAACACCACAAACAAGGTTGTTAAAGAGGTAATAACCGTTCTACTTACCGTGCTGTTGATCGCCAGGTTAATGATTTCCTTTTTAGATTTTTGTACGTAAATATTGGCGTATTCCCTGATCCGGTCAAATACGACTACGGTATCGTTGATGGAATAACCGATCACCGTTAAGATTGCCGCAATAAACTCCTGGTTAATTTCCATGGCAAATGGTAATACCCCATGCAACAAGGAGAACACCCCTAATACGACCAATACATCGTGGAATAAGGCGGCAACGGCTCCCATACTATACTGCCACTTGCTAAAGCGAATAAAGATGTACAAAAAGATGAGTAATAGCGCAAAAATGGCTGCATAAACGGAAGTTTGCTTGATGTCATCCGCAATAGTAGGTAGCACTTTAAAAGAACTAATGACATGGGTACCGATTCCATCCGGATCTTTGAACTGTTCCAGATCGATATTACCGCCAGCAATAGCATTGACACCTTGGTATAATTGAGCCATTACTCGGTCTGCGGCATCATCATCGGTGTTATCTACCAGATAATCGGTTACCACACTATAGGTATTTTTAGTATCTACCTCCTTGACTATAGGCGAGTTTTCATTGCCGTTTTCATCCGCAAAGGCTTGTGCTAGGCTATTGCGTAAGGCTGCGGCATCAATTGAAATATTTTCCTCAAAAGCAATATTATAAGCATATCCGCCTTTGAAATCTACCCCTAATTCAAACCCTCTTAAAAAGAAGGAACCAATACCAAGCAATATGATGATCCCGGAAAATACATAAGCCGTTCTGGTCTTACTTAACCAGTCGATGCTGAGGTTGGCAAAAGCATTTTTTGAAAACCCGGTCCAAAAGGTCATATCCCGCTTACGGATCCAATTATCAATAATCAGGCGCCCGACTAAAACAGCGGTAAACAACGAAAAGGCGACACCGATCATCAACACCACTGCAAAACCCTTGATAGGACCTAGGCCAAAGTAGAAAAGCACTCCCGCCGTCAGGAATGTGGTAACGTTCGCATCCAAAATAGCGGAATAGGAATTTTTAAACCCATCAGCTACCGCCATCAATAAGGTTTTACCTTCCCTTAACTCTTCCCGGATCCTTTCGAAAATAATTACGTTGGCATCTACCGCCATACCGATCGTTAAGACGATACCCGCGATACCCGCCAGGGTCAGCACCGTACCGAAAGAAGCCAAGGCACCTGAAATAAAGAACAGGTTGAGCAACAAGGCCAGGATCGACACAATACCCGCTCCACCGTAATAAAGGATCATAAAGCCCAGTACCAGTACAAACCCGATGACTAAAGCATTAATACTCCGACGGATATTTTCAGCCCCCAGATAAGGGCCTACCAGAGACTCCTGTATACTCTTTGTTTCAGCGGGTAACTTACCGATCTGCAAAATATTCGCTAAATCTTTTCCTTCCTGAACCGTAAAACTACCCGAGATCAAAGACCGGCCATCGGTAATGGGTGTATTCACTCTAGGAGCTGAAACGACCTCATCGTCCAGCAAAATGGCAATTTCCCGATTATTATCCTGGGCGGCTTGCGTGGTCATATTGCCCCAAATACGGGTACCGACCGGATCCATGGACAAAGAAACACCAACCTCTCCCGTCTGCGGGTCCGGACTCGAAAAGGCGTCAATAACGTGTTCTCCCGTTAGAGGCGGTTCATCAGACCCCCGATTTAACTTAAGGGCGAAAAGCTCATAATTATCCGTTTCTTCTCCGGTTTCCAAGTCTTTTACGGGATCCTTAGACCACCTTAATTTCATATTTTTAAAGAGCGGAGCGACTTCTGGCCTAGCCAGTAGGGTATCGATCAATCTTCGTTGGTTTCCTCTCGCCGTACCAATTACTGCCGGGCTATACAGACCTCCGGTGTTTAAGGCAAACACCTCGAACAATGGCCCTTGATCAGTTTGTATTTGATTGGATGGAAAGGTATCAATTCTAACAATTTGACCGGGAATTTCATTACCCAACGAATCGGTGGCAAACGTAGTATCAATCACCATTTCGGGTTCGATCGGACCGGAACCTACAGATTTTGACAATCTATCATTTGCCGTTATAAAAGCCTGGCTGATACCTTGGTCACTAATCCGGTGCACATCCCAAAATTCCAATTTTGCGGCCGCCTGCAGAAAGGTACGGGCACGTTCCGGGTTATCCACGCCGGGTAATTCCACCAAAATCAAATCCCTTCCCGCATCCAGGGAAACGTTCGGTTGAGCAACCCCCAACTTATCGATACGCTCTTTAAGCAGTTTGAAGGTCAGGTCAACCGTTTCGTCTGCTTTTTCACGAATGATCCTCACGACCTCTCCGTCGGGTGTAGCCGTATTAATTTCTGACCGCAACGCTTCGTTCCTGGAAAAGATCGAAGCTAGGGTCTTGGTCTCCGTCAATTCATCAAAAGCTCTCGCAAAAAGCGTTACGTAGTCCGATTGAGCGGTTTTCTGAGCTTCGCTTGCTTTATCTAAGGCTGCTAAAAAAGTTGGATCCTTGCTATTGTTGGCCAATGCTTCGATGAACCCTCTTAAGTCTACTTGCAATACGACACTCATTCCTCCCTGCAAATCCAAACCAAAGGCCAATTGCTGAGCTTTCAGTTCCTGGTAATTCCAAGATTTGATGAACGGGATCTCAAATACTGTTTCAGAAGACATAGAATCCAGGAAAGCCGTTCTGGCTGACTTGAATACTGCATTCCTCTCCGCTTCGTCTTCAATGGATGTAACCTTTTCACTCGCATATTTTTCCGCCGCATTTTCGACTTTACGCGTAGGCAGTATAAATAGGTACTGCCCGACTGTTACTATGGTCATCACCACAAGGAAGAACTTAATTACTCCTTTACCTTGCATGGTCAAAACTTTTTTAGAATAATAATTGTGGTTAAAATGATCTTTGATAAAGCGCGGCAAAGATACTTCTTTTCGGGGGAAGTTCATAACTGGTTGGACGAGTTTAACGAGTTAGTGCGGGTTCGACGGGTTGAACGCGTCCCAACCCTTTTAAACTCTCTAACTCGTAGAAAAAAGAGGCAACCACCGAAGTGATTACCCCTCACACTATGAAACACTATAATTTACATTCCTGAAGATGGGATCAACAGGAACCTGATTTATTCTTTGTAACGATAAAACAAATATGGGCTGAATTTTCAAACAGGATTAAATACTGGCGTAAAAGAAAGAAATTTTATTAGAAGTGTTCGTTCAATAGTGCAGGATAAATGGAAGTGTTGTCTGGCTATAACTTATTGATCATAAAGATAAGGATATATTTTATTTTTCACAAATCTTTAATTGTGTTTCAATTTATTGCTCACAGGTTTTTTTTGCAATTCCACCATTCCTTTTCAATTATACAACCGTTTTTTTCATAAAATTTGATGGCGGGTTCATTCCAATCCAGCACCTGTAATTTGACTAGTTTACACTCCAGCATACGTGCTTTCTCTAAAAAAGCATTAAATAGTTGCTGCCCAATGCCATACCGGCGGAAATTTTGCTTGATCACAAAATCTTCCAGGTACAGCATTTTACCTTTCCAAGTGGAATACGTCAAATAAAATAGTACCATACCGACAATTTCTCCTTCTACCTCGGCTAGAATGGCTTCGAATACCTGATCCTGGAAATCGCGCTTGTATTCATCGAGAGTAGCTACAAACTCTTCTTCTGCTTTTTCATAAATGGCTAACGCCCGCACTAAATTATGAATAGCAGGCATGTCAGATAAGGTCGCTGATCTAATATTGGCTTGAATCATGTATTGAGAATGAGCATTTGAAATTTATTTTTTCAATAACCCAACTTTTGGGTGTTTCTTTGCGGTCTTTAAGTAAGAGAGCAGAGGCGGGACAGTCCAGCATCCGGAATCTGTAATCTTACTTAAAAACGAATAAACAAATATATTTTCAAATTGTAATAAAATTGGACTTTTGACGCTAGATTTTAGACAACAAAACGCTGATATTCAATGGATATCAATTTTTCAGAATAAATAAAATTTCCGTTGATTGTCAATTAGTTAGAATTTTTAGTCTAACTTCTAGAGTCTGGCGTCAAAAGTCTAGAATAAAAGGTATATGAGAAAAAGACGTTTTTTAATGAGTGGGATCAGTTTGTTTTTGATCGCTATATTCACCTTGAGTTGCGAAAAAGAAGAGGATTGTTGCACGCCTTTAGAGGCGGAAGAAGACCGTACACTTATTTTCGGCACCTATTTTGGCTTTTGCCTGGGTGATTGTACTCACCTATTTAAAATTGAGAAAGGCGAAGTCTTTCCCGATCAGGGTATTGAGCGGCTTAACGTCAACGAGGCGTTGACTTTTAGCGCTGTTCCGTTAAGCATAGAGGATTACAACAAGGCAAAAACATTACTGGATAATTTTCCTGAGCCACTATTAGACGAAGAAGAAACCACGATCGGTATTCCCGATGCTTATGACCAGGGAGGAATATTTTTACAACTCACGGAAAACGAAACGGTCAGGTCCTGGTATCTCGATTCCAACATTGAAGCCCTACCCAAATACCTGCGAGCCTACGCAACAATGGTAAAAGAGGTCACCACCAAACTGAGAAAAGAATAGCAAGCTGTTAAACAACTTCCACTATTTCTTTACTTCTTCTAAAACTGCCTGGAATGTTTCCGGGTGATTCATGGCCAGATCGGCAAGAACCTTTCTATTTAATTCAATCTCGTTCTCGGAAAGCTGATGAATTAATTTTGAATAAGACAAACCGTGCTGACGTGCACCAGCATTGATTCTGGCTATCCATAAACGACGAAAGGCTCTCTTTTTGTTTTTTCGGTCGCGGTAAGCATATTGAAGACCTTTTTCAACAGCATTTTTAGCTACCGTATAAACTTTACTACGGGCACCAAAATATCCTTTTGCTGCTTTGAGAATTTTTTTTCTACGCTTTCTGGAAGCTACGTGATTGACTGAACGTGGCATGTTTTTATTTTTAGTACAATACAGGGGCTGATATCAATGGCACTTTATCCTGTATTCTCGTTAAAAAGAGAAATTTTAAATACTTTATATAACCAACAATCTCTTAATTCTTTTTTCATCTGCCTTACTGACAGTAGTAGAACCCGTTAAACGGTTCTTTGCTTTCTTGCTTTTCTTTCTCATCAAGTGGGAAGTATTGGCCTGAAAACGTTTTATCTTACCAGAACCGGTTTTCTTAAATCTCTTCTTCGCACTTGAATGCGTCTTAATTTTAGGCATAATTGGTCCTTTTTATTTTAGGATTGCAAAGGTAGGGAAATATATTTATTCAAAAAACTATTTTTTCTTCTGCCCTTTTTTTGGAGAAATAATAACGGTCATCCGTTTTCCTTCCATTCTGGGTAGTGCTTCAGCTGTCCCGTACTCTTCCAACTCCTTCATAAACCGGAGTAATAGGAGCTCGCCGCGATCCTTAAATACAATGGCACGACCTTTAAAGTGCACATAGGCTTTCACTTTCGCTCCCTCTTCTAAGAACTTAATAGCATGGCGAAGTTTGAAATCAAAGTCGTGATCATCGGTATTAGGACCAAATCTGATCTCTTTAACGACAGTTTTTACGGTACGAGCCTTAATCTCTTTTTGTTTTTTCTTACGGTCGTACAGAAACTTTTTAAAATCAATAATCTTCACGACCGGGGGCTTTGCTTTCGGGGAGATCTCTACTAGATCAAGATCCATTTGCCTTGCCCACTCTTTGACTTTGCGGGTTGGATACACTTCGGGGTTCAATTTTTGACCAATAACATCACTTACTTCTTCCAGATTGTCTCCAACCAAACGAACTTCAGGAACGCGAATCTGGTCATTTACCCGAAAATTAAATTTTTCTTTTTCTCTTCTAGAGTGATTAAATCTTTTTGCCAAACGATTTTATAATTTTGTTAAAAAATATTAGGTATACTCGTACTCACATCGAAAACTTATGATGCCTTTTGCACAAGCGTGAAAAAGGGAAGTCATCCTTCCCTTCTTTATAATCAATTCAAAATTCTTTAAAAAAGTTTCCTCATTCAAATTTATTTTATTCTGAAGGAGATTTAGTTTTCGAAATAACGCCTCTCCTACTGATACAGAAGATACTACTCATTATTACCCCGCAGCGTAAAAAATAACCTCCTTCGATCTGAATTCACTATTGATTAGAAACGCCATTCAACAGTTCGATCTGTACTTGATTACCTTCTTCATTTAAGATGGCTTTGAGACTGCTGCCTTCCGGCGGCCTCTCATTGAGAATAAACTCGGCGAGAGGATCTTCCAAATATTTTTGGATGGCTCGTTGCAGCGGTCGCGCTCCAAACTGCTGGTCAAATCCTTTCTCAGCCACGAACTTTTTAGCCTCTTCGTCAAGTACCAGTTTGAATTCTCCCATCTCCTCCAATCGCTTGTACAAGGCCTTCAAATTGATATCAATGATCTTGAAAATATCTTCTTGATCGAGACTATTAAAGATCACCACATCATCAATTCTGTTCAAAAACTCCGGAGAGAAAGTACGTTTTAAAGCGTTTTGAATTACACTTCTGGTGTGCTCTTCAACCGATTGCTTGCGGGCCTGCGTTTCGAAACCTACTCCCTGGCCAAAGTCTTTCAATTGTCTTACACCGATATTGGAGGTCATAATGATCAAGGAATTCTTGAAATCGACCTTACGGCCAAGTCCATCCGTTAATTGACCATCATCAAGTACCTGCAGTAAAATATTGTATACATCAGGGTGAGCTTTTTCAATTTCGTCCAAGAGGATCACTGAATAAGGTTTACGGCGGACTTTCTCGGTCAATTGACCACCCTCCTCATAACCAACGTAGCCGGGAGGCGCCCCTATTAGTCTACTCACGGAGAATTTCTCCATATATTCACTCATATCGATACGGATGAGAGCGTCTTCGGAATCAAAGATATAGCGGGCGAGGGCTTTCGCTAACTCCGTCTTACCAACACCTGTGGGTCCGAGGAAAATAAAGGAACCGATCGGCTTTTTCGGGTCTTTCAAGCCGACACGATTTCGCTGTATCGCTTTTGTGATCTTAGAGATCGCATCGTTTTGACCGATGATGACTTTTTGCAGGTCATCTTCCATGCCCACCAACTTCTTGCTTTCACTCTGAGCAACGCGCTTCACGGGAATTCCGGTCATCATGGAAACGACTTCAGCAATGTCTTCCTCTTCGACCGGGTAACGTTTGGTTTTAGACTCTTCTTCCCACTGCACCTTGGCGAATTCCAATTGCCGAACCAGTTTAGATTCGCGATCCCTTAAATCCGCAGCTTTTTCATATTGCTGATTCTTGACAGCTAGGTTCTTTTGTTCTTTGACTTCTTCAATTTTTTTCTCCAGGTCTTCGATATGCTCCGGAACATGAATATTCTTCAGGTGAACCCTGGCCCCTACTTCATCTAACACATCAATTGCCTTATCGGGAAGGAACCGGTCACTAATATAACGCTCACTCAATTTCACACAAGCTTCCACGGCTTCCTCAGAATACTTCACGTTATGGAATTCTTCGTACTTGGATTTGATATTGTGCAAAATGTTTATGGCTTCCTCCAATGAAGGCGGATTGACCATAACCTTTTGAAAACGGCGATCCAGTGCCCCGTCTTTTTCAATATGCTGACGGTACTCATCAAGCGTCGAGGCACCGATACACTGCAGTTCCCCTCTGGCCAATGCCGGCTTAAAGATATTAGAAGCATCCAAAGAACCCGTTGCTCCTCCGGCCCCTACTATCGTATGGATTTCATCGATGAACAAAATAACATCTCTCGATTTTTCCAGCTCATTCATGATGGCTTTCATCCGTTCTTCAAATTGACCGCGGTATTTCGTTCCAGCCACCAAAGCCGCCAGATCCAACATGACGATACGCTTGTTGAATAACGTACGCGACACCTTGCGCTGGACGATCCGCAATGCCAACCCCTCCACAATCGCTGTCTTTCCTACTCCTGGTTCTCCAATAAGAATGGGGTTATTTTTCTTCCGGCGACTCAGGATCTGGGATACCCTTTCTATTTCATTATCCCGCCCAATAATCGGATCTAACTTATCTTCTTCTGCCAAACGGGTAATATCCCTACCAAAATTATCCAAAACCGGAGTACGGGATTTCTGTGGATTTTTGCGTTGAGACGAATACTTGCCAGATTGATCGTCATCGTCATCGTAAGGATCATCAGGTTCCGGGGAGGCCTGATTGCTGATCTGATCATTGGTCGAAGCAAAACTCTGATCTTGTTTGACGAATTCAAGCTCCTCTTTAAAAGTCATGTAATCAATATCAAAATCGGAAAGTATTTTTGAAGCCGGACAATCCTCCGTTTTTAAAAGAGAAAGCATCAAATGTTCCGGGTTCACTTCATCATTCTTTAATAATTTGGCTTCCAGATAAGTGACTTTCAGAACTTTCTCCGCCAACCTGTCTAAAGGCATGTTGCCTACATTAAGTGAAGTGACCGTGGAAGAGGGCAATATGGAGGCTTCTTCAATACTTCTCTTCAAGCGGTCAGCGTCTACATTCAGCGCATCCAAAACCTGCATGGTGATGTTGTTCCGGTCGCTTATCAATCCCAGTAACAAGTGTTCCGTACCAATATAAGAATGCCCTAATCTCACTGCCGCTTCCCTACTTTTTGCGATCACTGCCTTTATTTTGGGTGACAACTTTCTATTATTCATTCTTTTCTTTTTCTTTTAATAAATTCGGTTACTTTCGAACCTTCTGCAAAAATCACTTGCGCTTCCCGTAATTCTAATTCATCTCGTCGTACAAAAGGCCTGATCCACCTATTTGACAATAATAGGATTTATTCATTTAAATACAAAAGAGTTATTACGTTAGTTTTGTTCTAAAGTGCCCGTAAATTATTCCAATCCTTAAGTGTATTGACATTCAAACTTAGAGGCAAGCCAGTTTCTGAAATGATAACAACATTATGCTTGACAAGTTTGTAGACAACTCAACAGCCAATCTGCTCGACGTACACTCATCTTAGAAGCCAATAAACGTAACAGATCAAGAAAAATCGAATTGTCTACTAACAAAATAATGCCAGAAATGAAATAAAATCGATTTTTTGAAAAAAATACGGCCGAATTTGGCAGTTTAGCCCCTGAATGGTACATCTGATAAAAATTCACGGGTACGCTTTAGACACATAAAGCATTGATTTACAAAGACTAAATTAAAATTGATAGATTTCAACGGCATGTTGTTCCATTTTTTACCAGTGAATCAATGCCGGTAAATACAACCCGTCAATTTGTCCTATTAACTATGTAGTGTTAAGATAAATTAATATTTTTGCCACTCTACACATCTAAAGGTAGAAGTAAATGGAATATAGTATCAACAAGCAAGAAAAGTACGCTGTTTTAAGCCTTAAAGAAGAGAACCTGAATTCTGTGATAGCCCCCAGCTTGAAGTCGGAATTAGTCATTCTGGCCAATGAAGGTATAGAGAACCTGATACTCGATATGTCGGGTGTCAAGTTTGTCGATTCTTCAGGCTTAAGTGCCATTTTGACAGCAGACCGTTTATGGAAAAGTCTGGGAAGTTTTATTTTGACCGGGCTCAAACATCCAAGTGTAAAAAAACTCATTGAGATATCCCGTCTTGACTCTATCCTCACCATTATCCCAACCGTTGAAGAATCCATAGAATATGTATTTATGGAATCCATAGAAAGGGAACTCAATACGGAACAAGACAACGACTAACTAAAAGTACAGTTGCTGAAGTCAGTAAGCTTATTGTTAAAATCCGTTAATCCGTTGTTAAAAACAATTAATGTACTGGATTTACGTAGGGTAATAGCTTTACTTTAGCCATCAATAATTAAATAGTTTTTGATTATGTACAAAATCAGTGGTCTTGTTTTTACTTTGGTCGGGAGTTTTTTCCTGATGACTTCTTGCGGTCCAAATCTAAAGCCTTTTACCAAGAGATTATACGACGAACGAAATTGGTCTAACGAAGATTTGAGAAGGGTACAGTTTTACCTTTCGGAAAATATTGTAATGCGCCGGGAAGTTTCGGGAGGAACTTTTGAGGTCATTTCGGGAGAAATAAAGATCGTCGATGGCCGCAAGGTCGAAGAAATTGTCATTAAAAAAGGCACGCCGGGTGTATTCCTCTTCAGCCCCAAGAAAAATAGGTTGGCCGTTAGCTTTGAGTCGGACGGTGACGAACGCTTTTTAATATTCGGGCCGAATCCAAAAACAGGGGGCAAATTTGTTTTACTCGCATCAGACTGGAGCAAATACAGGGGAACGGTAACTTATGATGGAAGAAAATATGAAGTGGATTCCAGGAGTGCTTACGCTTCGCTAATGGTAGATCTTAAAAAGATCAGAAAGACTTCCGTTTCGTCACGAACAGCCAAGGGAAGAAAAGTCAACGATTAGTTAGTTTATTGATCAATTTTTCTGCGATTGATCTCATCTCTGATCTTAGCTGCCTTCTCATAATCTTCGTTCTGAATCACTTCCTTAAGTAAGTGGTTCAGGGCTTCGACAGAATAGGTATTGAGCGGATCTCCGGCAGGTTTTGAAAGACCTTTAGCTTGTTCTTGTTGAGCGAACTCATCTTCGTAGTTCTCTTCAAATTCAGCGCCCGCCTCCTCCAATACGAATTCGTAAGTGTAAATGGGGCAACGAAAACGAACCGCTAAAGCCATTGCATCTGAGGCTCTGGCGTCTACTTCTATGATACTATCTTCTTTAACACAAGATAATAGTGCATAAAAAACACCGTCCGAAAGATCACTGATGATCACTTCTTTAAGTTGTACATCGAAAGTCTCCAGGGCATTTTTAAACAAATCGTGCGTTAAAGGCCGGTTAGGTACCATATTTTCCATGGAAACGGCAATAGCTTGTGCCTCATAACCGCCAATGACAATAGGTAAACGACGATTACCTTCCACTTCCTTAAGGATGACAGCATAGTTCCTGGACTGAGCAAGACTCGGCATTAAACCAACAATCTTCAATTCAATTTTTCTCATAATTAGCACAAAATGTTTTGAATAGCTATCCCGTAGGGCCTGCAAAGATAATAATTTCCAAGGACAAAACCTTACAAGGCTTTTTCAAAGAAACATTCATTTTCTCCTTTTGTTGAATACCTGCTTTCTGGTATTTTTGAACTTCACCAAATCTGAACAATATGCGTTTTATTATTTCTTTAGTTGGATTAAGCCTGTTTTTTTGTAGTTGCAGCCAAAATACGGCCACCGATAAGAACAACAAGGCAGAACAAAGTGTTGTATCCTCCGATTCTTCATCTCCTCAGGCCGCTCAACCTACGAGATGGTTGAACAATATTCCGGTTTTTGAAAATTTTGACGATTTAGCTCCTCTCTTTAACCAACGAACGGACACCACCTATGTCATCAATTTCTGGGCAACCTGGTGCAAACCCTGCGTTGAAGAATTGCCTTATTTCGAAGCACTCCACGACCGCTACAGTGATCAAAAACTCCGGGTAATTCTCGTCAGTCTTGATTTTCCCCGTCAATTAGAAAGTAAACTCATCCCATTCCTGGAAAAACATCAACTCAAATCCGACGTTATGGTATTAACCGATCCGAAACAAAATGAATGGATCGACAAAGTAAACCCGGAATGGGGCGGCGCGATCCCCGTCACAATGATCTATAAGGCCGATAAAAAACAATTTATCGGTGAGCAAATAGCCAGTCCCAACGAATTGAACACGCTTATTGAATCATTTCTTTAATCAACAACCACTTAAATTATGAAGCGATTATTTGTTTTTTTGATTTCGATCACCCTTTTTTCTACGTTCGCCTGCACTAGCGAACAATCCAGTCAATCTACTGAAGAAACGCTTGAATCCACTGCAGACAAGGAGGAAACAGGTCAAGCGACAGAAGTAAAGGAAGAAATCACCAAAAGCGGCTTACAGATAGGTGATACCGCTCCGGACTTTAAACTAAAAAACGTGGATGGGAAAATGTATTCCCTGGCAGAGCTTAGATTAGAAGACGGAAGTGAACCCAAAGGATACATCGTTACCTTTACGTGTAATACCTGCCCCTACGCGAAGGCATACGAAGATCGTCTGATCGAATTGCACAACGATATGTCCAAGGAAGGTTATCCCGTAGTAGCCGTTAATCCAAACGATCCGGTTTCAGCGCCTGGTGATAGTTTTGAAAAAATGAAGGAAAGAGCGACAGAAAAAGAGTTCCCTTTCTTGTATTTATTCGACGAGGAGCAGGAGGTATACCCTGTTTACGGTGCCACCCGTACGCCGGAGATCTACCTGCTTGATAAAGACTTAACACTCGTTTATACCGGTGCTATCGATGATAACTATCAGGATGCAGAAGCTGTAAGTGCTCCATACGTCAGAAGTGCCGTAGAGGCTGTCCTGGCCGGTGAAACACCTGAACCTGCCATGACCAAGGCGATTGGTTGTACGATCAAGGCTAAGAAGAAAAGCTAGGCTAGGAACTCCTCGTAAATTATGTGGCCTGCTCGATTAGAAATGTAATATCTTTCCAATGAAGCTTTCCAAATGGCTCACATAATTTACGAGGTATTTTCTTTGAGTATCGTCCGACTTAGTCGGATGATACTCATTTTTTCTTGAAAGTGATAAAGTAATAATAGAATGCCTGTTAATTTCCAGGACTACCTTACTGATACCCAAAATTCTTCAGCTGCCGTTCATCATCTCTCCACTTTTCCTTTACTTTGACAAATAATTCCAGGTGTACCTTTTTGTCGAAGAATTTTTCTATGTCTTTCCTGGCCGTTAATCCTAGCTTTTTGATGGCCTGTCCTGATTTTCCAATGATAATGGACTTCTGTGTTTTTCGGCCTACGTAGATTTCTGCCATTATTCTTACGATCGGGGTTCCGCTTTTTGTTGTTCCCTCTTTGAAGGAAGTAACCACCACTTCAGTGTAATAAGGTATTTCTTGTTCGTAGAGCAGCAGGATCTTTTCCCGGATTATTTCGCTGACGAAGAAGCGTTCGGCCCGGTCCGTAAGCTGATCTTTCGGATAATAAACGGGACCTTCAGGTAAGTATTGAAGGATCAGACTCAGTAATCGATCCGTATTTTTTTGTTGCAGAGCAGATATGGGGATAGTCTCCTGGAAGGCTATCTGTTCGTTCCAGTGGCGAATTAGCAGCAGGATCTCCTCTTCTGTCAAGAGGTCTATTTTATTGATCACCAGAAAAATGGGGATGTCCACACTTTTCATTTTCTCAAGAATGGGGTCATCCAGTTCATATTGTTCATCCGCAGTGGTTACAAAAAGCATCAGATCGCCATCTTCAAAGGTAGATTTGACGAAGTTATTCATCACTTGCTGCATCTTATAAGCTGGATCTTTAATTACCCCGGGTGTATCTGAAAACACGATCTGATAATCTTCCCCATTGACGATGCCGATGATCCTGTGCCTTGTAGTTTGGGGCTTTTGGGTGATTATAGACATACGCTCCCCTACCAAGGCATTCATTAAAGTGGACTTGCCAACGTTAGGTTTGCCCAAAATATTTACAAAACCTGATTTGTGCATTTATTCTTATGATTTAAGAGGTCAGAGGCCGGATAACGGATACGCTACCGTTGAAACTGAATGTAAAGATAAGCGAAAGATCCAATCAATATCGCCCCCCCCTTTGATAAGAAGCCGCATTCCATGTTGAATTAATTCAAATGGCGGGGCCTGTTCTCCAACAATGCTTCGACCGCTTTGAATAAAAAGGAAGGCTTCTGAGGCCTCCAGTTAATATCATTATAGTGATCGCCAAAATGAATATACTGCTGTAAATGTACCTCTGCCATTTCGTCGTTGACGTGATCCAGCGTATTCATGAAAACGACCCATCCGCCCTCTTCAATAATGTCTTCGTACCATTCTTCGTAATAATCACTGTCCGAGCCATGAAAATTCAATACATTTTCACAGATCAGGATGAACTTATAGACGTCCTCGCTGATCAGAGCATCTACAACCCTCCGCTTAAGAAACATAATATCATTGTCGATACAATCATTCCATTCTCCGATCAACTCGATAATCGCAAAACCATAATCGTAGTCGACAAAAATAATCTTCATATACAGAGTGGCAGAACCAAAAGTATCCCATTGAGGATGAATAAAATAGTTATAAACTTTATTTGTAAATTTAAATTCATCGTAAACCCTTCCGTAAAACGGGGACTTTTCGTCCTCTGATGCAACATAATGATCTCTCCACCTGTAATAGGGCTCTATATCGTGCATTCTTCCTGATTTATTATTCCCAATAAAACCATTTCAATAATTGAATCGTTTTGGTAAATTCCACACAAGCATAAAAACTAGCGAAATCCGTTTAAAATGTCCAGATACACCCCGCTAAAAATTGTTCTAACAGGGCCGGAATCAACCGGAAAATCAACGTTATCTGCTGAATTGGCGAAGTATTACCAGACTTTATGGAACCCGGAATATGCCAGGTTTTATCTTAGCCGTTTACAAAGGCCTTATGTCAAAGAAGACATTTTAAAGATCGCCAGGGGTCAACTTCAGTGGGAAAATACTTGGTGTAAACAAGCTAATAAGCTTTTGGTTTGCGACACCGCGCTTCTCGTTCCTAAAATTTGGTCGCTATACAAATATAAAGTTTGTGATCAATGGATCAACGATTCATTGCAAAAAAAATCATATGATTTTTATTTTCTTTGCGGTACAGACTGGCCCTGGGAATACGATCCTATGCGGGAAACCCCCCACGAGCGGGAGGAATTATTCCAGCTTTATAAACAGGAATTATTAGCTATTGAAGCGCCGTTCATTGAACTTACGGGTAATTTCCAAAAACGATTTGAGCAGGCAGTCGTAATTATTGATTCATTACTAAAGGAAAGAAAGCTATGAATTATACTCACTTTACGCAATCCTTGCAAGAGGAAGTCCCCCCGGCAGGTATTTCTCCAGAACTCCAGTCTTTATGGTACGACGGCAAGGACAACTGGCACCAAGCACACGAAATCGCCCAAGATATTCCAAGGCCCAACGGGGCCTGGATACATGCTTACTTACACCGCAAAGAAGGAGACCAGTGGAATGCCAATTACTGGTATCGGCAAGCGGGAAGAAAAAGCCCCGGTCTTTCTTTAAAAGAGGAATGGGAAGCACTTGTCCGGCATTTCCTTGGTCAATAATGAGACGCTGGAGGCCAGACATTAGATGTATTGGCCTTTAAACTTGGGGCGATTCTATTTAAGCTTTCAGTGGTTATAAGGTTATGAAGTTATGTGGGGATAAATTTGGGAGTGTTTAGGTAAAGATAGGGATTCCACTCAATTTTCAGCCTCCGTCTTGAATATCCTCCTGAAAGTCCCAACTGGGCTGATCAGTACTAATATTTGGGGCAAATAAATTTCGGTCATTAGGTTTTGCTTTTCGGAAACCGCTCTGTAATAAAAAAAGAAGCATAATACCAAGTATCAAGATAAAAATCCAGCGTTGTACGCCCTTTACACCGAATAAGCTGAGTATGATCAAAGCGATCAACAATATTATGACCATCGTTAATAACGGCATCTGCTGAGGTAATACCGTAAAAAGCAAGGCAAACTCATTCCCCAATTGATTAAAAAACCAACGTAAAGGTTTCACGAGCTCTCTCAATAGTGGCAAGTCTTTGAACAGATCAAAAATATCAGTTCCGTAGGTTTTCCAATAGTAGTAATTAATGGCCAATCCGGCACAGGTCAAAACGCCCAAAAACATTGCCGCGCGCTGCGGCCACTGCATCCACTGGTGTGACAGTTGTTGAACCTTAACCTCCAGGCGGCCTCCGATCAAATTCACCAGCCATACCGTCAAAAAACTACCGCCTAAACCAATTATTAATGCCACTGAAAATGGATCCATTCTATTTCAATTGTCTTTTTTGTTCTTTTAACAACACAATCTGCCAAAAAAGCATCTGCCTTTTCCTTTATTTGTAGATAAGATGTCAGAAATCAGCCGCCAGATTCCAGACGCTACCTGCAGGCAGGAACGCTAGACTATCCTGCATTCTATTGCGGGAGGTGTGAATGTATTGCGTGTGGATTACCTGTAATTAAATTCTGCTCGACTATTTAGTATTACTTTGTCATCTTAAATGAGAATCAGTTGATTGCATTGAATAT
>CAZHNG010000102.1:0-18708 GCA_964533785.1 uncultured Saprospiraceae bacterium | reverse complement strand
TCCATTGAATATCAGCGTTTTGTTGTCTAAAATCTAGCGTCTAGCGTCTAGCGTCTAGCGCCAAGAGTCCAATTGTTAAGAAAGTTTGATAAAAATACCAAATTGACGGAAACAATGGCAAAATAAATAACAAAAGCTGGTAAAAAAACTCACCGAATTTTCCACTTAATAGACCGTAGGAAGAAATAAAATACAGGACAGAGCAATATACAACACCTGCCAATAGGTAGAGCCCCCTCCAAGTGGATTTTAGAAAAATAGCGGTCAATAAAGCACTTCCCAATTGCCAACAGCCCAGAAAAAAAAGTCCTAACATACTTACCAGCATGTAGTTGGAAATGCTACCCGCAGTAATTATCCAAATAGCTATTGGCAGTATAATAATAGATAATAATATACCTTGCCCAAAAAAGTCTAGTCTTGAAAAAAATTCACGTATTTTCATTTTGGAGTATTTTATTACAATAAAGATAAGTTAATTATTCAATACTTTCAATAATTATTGAAAGTATTGAATAAAAAAAACATCTCTTTGTGTTTCCAGAGCCTTATTGCATTGGAAACACAAAGGGACGGCTAATGAAAATTGGAAAAAGGGAAATGGTATATTACAGAAAACCTTTGATGAGTTCCGCGGTCTGTGCCAAGTCCTCGTTTGTCACCTCCAAATGACCACCGCCAAAGTTCATATCACCGATGGAACTAATAGGAACAAGGTGGATGTGGGCATGCGGTACTTCGAGGCCGACAACTGAAACTCCGATCCTTTTACAAGGTATGGCAGCCTTGATGGCTTTAGCAATTTTTTTTGAGAACTGCATAATACGACCAATAGCATCATCATCTAAATCAAAAAAATAATCAATTTCCGCTTTAGGGATAACCAGTGTATGACCTTTGGCCAGCGGTCGAATATCCAAAAAGGCCAGAAAATCTTCTGATTCTGCGATTTTATGGGACGGAATTTCGCCGCTAACGATTTTAGAAAAAATACTCGACATGATTTAGATGGAAATATTTACAACTTCAAATTCAATTTCCCCTTTCGGAGTCTGCACTACCGCAACATCACCGATGACTTTTCCCAATAGGCTTTTGCCAATCGGAGAACCGACGGAAATTTTCTTGGCTTTAAGATCTGCTTCTGATTCGGAAACGATCTTGTAGGTTAACTCTTTTTTGGTTTTTACATTCTTGATCGTCACATTGGCTAAAATGGTAACTTTCGATGTATCGATCTTACTTTCGTCAAGTATGCGGGCATTTGCTAAAACCTTGTCCATTTCGTTGATCTTGGCTTCCAATAGTCCCTGCGCCTCCTTTGCGGCATCATACTCGGCATTCTCTGAAAGGTCTCCCTTCTCACGTGCTTCGGCGATCGCTTTAGCAATTTTCCGTCGTTCGGTGGTTTTTAATTCTTCAACTTCTGATTTTAATCTTTCGTATCCCTCCTTGGTCAAATAATTGTATCCAGCCATAAGCTTAGAATTTTACATTATAATATTATAACAATTACCCAATAAATAAATGTTAGTATTGAAACCACTGCTATTATGTCTCTAGCTTCTATTCATGAGACAAACCATAAGTTACCAATTTGTTATTTGGAAAATTAATCAGTGGTAATGGTAACTAATAAAAAGCAAGAACGCCCTTATACTAAGAGACGTTCTTGCCTTGATTGGAAAGACAAAGATAACGTACTCTTGTGAAAAAATCAAGCTACTCAATCAGGAATCAATTCAAACGGCCAATCTTTTAAGCCGTTAGGAGACTACAACGTTTACTGAAAAGCCTTTCATTCTGGATTTATTGAATAGTGCTAGACTTTTGACGCTAGACTCTAGAAGTTAGACTAAAAATTCTAACTAATTGACAATCAACGGAAATTTTATTTATTCTGAAAAATTGATATCCATTGAATATCAGCGGTTTGTTGTCTAAAATCTAGCGTCTAGTGTCTAGCGTCAAAAGTCCAATGAATAGTGGCAAAGTAGAATTAAATACTAAACCGAAGGGAAAGATTATGCGTACCGTTCCATACTTTGGTTTGGCGGTAGGCGTAGTCAATCCCAAAACGAACATTTTTATTCTCACGACTAAGCGGTGCTTCAATGGAGGCACCGACACTCAGCCCAGTGTAGATCGATTCCTCTATTTCACTGTCAACATCCAATTCGAGCTTATAACCAGCTCTTAAAGAAAACAATTCTTTGAAACTGTATTCCATTCCGCCTCCGATCTGATCCCTTGAAAATGAATTGGAAGTAAAGTTTCCTAGCAAACTGATCCGGTTGGATTCAGCGATTATAAAATCGTAGGACATTCCTATGTTCAGCATCGACGGCAGTTCGAAGTCCGCGGCACGTTGATCAAATGTTAATTCATAACTGCCATTATTGGGACCAGGCCCTCTCGTGGATAAGGCCTCCCCTCCAAATGTCATTCTGGAACCAACATTACGTAGGGAAATGCCGAACTTAAAATTATCCTCTGGTCCGGAAACATATTGAATGCCGGCATCCAACGCAAAGCCAAGAGCAGAAACATTGGCCGTTGATTCAGAAATACCACGGAAAAGGATTCCCACCGAGATCTTATTTTCAAAAGTATGAGCGTATGCAAGTCCGACATGAAAAAAATTGGGTGAAAAAGTAGCTCCCGTTCCTTCGGGTTGGTCTGTTGTAGTAATGGCAATATCCCCAAAATCCAGCGCCATGATGCTAAAACCTAGCGCACCGTTATTCCCCACTTTTTGAGATAAACCCAAGGCGTTCATCCTTATATCCGTACCTTCCAAATAAAGTGCACTACTGACCAATACCTCAGTCTTATTGATCCTTCCCATTCCTGCTACGTTTATCCGCAAGGCTTCAACGCCACGAACAAGTGAAGTTGACATGGAATGTAATCCAGCACTTCTTGCCCAGGGGTTCATCAATAACTCATAGGCTCCGGCTTCTCCCTGGCGGTCAGGGTTACCGGCAAAAACCATTTGTCCAAAGCCAAGAAAAAAAATGATCAGGTATATGTTTTTCATATAATAGTAGTATGAAACCGTTTAAATTGTTAATAGTCTGGCCTAATGTAAGACACTGGAATCCAGATCCATCTATGCTGAAGCTACCTTAATTGACGATCAACATGGTGCTACGCTCTTGCTTATCTGGTTCATTGATTTATGAAAACTTATAAATCCGATAAGCGAAGATCAAGGTCGTTGCTAATAGAGTCTGTCAGAGAAAATTAATATCATATTGAAATAGTTAATTGACTATGAATTACTTCTAGCTTCAAAAATCTAGCGTCTGGACCTAAGAGCAACGACCTTGATCTTTTTACAGTCCAGATGGATCAAACTTCCGGTTAACACCAAACCACTTCAAAGTTCTTTCTCCAAGGCCATCTGCTGCAACGTGAATTAAATATACCCCACTAGCAATAGGGATCCCTTTACTGTTTCTCATATCCCATTCAAGATCTGGTAATATCTGTGTTTGCGAAATTGCTCTATTATTTCCCAGTGGCACCAGGGGCGTTTCATCTCTCCGGTACTGGCGGATAAATTTACCGTCCAATGAATAAATCGTAACCGTGCACTTAGCCGGCAGATTAGTTATTTTGACAATATTGGTAAACTGCGAAGTTTCATAATCAGAAAAGCCGTAATAAGGATTAGGTACCATTCTGATCTGATTTAAAGCACTTTCTATACCTTCTTGCGTCAATTCTGCAGCTTCTGCTCCTCGTATGGAGAATCGATAGGTAGGATAACCATTAAATTCTCCGGTCCCGGTAGCTACCTGGTAGGGGTTATCGACCCTTATTTTGACGGTGACTTCTTCGGGAATAAGGCCATCGCGGTAAGAGGTCATAGCAAAACCAGAATTAGCCATGATCAGTCCGGTCCAGGTTATTTCTCTCAGAACCGAAACTTTACGAATGCCCGGCGAAGCTAAATTCTCAAAAGTTTCCAGTGTTTCGTCACTATAAGGCAACCTGGTCACGTACACGAAATGCTGTCCTCCTGCGATGTACTGAGCAACATTGGGAAATCCTACCGGATTGATAGCGATCTGCGACGAAGGATTAAACATCATGTCCGCCCCGATCAATGTATTGCCATCCTGGTAAAAATCCGGAAAAAAGTCTCCATCATAAAATGAATTTTCTCCAAAAAATACAGCTAATCTTTCCCCCGTTTCTACGTCAATAGCATAACCAGGGAACCAGCCAAATCCTTCTCCGGCCGTTTTGGGATCGGTATCAACATCTGGCAATCCATCACCATCCTGATCAAACTTTGTTACACTAGGGGCTGCCCGTAGATCAAAATGATTGCGGTTCCCTCGCGATTGAAAACCCAGGGGTTCGTAGTACTTATTTATTGTTTCTACGATCGGACAACGCGACCATAGATCTTTGTTCGGTGTAAATATCAGGTCGATGTTATTCATCTCCTGCAGGGAAATGTTTTCCCGGACCAATCTATTACTGCCGTCTGTCCAGGCTGGGGTAATGTATTCGCCGAAAGTACCTGCGACATCCACTTTATCCCGCCAATTACACAAATAATAAGGAACAAAGTATCCCGGACCGATATTTGTGAGGGCCTGGTTTGGATCAAGTAGAGCATCCACTTCAACCCCGGAAGTAGCTACAAAATCAAAAATAATGTCATCAAAAGCTCTGTTCGTGCCGCCTGACATGCCATCCTGGATTCCCGATAGCCAGCCTTCATTATCACCAGAAGTATACACCTCCTCGTAACCTATCACACCATTGTCATCAGTCAATCTATCCCCCACATCAGCAGTTTGACCAATGGTCACCGAAAACCCGTATTCCTTAATGATTTGTTCGTTCAACCGTTCGATCGTCGTTGCAGAAATGACTGGTGGTATTCCCGGTGAACTGAGGTTACGCAATTCCCAGCGCACTTCTTCGTCAAGCTGATTATTAGACATATTCTCATCAACAAAAGTGAGTTCAAACTCACCATCCACGGCTTCTAAGGGGTTAAAGATTTTCACTTCGATGGGACCTTCGCCTGGCTGATAAACGATTTCCCCATTGAAAGAACCTTCTAAAATTGCATTCTTCGTTTCTGCAGTCAAGTCAACAAAAGTACCCCCGAGTCCGATACCATCAATCCTGGTAATGGCAGGACCTTCTCCGTAGAAAGCATTCAACTGCCGGTCGACAATAGGACGAGGTATTACCGTATAATACGGATTAGTTCCGTCGCCGATATTCCTCCTTCCTTCAAGGTAGGGCCTTCTTTGGCCAACCACATCACGTGGATCAAAGGGTTCGTATTCGTTGTATGCGTATGCAATTGCGGTGAAATAATACTTCTTGTGGTTCACCAATTGCCGGTCTTGCTGAGCAAACTGATCTTCCGTGATCCTGAATGTATGACGAATCCCCTGATCGGAGCCTTCCACCCTGACCTCAGGAACATATACCTCTTCATCCGTTGGATTTTCAACCGATTCCCAATTGAAGATACGATCAACTCCATTCTTTATATCTACCTGGAAAACGATCCTGGCTTTATCCGGATCATTCAAGTCAGCAATAGCAACATCGGGCCCGGCCAATTGATATAATTTATATCCCTCAAAGCGATATAAACTATCTTCTTCCAGCGGAGGGATCTGCAATCCTCTTTGAGCGTAAGCTTCGAAAGCATTATTGCTGGTTAGTTCATCATTGGTAAATACGGCTACGATCTCCTTATCTAATTCAATAAAATCAACATCCGGCGCATCGGGGCCATCCGTCAATTCAAAACAATTGTCAAAAAGAGCCTGCGCAATATCATCCGCTTCTTGTAACCTCCTAATACTTGGACAAGGGTAACTCTGATCCGGAATCCATACTACACCAATGATCAACTCGTTGACCGCTCCCGGATCAAGACGGAAAGGCCCGGAAGCCTGAACCGTACGCCGATCGCCGGAAGCCAGCCCCTGCGAACACATTGACCAGCCATCGGGGTCATCCGGCGCTTCCGTAAAAGCATACCGGATCGGAGGACCATCCTGAAAAGCGTCGTCACCGAAAGTAAAAGGACTGCCGTCGCGCCACCTTCCCGAAATGTAATTATAGTATTCCTGAGCATTCTCAGGGTCGGTGGTTGCAGCGATCGGTGCCGGCACGCTAGATGCACGGTTAAAATACGTAAAAGACGACATTCCTATTTCATTACCGAATTCATCCAAAGGCCCACGGAAGTAATCCACTCCTAGAATGGGAACATCCTCACAATAGGTATTCACCATCCCACCTCCTAAATTACAGGCACATCCGACGTTACCGTCAGCGGCATCTTCATTGTATACATAGGCTAAGCTCCGGAGCGTATCACAACCGATGTAATCATCCTCAGGACAGCCCAGATCCGGATCTACCCACATGGCGAAATAAGTGTCATTGATACTTTCCACTGCCCGGTTGATCAATTTATACCGCTGAAAGGTCATGTCATTGATCTGATCATTGGTTTGATACGCGAAAGCCTGTACCTGGATTTCCATTTGAATGGGATCGCCCATAGATTCAGAATGAATATTACCGCCATCGTTGTAGATCCAAAAGGTCATCTCATCAGGATACTGCGGTTCATCACAACCACGGATATCAATGATTGGATAATCCCCAAGATCCGGTTCGTATACATCGTTACCGTTTTGGTCAAAGAAGAGTGCCAGTCCCTGTTCGGTATCAGGCAAACTAAATTGGTTGATCTCGGAAAAAAAACGATTTCCTCTGGCGGGCCATCCTTTTATGGAACGGGGTATCAAGTCTTCGTCATAAGCAATACCCTGTGAAATTGCATTAGCATAATTCCTTAGGTGTTCATCGATTTCTGCGCCGGTAACGGTAAAGAACCGGTCCCAGTTGGCACAAATGGTCTGCTCGGTTTGCCCTGTATTCGGGTCCAGCGGACCGGGGAAAAAATCGAAATTACCAACGGCCCTCCCTCCGGTTTGAGCCGCAACCTTTAGGTTACCGGCCGGATCCACCCCCCCCAACCATACGGAGCCGGAAAAAATAGAAGATACCTCAGGCACCCCGGGCGGCACTTTGGGGACTACGTAACGACCATCATTACCATCCCACCAAACATCTCCGCCGGTCAGTAATCGGGCTCTTACATTATTAATATCCTGATCAAACTGAGAAACGGCATTGTCACAATTCTCTCTAAACTGAACGGTTTCCCGTTTTTCTTTTTCCTGCTTGCGCTTCTTCTTGTTTCTGTGATCAATATGTGCTGAAGCTACCAGGCTACAGCCCATTAGCAGCAAAAATATCCATCCAGCTTTACTTCTAAATCTAATCATTTATTTATGGTGATCATTTATTGGTTTAAAAACTAAATGTTGCTCCGGCATACATTCTTCTGGGCAATGTGAAAAAATCAGCATTTAAAGACGCCCACTGGTAAGAAGCCAGGTAAGAACTCAAATTTCTCGCTGAATCCTCGATCGTTTCAATTTGGCGCCTTCCGTTAAAGGATTGTAAAAAACCGGTATCCGTCGGTGATCCAGTAGCGGAATATACATTGATGATGTTTCTGGCGTCCAGTAAGTTGGATACCCTCAAGTAAACGTTCATGAATAAGCCTTTTCGAACCTGGAAGGTTTTGTCCACGCGTAAATTAACCGTAAAATTCCAGGGCTTTCTCGCACCGTTGATGGAGCCGATAGTACCTGCGCCACCAAGCTCAGTCGGCGTTTGGGTAGCGGTATACGGCCGGCCGGAAACCGCAATGGTCTGGAAATTTATCCCCGCATTGGCAAACAGCATTAAATCTCCTATGCGAGGTCCATTGTAGGCCGATCCTCCGGCATAACGATAATCCAGGGTAGCTACGATACGGTGACGCTCATCAAAAGTTAATGGGAAAAGGGTTCGAAGGTTGCCGTTATCCGTCAAACCACTTTGAGAATTTGGATTCGAGCCGGTACCGTCAGCGAATTGTAAGGTGTAATTGGCTTGCAAAGAAAAGTTATTGGTGGGCGTTTTTCGCAGATCGTACTGGAGCGAAAACCCTTTTACCGTACCAAAGTCTTGATTATCGTAGGTGGTATATTGAATCACATTGGGTACGGGGAAATAGGTGCGTTGCTGGATCATGTCCCGCAGTTCTTTGTAATAAGCCGCAATTTTCAAAGCGGAATTTTGGGATATTTTTTGTTGAAAACCTACCTCATAATCAATGGTGCGCTCGGGTTTGAGATCCGGGTTATTGGTTATCCTTCCCGCGGCCTGGTCAACAAAGTAGAAATAATCTCTTGCGGTTGCCAATGTATTAGAAGGAGGCCGCTGCACCAAAATATCGTAATGAGCAAAGAAATTCGCGTTGGTTGAGATCGGAAAGGAAAAAGCCAAACGCGGCATGATGTTGATCTGGGGTTCATAATCCTTAAAATTCCGGTCAATGCCGGAAAGACCAGTGTTGGGATCCCGTTCACCAAAGGAGGGCTGTTTAATGTAGTTGGGATTACCCTGTGCATTAGGATCTTCGTACTTGGGAAATACAAGACCTTCCCGGATACCGGCAATTTCTTGCGGGCCATTTACGGGCGTACCGTTGGCTTCGTACCATTGATCGCCGTCGCGGTAAGCCAATACGGAATTTCCGGTATCATCCAGGTATACCTTGTAATCATCGCCAACGCTTCCTGGTTTTTCAGTACCCGCCTCTGCGTGATACTGGTTGGCCCCCATGATACTGTACAAAGAATATGGGTCTCTTAGCACTTTGGTATTGGCATCGTAGTAATCTACGCGAACTCCCACTCTGAAAATGATATCTTTAAAAGTAAATTTATCCTGGATATATCCGGCAAAATACAACGGCCGGTTAGGAGCTACCGGGAAAGTG
Source organism: uncultured Saprospiraceae bacterium (assembly GCA_964533785.1). GTDB lineage: Bacteria > Bacteroidota > Bacteroidia > Chitinophagales > Saprospiraceae > JANQRV01. Next base: position 9,809 of record CAZHNG010000102.1, on the reverse strand, counting down.
CGTATACCAGTAGAAAGGTCCCGCTCGGTGAAAAAATCTTCAAACGTCCCATTGTAAGGATTACCCAAATAATCATAACCAAAATAATTCAGGATATTTTCATCATTTAATTCTCTGGCGGAAAACATCTCTAAACGCAGCTCCTCGGGACTGAGGCCATCTACATTTACGTATTGATCAAGAGGGACACCCAGTGACTCGCGAACTTTGCGAAAAAACTGATTCTCTGAAGCGGAATCAATGGTAACTTCCAATAAATTGGCTGTCCCAAAATCAGGAATTTCGATCGTACCAACGGTATCTGCTCCCGGCACGATACCCAAAATATGATTATTGGCCTGCTGGCGAGCAACGTTCCACAAATTTCGGGGAAATATATTGTATCCTCTCTGAATACGTTCCTCGTACATTACCCCCAATTGGATATTATGTTGACTGGCGTCGGAACTGCCGGGCACCAGTGTAAATGAAGCTCTTCCATTAAAGGTGATGATGTCGGATTCCCCTTTTGTAACCAGGTTGTACACTGCGCCAACATTATTGTGAAAATTCCAGGTAGTGGCGTATACATTAGGCAACTGTCCATTAGGGGAAAAGAAGTTGGTCAAAGCCAGTAGATCGCCGTCCGCAGTGCCCTCATTGATCAGGAAATTGCCGATTTGGCCGTTGAGCGGTTCTCCAGAATTAAAATCAATACCCATCGCCTTATTGTAATTGGCCAGCACCGGATTCATATCGCCCGCTGTATAGCCACGCAGTACTTGCCGGTAATCAGTATGTACTAAATTGGTCGTAAATGTCTCCGGATCGAATACGGGAACGAAAGTGGGTATCCATTCAACATCAAAATTGCCGATATACCCGTAGTTAAAATAATTTTCCCCGTGTCTTTGATCGGCAATATCGCTCTTTATTTTTTCAAAACCACCTTGTAAAATATAGGAGGCATTACGGATAATACCTTTGGACTGTCCAGAGCCACTATTGATGCCACCACCGAAACGATGACGGAAACGGAAATTCCCCCGGTAAGTGGAGGAATTTGAAAAGGGATTATTTTGGCTATTGAGCAACCCCCATCCACCGGGTGTAAATTGGTTTTCATTGTTGGTAAAAGCTCCGGTAAAAGTAACATCAATGGCCTGGGTTAACCTGGCATCTATTTTGGCGGTCAAATCGATGCGTTCTCTTTCTTCAAAAGGATTGGCATCCAGGGCGCGTGCATCTTCTGCTTCCAGAAAATCCGCAGCCGCAAATGTATTGCCTCTTAAATTTAATAATGGATCTTCTTCTAATTCGGCAATTTTGGCCTCATCGATACGGAATACATCGATCGCAGGAGGATCGTCATCTAATTGATACGTATATCTTCCGGCAAAGCGGTAACCCAGAATGGATTGCCCCTGATCGTTCTTTAATATCGGGCCACTCATATTAAAACCAACCAGGGAATTCTCATAAGCATCCAGGAATTTTGAGGTTTCCATTTCAACACCACTGGAAAATCGGTTAGAAGGCCCTTTGGTGGTAATGGAAATAATACCACCGGTCACGTCGCCGTATTGGGCTTCTACTCCACCGGTGATCACTTGCATCTGGTCGATCTCCGTTTCCGGAATGAAATTACCTTGCACCCGGATACCATCGATAATATAGTTGGTGGCATCAGAACGCGACCCTCTCACATTAATAGCCCCGCCTTCGTCAGCGGAAGATAAGCCTGCCGTCGTAGCTGCCAGGGCATTGATATTCCGGGTGGGCAGGTTCTTTATTTGCTCGCTGGTTACAATTTGCCCGGAGGTCGTATTATCTTGTTCTACCAAAGGAGCCCGGTATTCCGTGACTACTACGGTTTCTATCATTACGCCTTCGTTCAGCATTTTCACATCCGCACGGTTGGTCTTTCCCGCCAATACCACGATGCCTACGATCTTCTGTTCCTGGTAGCCGGTATAACTGACCAAAAGGTCGTAAGTACCTGGATCGATATTTGAAAAGAAGTAATTACCATCCAAATCGGTTTCTGTCCCTGCGATCGGTACATCGTTCTTAAACAGCCCAACCGTCGCAAAAATAAGCGGTTCATTCGATTCTTCTTCGGTCACCTTACCGGTCAGTGCTGTTTGGGCCTGCAAGACGGAACCCAATAAAAGAAAAAGGAGTAAATATCTTAGCATATTGTGAAACCTTGAAAGATTGTCGAGATATTAATACTGATTCTAAAACGTAAAAGTAATTAAATGTGCTTTCTTGTAATATGGTCAAATCGTTTTATTCGCAAATTGCCTGACATTAGCGCGCTGGTTTTCCTTAATTTCATACTCCTGTCCGGATTTAACGCTTGCCAAAAACAGTCTTATGCTGAAGAAATTATTATTGGAAATTATTACGTGCGTTATACTGCAGCAGATAGTTTATTGAATGCCAATACTCATTTTTACAAAGAGCAAGCACCCAACAAAAAGATACCGGTAACATTTCTCGGTGGGATTCATTTCATGCGTAAAAAAATGAATTTTGACCGACAAGATGATGCATATTCTACCAGCATCCAAAAATTATGGGTCGAAAATATAAATTTTAGCTTTCAAAATACGGAGAGGAAGCCAATTAATTTTTCCTCGACCCTCAAAGCGGTCAAATTTCGTAAGCCGCCGGCAGTTATCAACAAAAGAAAAAACCTCAGGCTGCAATTAGAGCCATCGGCCTTGCGGGATAGAGAATCCGTAGGGATCTTAATTGTCGACGCAGCACAAAAAACGACGGCAACCTTTTTTGAAGGTCCCAGAGCCGGTGAATTTTATGAAGTTCCCGTTTCCAATCTAAAGGAGCTAGCAGAAGGTACCGGCTCTTTATACCTTATTAAAAGGAAAGAGATTAAAGAACAGCACGACGGTTTTTTGCATCAAATGTTGATCGAATATTATTCGGAACCGGTTTCGGTTTATATTTCAGAAGAATGAGCCCCCCTCATTCTTCCAAAGGATTTTCAATCTTACCTGCAAAGATCAACGTACGTGTCGGCTTATGCATAATTAAAACCAGGAAAGGTTTGTTAAAACTGATCCTGGGCGGCAGAGAGGTTGCGCCAACCCCAACACTTGTCACTGCAGCTCCTTCTGCCCCCTTTTCGTCAATTTTTAAATACGTCTTATGCTCCACCCGGCTGATGTATAAATTACCCCCGGACTGGCCAATACCACTAAAATCAGCTTGCATACGATCAAAGGCAAGGGCCATCCCCATTGATTTTAGTACATCGTTTAGCTGAATTTTATAATTCACCTCAAATTTGGGGATTTCCAGGAAAATCCTGCCAAATCGAGATTGACTGGTGACGATGTTGATCAACTCTGCCAGGTTGTTTTGTTCAACCAAGGTTTCAACTGATGTTTGTTGCGTTGGCAGAATAAACCAACCCGAAAAAGTAGTATCCACAAAATCGCATTGCACGGCAGAGAAGTCACTTCCCTGGTAATATTGAAAAGCATCGTCCGTGAACATGGTTGGCACATTAATTTGCTGATCATTCCCCAAAGAAAATGGTTTGTCCATAGTTGAAGATTCCGGAAACGGTTGATCCCAATCTCCGATAAAATAAAGCGCATTGATCAAAAACATCACTTCTTCGGGGTTCAAGTCTTCTATTATTTTTTTAATTCTCTCCTCGGTTTGATCACTTACCCAATCGTTGATATTTTGCACCACCTCTTCGGGATTGCCCTCAAAATCAGCGGCAAAATCTGCTGCATCATAATACGTTGATAGCTGTTGCAAGAAGTCTTCATTGGGAATGACCTTGTTTTCATCCCAGAAAATGGCATTAGCGGACTCTAAACGGAGCCCCTCTTTTGGCACCCCTAAAATTTCCATTAACTGGTCGAAAGCACCGTTCAAACTATCGGTCGGCAGTCCGTTTAATGCAAGGGTTTCAGCCATGGCGGCCTTTGTTTGTCCTTCTGCACCATTATAGGTCATGTAAAGTGCGGCGGCTATACTTAACGGAGAAATGACCACATTTTTGTCATCCGTTTCACCGGCAAAGGAAGCTTGCAGTATTTCCCAGCCGAAAACTTCCATCGGCTCTTTCAAGTTATTGACATCCGCAGCTACCGGATCATTAATGCCGCCTGAAGGCGTTGAAGTTTCTTTTTCACAGGTGGTGCCGGCTAATAAGATTATTAGAAAAAAAAGGAAAATCGATTTTTGCATGACTTTTTGTTTGTTTTATTATTAGACGCTAGATTTATTCACCATAAGATTTTTAGGTGGGTAAAACAGCTCTTGCTTGTAATGACAGCAACTAGCCGATGAAAGGTTGGGTTTTTATTGGTTATTTGATCACATTCATCGATTCAATATTCTGGATAAATGCATCGAATTTAATTCCGGAAAAATCGTGCTCCGGATTCACAGCAGTGATAGAAGCCTCTCCGATAATGAAGCGCGCTGCTATACCCTTTTCCTTGCGATTAATGCCGAAGAGGCCCAATTCATCCCTACGATCAACAATCTTATCCAGATCTTTATCTTGCCATACGGGTTTCAACCCCCACACATTATGAAAGATCAACGGAATACCTCCTTTAGTAGTTCCTGCGTACAACATAGAGTGTCCCCTTTTATATATTATGGTCATGAAAGGAACAGCATTTTCACGAATGAAAAGGAGCTTGGTCGCTTCATCGCCTTCAATCCTTACTTTCCTGCCCACTTCTCTCTGATCCGTTGAATTACGCGGCAACCATATCCCAAATGGCGTAAAGAAATCCTTCAAGGTAGCAGAACAATCTCTTCCCTCATCAAGCCCTCCCCAGCTGTATTTGGTTCCAACGAGTTGGTTGATGACGAACTGGATGTTTTTCGCATTGAAAACGAGAGGTAATGCTTCAGCCACTTCCTCACTTGTTTCTATTGCCGCAAAATTCAATTTACCCTTTGTAGTGCGCACCGGAATCAACACTTCCAAAACTTCACCTCTTTTTTTGGCAATTGGTAATAACATACCTATCCTCCCTTTAAGATGGTGATCTTTTCCTTGCAGGATGGCTTGCTCAATTTTCACAGTGGCCCACTCATCCTTCATCAATTTTTTTACTTCATTTTCATTGGTAAGCCCTACTCTACTGCTTTCTACCCAACCCGATCCGTATGGACTAATGACAAATAACCAATCTTTATCCAAAGATCGATGCAATATCGCTAAGGGAGTACCTGCCCATAGGGAGGTCTCTTGATGATAATCAAAAGGATAGCCTTCCCCGGCATCTCTGACACCTTTAAAGCAAAATTCGCTGGTTGGTAATTTTCGAACATTAACGGTTCGAGTAACCATACCGTAAGCACTCATATTAGGGAATTCTTCAGCTGCGGTGTTTTGTAACACTCTATTTTTCAACTGCTGAGAATAAACCCGGTAATTTCCGCTGTAACAAGGACTTTCAGTAAGCCGGGCTGCAGCCTCAAAAAACTTGTTCCAATCCTGTGAGTTTCTGACACTGTTTGCTTCGCGCGTTAAATTCGTCCGCCACGGTGCGAAAAAATTACCCTTAAATTCAGTAGGATCGTAAGCTTTGTTGTAAAAAGATTGGATTCTATCATCCTCTACCAAGCGCTGCAAGGGAAGTTCTTCCGGTGAATAAAATCTAACCTTTTCTATGGGGTTCCGATTTTGACCCCATAAACCCATATTTGTCATCAGAAAAATGGTAAGCCCTAAAAACGACTTCATGAATATTTTTTTTGAATGAAGAAAAGGTTGCTACTCATCAAACGCATAGAATCGTTCTTTTCGTTCACGCTATCGAAGCCAAATTGCAGATGGTAACTTAAGTACTCGGACACATTTAAATTACGTATTAAATTGAGCGCCTTTTAGCCCAGTACTTCGTTGAAAATGCGCGCCGAAGCTATGGCTGCGCCTGTGCTTTTCGCCTCGTCCTGGACTAAAATCCATCTCAATTTAATGGAAACCCAAATATGTCCGAGTACTTAAGTAGTAGAGCAATATTAAATTGCTTTTTTGATTAAGGGGATTTTTTCGCTGATCAAGGCGCAAAAAGCGCACATAGCCGGGGTTCTGTAAGCTTTTTGTAACGCCGAGCAGCGGAAAAAGAGCCCATCAAAAAAGATAATTTAGTGTTGCTCGACTACTTATACAGATTTGGAATTATAATGGCGTATTATTTCACCCACATTATACTGTTTTGAAAAAAATTTCCGAAAAGAGAATCAACTTAATCTCAGGTCTACCCTTGCATTTTTAAGCTACATGCATTAACTTTGAAAAACAAAGAACTTTAAAATGAAAAAATCGATTTATTTCACATTACCGGTTCTGTTCATATTAATTGTCTTCAATTTAGCTACCTCTTTCATTGACCGGAACAGCGGTAATTTACCGATTGGATTTATCCACGGTTTGAGTTCGGTGGTTGTTCTAATCGCCGCATTAATTCACCGGATCGCCTCAAGAGGAAAGAGTTCCAGGCCCCTGTGGTTGGCTATTCTGGCACTCATCACCATCAATTGCTTTTCATTGAACATTGACATCGAATTATTTTCCCCGTTCTCCAAATGGGTGTACGGATATTTAGGTAGTGTTTATGCCATACTCATACTGTATTATTCAAGGGCCGCCCCTCCAACTTGGCTGATGTATATTGGCAATTTCATGCTGGGTGCCGGCATGATCATGGCTTTATACTTTTCCTTATGCTTACTGCCGTTATTGCCAATAGGGTTGATTGGCATATTGGGCTTCGGTTTAGGTATTCACGCTTTTGCACCGTTGGCATTGTTGATCACTTTATCCATTTATAGTCTCAAAGACACAAAAAAGGAGCATGAACGATGGGCCCTCCTTGCAGGTCTTGGCTCTCCTTTAATGGTCTCTGCCATTTTCGCCATCAATTGGAATATTGCCAATAGTAAAATCCAACAAGCACTACAGGAAAGCACTCAAAATAAAGAGCTACCCAGCTGGGTAAACGTTGCCCAACAGCTTCCGGATAATCACATGACGCAAACTTTGTTGACGGGTGATTTTCGCTACGACCTTTTTAAAGCAGATAATTTCAATTTTCTGGATTGGAATAGAACCGGCACTACCCTGGATCGGGGTAGAGTCCATAATCCGCTTTTAAATATTGCCCACCTATTTACCGGCTCAAATGGTCTTACCGAAGCAGAACGGATAAAGATCCTGAGAACGGCCAAAGGAGCACGCCACCAAACGGAAAGAAAACTTTGGACGGGCAGAGATCTAAGCGTCTCAAACATGGAAACAAAGGTCGAGATCTACCCTAAATACCGGATGGCTTATACCGAAAAAACTTTTCTTATCAAAAATAACGCTCGTTACCATTGGGACCAGCAGGAAGCACTCTTCACCTTTTATTTAACTGAAGGTTCGACCGCCACTTCGCTCTCCCTTTGGGTAAATGGCAAAGAAGAAAAATCAAGATTAACTACCCGGGAAAAAGCCGACAGCGCTTACGTGAGTATCGTTGGAGTAGAGCGACGGGATCCTGCTTTGTTGCATTGGCAGGAAGGCAACCGCCTTACTTTAACCGTCTTCCCCTGCACACCGGCTGAACCAAGAAAAGTAAAACTGGGCATTACCACTCCCCTTCGGATAGAGAATGAGCGAATGAGTTACCGGAGTATTGTCGTAGAAAGCCCCATGTTTTATGGTAAAAATATGCTGGAAGTATCCGTTACCGGAAAGGTAAAACCAGAGGAAAAGCCGGCTTGGCTAAAAGGACAAAGCGACTATTTCACTTATAAAGGGCGCCCCAGGGATGAATGGGGAATCCATTTTCCTGTGTTAGAACTGCCCGAGGAACCTTTTGTCTTCAATAACAATTGCTACCACCTTCAAAATATTGAACCACAACCTGTTGCTTTTAAACCAGAGCAGGTATTTTTGGACGTGAATGCCAGTTGGACCAAAGCAGAATTCGAAGGTATTTTCCAGATCTATAAGGATACCCCTGTTTTTGCTTATGATCAAAAAATCATTCCGGTAGATGAAGATTCCAAGGATCGCCTATTTAAAAAGCTTCGTCAACGTCGATTCAGTATTTTACCACTTCAATTGGTATCAGATCCGGAAAATAACCTATTAATCACCAAAGAGGGAGCGGGTACTCCCTATTTTGGAGATTTAGAAGAGGCTTTTTCCCAGCCTATGATACAATGGAGCCAAAAAAGCGGCCGGTTGATGGTTTTTTGTCTGAGCAAAGATCTGCCGGGCTATTTAGAGCGATTCACCTATTCGCAGAAAGTCCTGGTTCACAATACCAACCCGAAGGACATGCAGGCATGGAAGAAACAAAATACCTTTCCCGATTACACCGTTGAGCCGTTTTCCGCCACTGTACTTGAAAGTGGCATTAAAATCGTAAAAACACCAAATTGCAACCAGGAAAGCGAAGCACCAGATCATTTGTTACGCTTATACAATTACAATTTCATACTGGAAAAAAGCCGGCTGCCGGGCCAAGATGATCAATCATTAATCGACCTGGCCAACGAAGCATTCGTCGTCAGCCCCATTTCTAGTGCAATCGTATTGGAAACGGTGAAGGATTATGAACGGTTCGGCATCGACACCAACGAAAAAAGCCTTAAAAATGCAAAATTGAAGGGTGCAGGTGCCGTCCCCGAACCCCATGAATGGGCACTGATCATACTGTGTGGTATTTTTATCATTTGGGCTTATTACCGGCAGTGGATCCGTTGATTGACAAAGATGCCGGGTAAAAAGAAATTGGCGTCAAATATTAATGATGCTCAAGAACCAAAATTTGAATGAACAACAACAGGATTAGGCCTACCATAATTAACCGCATAAAGACAATGGAGCTGCCAATTTTAATTGGTTTCATTGGCTTATCCTCCTACCCCATTCTTCGCCATTATATCATTCCTTCTGTCAATTGGTTATTCTATTTACTGATCGTTGTTTACACCGTTTCGATCGTTCGAAAGGGTAATCCAAGCAACCGCTACGGCTGGGTAGCCTTACTGTTATTAACAGGGTTTGTATTTCTGAAAATAAAAGTGTTATACCTAACTGCCTTGTTTACCACTTTACTTTTCCTGATAGAACACAACTATGGTCGCATCAACTATCCTCCTGTTTTTGGCATAATATTACTTACACCATTCAGTCAGTATTTCTTCAACACCTTTAGCTTTCCGATCCGTCTATTCCAAACCAATCAGGCTGCAAAAGCCCTCTCTTTGTTACGGCCAGGTATTGAAGCTAACGGCAACGTTTTACATTATGAGGGAATCGACTTTACGGTGAGCGAAGTATGTATGGGCCTGAGTTTCTTCCATACCGGCCTGCTCTTTTGTCTTTTTTTGATCGCGGTATTCGAAAGATCCCGCAAAAAATATATGGCTGGCCGGCAAGTTATGATGTGGCTGGGCTTTACGCTATTGCTTGTGATCCTGGCCAATTTTCTGCGGATAGTCACGATTGTATTATTCAAAGCTATGCCCGGTACTATCGGCCATGAACTTATCGGCCTGGTTTCTTTCATCGGTTATATCGGAATTCCTGTTTTTGCCGGATTGAAGTGGATCGCAAGCTATCAACATCCATTCAATGGTACAATCAGCCCTAAACCAAAATCCATTTTACCCTATTTGATTACAATATACTTCCTGTTCACGGGAGTATTCCACGATAATTTCCTGCGAAAACCACTTCCCATCAAGGATTTGCCACAAAATATTGCAGGATACGAACCACAACTGCTCAAAAACAACATCATTCAATACTCCAATGATTCGAC
>CAZHNG010000101.1:0-18900 GCA_964533785.1 uncultured Saprospiraceae bacterium | reverse complement strand
AATTAGTTAGAATTTTTTGTCTAACTTCTAGAGTCTAGCGTCAAAAGTCTAGTACACTTACCCTCAAACTAAAAAATAAGGATATGAGACCATACATTATTGGCGTAACTTTTTGTTTACTTACTTTTTCTTCACTATTCGCTCAGAAGCAAATAGTGGATAAAGTAGTAGCTACGGTAGGCGGAGAATTGGTGTTGTTGTCTGAAATTGAAGAGCAATATGCTTTATTGGAAGATCAGAACGGTAAACTTCCTGAAAGTGCACGTTGCCGGATAGTAGCACAAACAATGGGAGAAAAGTTATTATTGAATCAGGCAAAACTGGACAGTGTAATTGTCGGGGACGAGGAAGTGGAGGCACAGTTGAATGCCAGAATTGACCAGATCTTAGGGTATATGGGAGGAAGTGTGAGTCAATTTGAGGACTACTACGGACAAACGGTGAATGAGGTTAAAGAGCAATTTAGAGAAGATTTAAAAAACCGCTTACTGGTACAAAGGGAACGGTCTTCTATTTTACAAAGTATCACGATTACGCCTTCAGAGGTCAAAGCTTTTTTTGAACAGATCCCGCAAGACAGTTTACCGTATTTTAATTCGGAAGTAGAGATCGGTGAAATTGTTTATTTTCCCAAGGTTAACGAGGTAGAGAAAGAAAAGGCTATTACTCAGCTGACTGAAATCAGAAAATCAATTGTTCAGGACAGTATTGACTTTGCGGAGATGGCAGGGAAATTTTCTGACGACGGATCTGCCCGTATTGGTGGTGACCTGGGCTGGGCTCAAAGAGGTAAATTTGTGCCGGAGTTTGAAGCTGCCGCTTATAATCTGGAACCAGGAGAGATCTCTGAGGTCGTGGAGACCCAGTTTGGTTATCATTTAATCCAGTTACTGGAAAGACGGGGTAATCAAATCCACACCCGCCATATCCTGATCAGGCCTGAAATAACAGATAATGATTTGGAATTAGCCAGGAATCACCTGGACTCCGTCAGGACTTTAATTGTGCAGGATTCCCTTCCATTTTCTGCGGCCGTAAAGCAATATTCAAGCGAGGACGTTCAAAGTTATAATAATGACGGGCGTATGCAAAACCCCGTCACTGGTAATACCTTCTTCGAAATTGGGGATCTTGATCCGGACATTTATTTTACCATCGATACTATGGAGGTTGGAGGTGTTTCGGCACCTTTTGACTTTAAAGATGCCCGCGGGGAAACGGGTTTTCGAATCGTCATGCTGCAATCACGAACCGAGCCGCACCGCGCTAGCCTGGAACAAGACTATGCCAAGATCCGCATGGCAGCCAAAGACGCTAAACAGAGTGAATTCATTTCCAACTGGATAGAGGAAAAGGTTAGTTCTACTTACGTACATCTGGATGGGATGTACGATACCTGCCCCAACCTGAATGCCTGGCGTGAAGCTCAAACTAAACCATAAGTAATTTTCTTACCTTTGTCTCTTGAAACAAAGAGCATAAAGAGACAATTATGGTTGAACTCATATTCAGTTTTATCACTGCATTTACGTTCACTTACTTTGCGATTCCTCACATCATAGCTATTGCAAAGAAAAAGCGTTTGTACGACGAACCTAATGAAAGAAGCTCGCATTCTATTAAAACACCATCCCTCGGAGGAATCGGCATTTTTGTGGGAGCAATTTTTGCTCTTGTTCTTTGGACACCTGACCAAGATTTCGGGAATCTCCAGTATATTCTCTGTGCTTTTATTATCATGTTTTTGATCGGAGCAAAAGACGATATCCAACCGGTTAGTGCCAGGAATAAATTGATCGCAGAAATTCTCGCAGCTTCTATTTTAGTATTCAAATCGGATATCGAGCTAACCAGTTTTTACGGATTGTTCGGCCTGGAGAATGAAATACCACGCTTTTTAAGTGTATTGTTATCGATACTGACTATTTTGGTGATCGTAAATGCTGTTAATCTTATCGATGGCATTAACGGTTTGGCGGGAAGTATCGGCATACTGGTTTTTTTGTTACTGGGAACCTGGTTTCAATTAGTGGGTGAGAATGCCATCGCAATCGTAGCCTATAGCTTTAGCGGAGCGACTTTAGCTTTCTTGCGCTACAATTACACACCGGCAAAAATATTTATGGGGGATACGGGGTCATTATTGATCGGCCTGGTAAGCTCCATTTTAATTATAAAGTTCATCCGGCTCAATGGTGAGATGGCTGGCTCTCCATATCAATTCGAAGCAGTACCGGCCGTTTCTATCGGAATTATGATCATTCCTTTATTTGACACAATAAGAGTCATGCTGACCCGCGTCATCCGTGGACAATCCCCCTTTAAGCCTGACCGGAGACATATCCATCATCTGCTGGTCGACTATGGATTGGAACATATGCAAGCCTCTTATGTTTTGATCTTCGTCAATATCATGTTTATCTCCCTTGTATTTTCCTTGCATGATAAAGTAGAATTGCACCTTTTGTTAATTTTGGAAATTGGCATTGCAGCCATCCTGACCTGGTTGCTTCATCGTTCTGTAATTCATAAAAAAAACAATAGAAAATTAGTACAAACAAATGTATAACTATTGGTGGGTCTTCTTGGGTGGGGGGATAGGCAGCATCTGCCGGTACGGTATTGCGCGGATCATTCAGCCGTTTCAAATTCAATTTCCTTGGGCGACTTGGACGGCCAACGTCATTAGTTGTATTATCCTGGGGATGTTATTAGGGTTGAGTGCTAAAGGTAGTCTTGAAAACCCAACTTACCGGTTACTCTTCATGACCGGCTTTTGCGGCGGTTTTAGCACCTTTTCTACTTTTACGGCAGAATCGTTCTACTTGATCAAAGCAGAGAATGGGTCCCTAGCCCTGGTATATATAGGTTCCAGTTTGTTAATCTGTTTAGTTTGCATTTTCCTGGGAAGCAAAGTGGTTGAAATATTTTGACAGATTTAGAAAATCGGAATTTGTTTTTTCTCGTGAAAGGTCTTACTTTTACTGCATGATGAATTTTGTTTACATAATTATTAGCATTATTATTCCAGATTGCGCAGTCAATCTGTAGGTGCTAGTAATGCCAAACTAAAAAGCTCCGACAGATTGTTCTTCTGCCGGAGCTTTTTAGTTATTGCACCTTTTATATTTTTAATTATATCTAATAACCAACCCACTAGATTTAAACCATGTACCAACAATTTAAGACCTTAGATCTTCCAGCTATCGACAAAGAAATTCTTGAATTTTGGGATAAGCATAAAATATTCGAAGCCAGTATTGATCAACGCGATCCGGAAAATAGTTTTGTCTTTTACGAAGGTCCTCCTTCAGCAAACGGTAAACCTGGTATCCACCACGTCATCGCACGCACGATCAAAGACCTTTTTTGCCGTTACCATTCTATGCTTGGAAAACGGGTTGAACGAAAAGGCGGATGGGATACCCATGGCCTGCCGATTGAGCTGAGTGTAGAGAAAGAACTAGGTATCACCAAAGAAAATATCGGTAAAACCATTTCCGTTGATGAATACAATCAAAAGTGCCGGGAAACGGTAATGCGGTACAAGGATATGTGGGATGATCTTACCCGGAAAATGGGCTATTGGGTAGACTTGGATAATCCTTACATCACCTATGAAAATGATTACATCGAGTCGATATGGTTTTTATTGAAAAAATTATACGATAAAGATCTTTTGTACAAAGGATATACGATACAACCCTATTCCCCTGCAGCCGGTACGGGATTAAGTTCTGCGGAGTTGAACATGCCTGGTGCCTACAAAGAAATTAAAGATGTTTCAGCCATTGCTCAATTTAAGATCAAAGGAACGGAGGACGAATATTTCTTGGCCTGGACGACTACTCCCTGGACGCTGCCGTCCAATACGGCTTTGGCAGTCGGAGCTAAAATAGATTACGTGAAAGTACAGGGATACAACCGGTATACCCAGCAGCCCGCGAAAGTAATTTTAGCTAAAGACCGCCTGAATGCTTATTTCTCGGAAGAAAACCCCAATCTAAAACCAGAGGATCTTAAACCGGGCAATAAACCGATCCCCTACCTCAAGGTCGTAGCCGAAATGAAAGGAAAAGACCTGGAAGGTATGGAATACGAACAGTTGCTACCCTACGTTATACCGGACAAACCCGCATTCAAAGTGCTACTGGGTGATTTTGTTTCTACCGAAGATGGTACCGGTATTGTGCATATCGCTCCTACTTTTGGTGCTGACGACTTTAAAGTAGCCAAAAAATACGGCATTCCTCCTCTTCTCGTCAAGGATGAACAAGACCATCCAATGCCTCTCGTCGATAAACAAGGAAAATTTGTAGCAGAGGTAACCGATTTTGCCGGCCGCTACGTCAAAGATTACGGACAGCAGGAAGAACGTCCCGTTGACGTTGATATCGTAATCAAATTAAAGGAAGAGAATAAACTTTTTCATTCTGAGAAATACACCCACAACTATCCGCATTGCTGGCGTACAGATAAACCGGTGTTATATTATCCGCTGGACAGTTGGTTTGTCCGTGCTTCCTCATTGAAGGACCGCATGTTTGAGCTCAACCAAACCATCAACTGGAAACCCGCTTCCACCGGAGAAGGCCGGTTCGGAAAGTGGTTGGAAAATTTGCAGGATTGGAACTTATCCCGCTCGCGCTTTTGGGGTACACCTTTGCCTATCTGGAGAACGGAAGACGGAAAAGCGGAGTTATGTATCGGTTCTTTGGAAGAACTGCAATCTGAAATCGATCACGCCAATAAAGCACTTAATAAGAGCCAGCAAATACCTGAGGATCTTCACCGCCCATACATAGATGAAATCGTTTTGGCAACCAAAGACGGTCAGCCTATGTATCGGGAGAAAGACCTGATCGATGTATGGTTCGACAGTGGTTCTATGCCCTATGCACAGTGGCATTATCCATTTGAGAATAAAGAAAAGTTCGACCGAAACTTCCCCGCAGATTTTATCGCCGAAGGAGTAGACCAAACAAGGGGTTGGTTCTATACTTTGCATGCAATTGCTACTATGGTATTTGACAGCGTGGCGTTCAAAAATGTGGTCTCAAATGGACTGGTACTGGATAAGAACGGGGTGAAAATGTCCAAAAGATTAGGAAACGCAGTGAACCCTTTCGAGGCGATCGGCCAATTTGGTGCAGATGCGGTCAGGTGGTATATGATCTCCAATGCTCAACCCTGGGACAATCTAAAGTTTGATCTTGAAGGCGTAGATGAAGTTCGTAAAAAGTTCTTCCGCCCCATTTTTCATACTTACAACGGTATTTTCGCCCAGTACGCGAATCTTTGTAATTTCAAATACGCCGAGGAATCCGTTCCCTTTGAAGAAAGAGAGGAAATAGACCGCTGGATATTGTCCAAACTCAATTCCTTGATCAAAACGGTCAGAAAAGATTATGCTGATTACGAAGCAACGGATGCAACGCGCAGTATTCAAAATTTTGTTGATAATGACCTCAGTAACTGGTACGTTCGCCGGAATCGCAAAAGATTTTGGAGCGAAACCTACGACAAGCACGAATTAGCGGCTTACCAGACGCTTTATGATTGTTTGATAGTCGTTGCCAAATTAATGGCACCCGTTGCACCTTTCTTTGCCGATTGGTTGTACCAAAACCTCAATCAGGTCACCCAAAAAGAAAAGCACGCATCGGTACACTTATCTGATTTTCCGGAAGCAGACGAAGCTGAAGTTGATACGGCCCTGGAAAGAAAAATGGATTATGCGCAACGTATTTCTTCTCTGGTCCTCTCTCTGCGCAAAAAGGAAAGGATCAATGTACGGCAACCACTACAAAAGATATTACTTCCCGTCTTGGACAATACCTTCAAGGAGGAAGTGGAGGCAGTCAAAGATATCATCCTTGCAGAAGTCAATGTAAAAGAAATTGAATACGTCACTGATGAGGATAACATCATCAAGAAGAAGATCAAACCGAACTTCAAAACGCTGGGCAAACGTCTAGGAAAACACATGAAAGCGGCGGCTAAACTCATTGGACAATTCGATCAGCAGCAAATAGCAGACATTGAAAAAAGTGGTCAATATACCCTTACGATCGATGAGCAGTCCTTTGAACTCACTGCTGAAGATTTTGAGATCACAACACAGGATATTCCCGGCTGGCAGGTCGCTAATGATAATGAGATCACCGTTGCTCTTGATATTACCTTGAACGACAGCCTGCGGGCTGAAGGTATGGCAAGGGAGCTCGTTAACAGGATACAGAATATTCGTAAGGATAAAGGGCTTGAACTGACAGACAGAATTGTAATTGAGCTGGAGAAGCACGAGCTTATTGTTCCTGCTGTTGAACAGTTTAGCGACTACATCTCCAGCGAGACGCTGGCTACTAAACTGGATTTGGTGGATCAACTAAAAGATGGGGATACGATCACGCTCCCTGAAGCGTTGACTGTTGCCATTAAGGTACAACAGAATTAAAAAGCTCTAATCAGAATACTGACGGATCAGGGCTTTTAATATCTGTATAGCGGCCGAGGCAATCTTTGTTCCGGGGCCAAAAATGCCTACTACTCCTTTTTCAAAGAGGTAGTCATAATCCTGTTCCGGAACGATGCCCCCGACAATAACCATGATATCTTCCCTTTCGAATTGTTTTAAGGCTTCGATAGCTTCGGGAACGAGTGTTTTATGGCCGGCTGCTAATGAAGAAATGCCTAAAATATGGACGTCATTTTCCACGGCCTGGCGGGCAGCCTCTTCGGGGGTTTGGAATAAAGGGCCTATATCCACATCAAATCCCAGGTCGGCAAAACTGGTAGCAATAACTTTTGCGCCGCGGTCGTGGCCGTCCTGCCCTAATTTTGCGATCATAATTCGCGGCCGTCTGCCTTCAATTTCCGCAAATTCATCCGTTAACGCTTTAGCTTCTTTAAAAGCTTCGTCCGTACTAATTTCCTTGGAATATACACCGGAAATGGTACGGTTTGTCGCGGTAAAACGACCAAAATGTTTTTCCATTGCCGACGATATTTCACCCAGTGTTGCTCGGTGTCTGGCCGCTTCCACTGCCAGCTCCAGCAAGTTGCCATTTCCTTTAGCCCCCTGATAAAGTGCTTCCAAAGCGTAATTTACCGCGCCTTCATCTCTGCCGGCTTTTATTTCTTTCAATCTTTGAATTTGGGAAGTTCTTACTTTTGAATTGTCTACTTCTAATAACTCAATTTCTTTATTCTCACCGGATTCAAAAATGTTTACGCCCACAATTTTTTCCTTACCAGCATCAATTTTGGCTTGTTTACGAGCCGCAGCTTCTTCGATCCGCATTTTAGGAATGCCTTCCTCAATGGCCTTGGCCATACCACCGAGGTGCTCTACTTCTTCGATCAGTTTCCAAGCTCTTTCTGCGAGCTCCCGGGTAAGACTTTCGACGTAATAAGAACCGGCCCAAGGATCTACTGCTTTGGTGATATTGGTTTCCTTTTGCAGGTATAACTGCGTATCCCTTGCGATCTTCGCAGAAAAATCTGTGGGGAGGGCGATCGCTTCGTCGAGTGAATTGGTATGTAAAGACTGGGTTCCTCCGAAAGCAGCAGCTAAAGCTTCCAAACAAGTACGGGTAATATTATTGAACGGTTGTTGTGCGGTTAAACTATATCCAGAAGTTTGACTATGGGTACGAAGCGCCATTGACTTAGGGTTCTGCGGATTAAAACTTTTGATGATCTTAGCCCAGAGCAAACGGGCAGCTCGCATTTTGGCAATTTCCATAAAGAAGTTCATCCCAATTCCCCAGAAGAAGGATAAACGAGGGGCGAAGGCATCTATTTTCAACCCGGCTTCTAAACCGGTCCGTACGTATTCCAGACCGTCCGCCAGGGTATAGGCAAGCTCTATGTCTGCCGGAGCTCCTGCTTCATGCATGTGATAACCGCTTATGCTTATCGAGTTGAATCTCGGCATATTTTGCGCAGTGTAGGCAAAAATATCACCAATAATTCTCATGGATGGAAGCGGGGGATAGATATAGGTATTTCTCACCATGAACTCTTTCAAGATATCATTCTGGATCGTTCCGCTTAATTGGTTTGGCGCAACACCCTGTTCCTCCGCGGCTACAATGTAAAAGGCCATAACGGGTATGACCGCGCCGTTCATGGTCATAGAAACCGACATCTTATCCAGAGGGATCTGGTCGAAGAGCAGCTTCATGTCTTCTACCGTATCGATTGCGACTCCTGCTTTCCCCACGTCACCCGGAACTCTTGGATGGTCAGAATCGTACCCCCGGTGGGTGGCAAGGTCAAAGGCTACCGAAAGTCCTTTTTGTCCCTGGGCCAGGTTGCGCCGGTAAAAGGCATTGCTTTCTTCAGCCGTCGAAAAACCTGCATATTGACGTACAGTCCAGGGGCGGCCGGCGTACATGGTGCTGTAAGGCCCTCTAAGAAACGGTGGTATACCAGCCGCAGAGTGAAGATATTCTATGCCGTCTAGTTCTTTGCTATTGTATTTTGGTGAAACGGTAATACCTTCGGCTGTTACCCAGGGTGGGGCATTGTGGGAATAATCTCCAGACTCATTTGGTTTTTTTCTGTCTATCGGGCTGATTTTTCTAAAGTCTGGTTTTGCCATAAAAATCTATTTCTAAATGTCAATTTGTTCAATCCATGCACAAAAATACAAAATCACGATTTGAATCCTGTATTATTCAACCTTATGAATTGATACTTTTCCATTAATTGGAAAAGGGTCTCCTTAATCAAGTTGATTGGAAGAACCCTTTTCGCTGTTGTCGAAAACTACCGGTAGCATTCAGCACCTGTTAATTTCAGGATTCAATTCAGCTGAAATTTTACCGGTAGGCTCATCTGAACGTTCACTTTTTGATGCCGTTGGATCCCAGGGCGCCACTGAGGCATTTGTCTGACAACTCGCAACGCTTCATTTCCACATCCGCCGCCGATATCACGGATAATTTCCGCCTGTGTTACATTCCCGGTTTTATCTATAATGAAACGGATGACCACCGTACCTTCTATGCCGTTTTCCCTGGCAATAGCCGGATATTTAATATGTGCTGATAAGTAAGTCATAATGGCCCGGTCGGAACACACTTTCCGGTCTTTTTTAGCGGAGACACCGGCACAAGGGCCAAAAACCGGCATTTCTTCGACGATTTTGAAAAAGGGAGGCGCTTCGTCTTTCTCTTCAGGAATAGGAGGAGGGGGAATTTCTTCCATTGTAGCTTCCATTTGGGACTGAGCGTCGGCTTCCCAGTCGAAATCAAGGGCTTCAATTTTTTCGGGTACCAATGCTTTGGCAAAAGCGTGATTGAGTTTCGGAGGTAATACCTCTTGATTAGTCGGTGGAGGCGGGGGTGGTAACGGTTTCTTTTGCTGGTGCCGTGTACGTGGTATTACTTCAAAGAAGGTATCCTCTTCAATAGTATCTTCATTTTGGTAGTTGTTATCGAGTGAAATACTCCACCGAAAGGCGAGGACTACGGCACTTAATGCAAGCACCAATCCTATTTTTAAAAATAAAGCCCGGCTTTGCCGATGAGCCAAGATGTAATTTCTTCTCATGTTGATGAAGTTTAAAGGTTTGCCCGGGCATGAATTAGTGATATTTGTAGGATAGATGAAACTTTGAGGAATTTTGGTGGTTTACGCTTAGAGAAAATAGTAAATAAGTGATCAAAATACCTTTAAGTTAAAGGGGCAATACATCTAACATCTATTTATTTGCAACCTAAATTTTTAGATAACGTGATCCAGTATTCGAGATTCCAATTGTCCAATGGTTTGAGAGTGCTCATTCACCGGGATGCCAGCACCCCTTTGGCGGCGGTTAACCTATTGTATAATGTGGGAGCCAGGGATGAATCGCCGGAGCGAACGGGCTTTGCTCATTTATTCGAACATTTGATGTTTAGCGGTTCGGAAAATATTGACAATTTTGACGGGCCCATTCAGGAAGCAGGAGGAGAGAACAATGCCTTTACGACCAACGATATCACCAATTTTTACGAAGTGTTGCCGGCAGAGAATATTGAAACGGCATTGTGGCTGGAGTCCGACAGAATGCTTAGTCTTAACTTCAACGAAGAAGCGCTGGATGTGCAAAAAAAGGTCGTGATCGAAGAGTTTAAAGAAAATTGTCTTAACCAGCCCTACGGTGATGTTTGGCATCAGATCGCTGATCTTGCTTACAAAGTACATCCTTATAAGTGGCCAACGATCGGTAAAGCCCCTTTACATATAGAGGAGGCCACCATGCAGGAGGTAAAGGAATTTTATCGTAGGTTCTATCAACCTAACAACGCGATCTTGACTATAGCGGGGAATGTCGATGTGAACCCAACCTTAGGTTTAGTAAAAAAGTGGTTTGAGGATATCCCCTCCGGCCAGGGCTACAAAAGAGCTTTACCGAAAGAACCCATTCAGTTACAAGCCCAACGGCGATATCATAGATCAAAGGTTCCGGCGGAAGCGCTGTACCTGGTATTTCACACCTGCGGAAGGGGAGATGATGATTTTTACGCTACTGATCTCTTATCGGATATTCTTTGCAACGGTCCTTCTTCGCAACTTTACCGGCATTTATACAAGGAATTACAGCTTTTTTCACATATCGATTGTTATATTAACGGGACGATCGATCCGGGCTTGTTGATCATTGAGGGTAAGCTATCAGAAGGCGTAGCTATTGAAAAGGCGGAAGCAGCCATTTGGCAAGAGCTTGAAAAACTAAAAAATGAACCTATTTCTGATTATCAACTCCAGAAATGGAAGAACAAAGTAGAAAGTACGCTGATCTTTTCGGAACTAAACATTTTGAACAAAGCCATTAATTTAGCTTTTTTTGAACTATTGGAAAAGCCGGAACTTATCAACCTGGAATTGGATTATTATAAAGGGGTAAGTGCTGAAAATATTCAGAAAGTAGCCAATGAAATATTCACGGAGCAGAATTGTTCGGTGGTGTATTATCAAAAGGATTAAAGTGTCTTTATTAATTCTACTTTGTCGTCTTAAAGAAAAGGGAATTCTTAAATTCGTCTCATAAATAAGAAAATATCGGTTATGGATGACGAAACGTTTTTGTCACTACAACTGTCGTTATTCGGTGAATTGATTATCAAAACACCATCTATACTTGACACGAAGTGGTTTGGGACTTCCCCAAACCTACTTAGATCAGTATATACCGTATTTGAAAATGGTTTGGATTCCCAAACTACTTCAACGTCGGTATAAATTTCATTGGATAGTGACAAGAAGGCTTCATTATCTATAACCGCATAACCAAAATAACCCTTATAACCAGGTTAATTATGAATTAAAAAATTCGATACTAAGGATTTATCTTCAAAGGGATAAAGTAGTATTAAGCCATATGTAAATTATGATTCATTTTGCGGTATGGGATCGCAGTTTTGATCATTGCTCACAGTGCTATGATTATTAATATGGATGTAGGGTATAATTTGTAATCAATGTCAAGGATCTTAGCTATAGATTATGGGGTGAAACGGTGTGGAATTGCAGTGACCGACACTCTGCAATTGACCGCAAATGGTTTGGATACCATCGCAACTGACCAGCTATTCGAGTTTTTGGAGCGCTATCTCGGTGAGGAAGAAGTGGCTACCCTGGTGATTGGAGAGCCATTGCATAAAGATGGAACCCCGACGTCGCTGGAACCACAGATTGAACAAGCTATTAAACGGATGAGTAAATTATTTCCGGATCTGAGCATCGCAAGGCAGGATGAACAATTCACGTCTGTTGATGCTAAAGAGATCATTTTACAAAGCGGTGTAAAAAAGAAGAAGAGACGGGACAAAGCCCTCGTCGACAAAGTCAGTGCTGTACTGATCTTACAACGATATTTAGAAGAACAAAGAAACCATAAAGGCTTATGATATTGCCAATTTATGCCTACGGTCAGCCGGTATTACGCAAAAAAGCAAAGCCGATCGATGCGGATTATCCTGACTTAGAGCAATTGATACAAAATATGTGGGAAACCCTCGAGAACGCGAAAGGAGTGGGATTGGCGGCTCCCCAGATCGGTTTACCTATCCGTTTGTTTATT
The DNA here is from genome assembly GCA_964533785.1 of uncultured Saprospiraceae bacterium. GTDB lineage: Bacteria > Bacteroidota > Bacteroidia > Chitinophagales > Saprospiraceae > JANQRV01. Next base: position 6,824 of record CAZHNG010000101.1, on the reverse strand, counting down.
GTGAATTCTATTCCTATGATGGAAGAAGGAGAAGAAGGCCAGGGTATTAAGAGGGCCTTTATCAATGCGGAATTAATGGAAGAAGAAGGCGAAGAATGGCCGTACGAAGAAGGCTGTTTGAGCATTCCGGAAATTACCGGTGAAGTTATGCGCCAGCCTAGAATAAAGCTGCGTTACCAGGATGAAGACTTTAATACCCACGAGGAAGTTTTTACCGGGATGAACGCACGGGTAATTCAGCATGAATATGATCATATTGAAGGGGTTTTATTTTTGGAATACCTGAAACCAGTAAAAAAACGATTGATCCGTCGTAAGTTGGAAAGTATCAAAAAGGGAAAGATCAACCCGGATTATTCCATGAAATTTGTTTAGAAAATTTTTCTCCCTACAAAGTAAAAATTTTATTCTCATTTGACTGCCGCCTGGCAACCAATAAGGAGGTTCAGACGTTCTTTAAAACGTTATTATGAAGTTAACCTTGTGAATATGGAGGATAGAAACTATCAAAACACCCAAGATCGTTTGATCTCATTAATCAGTTGGAAACTACATGTACCAAGTTCCCGCATTTATCCCTATACCAAATTGAGGGATGATTTACAACTTGATCCTGTAGACCTCTTGCTACTTATCGCAGATATAGAGCATTCGTTTAACGTTTACTTGACACCGGAAGAAGCAGAAGCTATCGAAACAATCCAGGATGCGAATTTTTATATCCAGAAATACGCAGTAGCGGCTTAACGGTAAAAGAGGTTTTATTCTGCTGTCAAATAAAAAGAGGGCCAACATTTTCCCACCATGAAAGATCAATTCAAGCACGGATAACACCTTCCACAAAACGATTTTTTGATATTAGTTCAAGTAGTACCCTGTTTACTACGTACGATTCTATTCTCTACTGTGAATATTGCCCGCTTTCTCTGATGAAAGCTCTTACCTTTGCTGTTTCCTTAGAAGGAGAATAACACTATTGGTTAAAACCAAATATTGTGTATCTTAACTACTTAATACACTGTAACACAAATTTCTTTGCATTTTGAAGCCGTCTTTTCGTCCAACTCTTCGTTACGTGCTCGCCTTCGGGACTATGGCCCCGAGGCTCCGCCGCGCCTCGATTTGGACAAAAACCCGGTGGTTCAAAACACCAAGAAACTTATGTTACAGTGTACTTAAGGATATAAGTTTGTTAAATTAAAATAAAACGGACATGCTAAAATATTTTGGAGGGGTGGTGAGTTTATGCTTCATCTTGGCGATACAGCTAACCGCTCAACAGATCAATACTGAGCAATTGAAGGGACTGCAGATCAGGAATATAGGGCCTGCTGGGATGAGTGGAAGAATAACGACTATTGATGTTGACTTAAGTGACTCTGACATTATCTACGCAGGAGCAGCCTCTGGCGGGGTTTGGAAATCAGTCAACGGCGGTATCAGCTGGGAACCTATCTTTGATGATCAACCCTTGCAAGCAATAGGATCAATCAAGATCAACCAAAAAAATCCACAGGAAATTTGGGTGGGAACGGGAGAAGGAAATCCACGTAATTCTCATAACACAGGCGGGGGAATCTACAAAAGTATAGATGGTGGAAAAACGTGGAAAATGATGGGGTTGAAAAACACCCAAAATATTCACCGGATTATTATACACCGCGACAATCCCGATGTTGTCTATGCTGGTGTTTTAGGAGCCGTTTGGGGAACCAATAAAGAACGCGGCGTATACCGTACTACTGATGGTGGTAAGAACTGGAAAAAGATCCTTTTCGTCGATGAAAATACAGGGATAGCAGATTTAGTAACAGATCCAAAAAACCCCAATAAACTTATTGCCGCCATGTGGGAATTTGGGCGTAAACCCTGGACTTTTAATTCAGGAGGTCCTGGGTCGGGAATGTATGTAACCTACGATGGAGGAAATTCCTGGGAGAAAAGAACGAGTAAGGATGGGCTACCCGAAGGAGAGCTTGGGCGGATGGGATTGGCCATTGCTCCTTCTTCGCCCAATATTGTATATGCTTTGGTAGAGGCTAAGGAAAATGCTTTGTACAAATCCACCGATGGAGGGCGCAACTGGAAAAAAATAGCCGAAAAGGGAATCGGTAACCGGCCCTTTTATTATTCTGATATTTTTGTGGATCCCAAGAATGAAAACCGGGTTTATAGTCTTTACTCTTTGGTTTCAAGAAGTGAAGACGGAGGAAAAACGTTCTCCGTAATTCTACCTTATTCGGGTACTAAGGCTGTTCATCCTGATCATCATGCTTTTTGGGTTCATCCCGAAGACCCTAATTACATCATTGAAGGAAATGATGGTGGGCTAAATATCAGCAGGGACAGGGGAGAAAGCTGGCGGTTTGTTTCCAATATCCCAGTAGGCCAATTTTACCACGTTAGTTATGACATGGGTTTTCCTTATAATATTGGCGGAGGGATGCAGGATAACGGGTCCTGGGTAGGACCTGCTTATGTTCTAAAGCCCGGTGGTATTCGGAATTACGACTGGCAAGAAGTATATTTTGGCGATGGATTCGATGTTTCCTTCCGGCCGGATAATAGCCGTTATGTTTACGCCATGTCCCAAGGAGGAAACCTGGGGTATGTAGATAAGGAAACGGGCAAATCAAAGTTTATCAAACCTTTTCATCCGGAAGGCAAGCGACTCCGGTTTAATTGGAATGCTGCATTTGCACAAAACCCCTTTCACGATTGTGGTATTTTCTACGGTAGTCAATACCTGCACAAAAGTATGGATTGCGGTGACAGCTGGACAGTTATTTCTCCCGATCTAACGACAAATGATACAACTAAACAGAAGCAACACGAGAGCGGAGGACTTACCATTGATAATACGCAAGCCGAAAATCACACCACCATTATTGCCATCTCTCCCAGTCCGGTCGATGAAAATGTGATCTGGGTGGGAACGGATGACGGAAATTTACAGTTCACCAGAGATGGCGGTAAAAGCTGGACCAATCTGGCCGGCAAATTGCCGGCTGCCAAAGCAGGGAGCTGGATACCGCAGATCGAAGTTTCACGTGAAAATGCCGGCGAAGCTTTTGTCGTCGTCAATGATTACCGTCGTAATGATTTCAGGCCCATGCTATTCCATACAAAAGACTACGGGCAATCCTTTAAAAGAATCGTAGACGAGGAACAAGTCGATGGCTTTGTTTTATCCGTTGTTCAGGACCCTGAAGAACCTGGGCTGTTATGGCTGGGAACCGATCGCGGCCTGTACTTTTCCGTTGACGGAGGAACCAATTGGAACCATTGGATGAATGGATTTCCGGCGGTCCAGGTGTCTGATCTGAAAATTCATCCCAGAGAACACGACCTTATTGTAGGTACTTTCGGCCGCTCTTTTTGGGTGCTTGATGATATTCGGCCTTTCCGTGAATTGGCCAAAACAAAAGGAAAGGTGCTGGAGCAAGCCTTTAAAGCTTTTCCCGCCCCCGACGCTTATTTAGCTGAATACCGTTCTTATGATGGTATCCGCTTTGTTGCAGATGCAGAATTCATCGGTGATAATCGGCCTTCAGGAGCGCGCTTGACCCTTTGGGTGAAACCAAATGGTGAAGGAAAAGAGGAGAATGCGGAAGGAAAGAAGAAAATGAAAGTGAAAGTCGAAGTAATGAATGCGGATAATGAAATAATACGTAACTACAGTACCGAATTGGACACAGGAATAAATCGTATTACCTGGAATTTGCGGAAGGACGGATTTCGTTTTCCTTCTCATTCAGATCCCCGGCCGGGTTCGAATTTGCCGAGTGGAATGGAAGTCCTTCCCGGTACCTACAAACTCGTTTTTTCCTACGGGGATCACAAAGATTCTACGATGGTAAAGGTATTGGCTGACCCGCGCCTGGATAGTGATCTATCGGCGATGAAAGCCAAAGCCGTGGCCTACGAAGCATTTGCGGAAAAAGCCAAAATGGCTACCCAAGCTTTTGACCGGCTTAAAGAAACGAAAAAGACCATCAAAAGGGTAGGGGAGGCTCTGGCTTATGTTCCCGATTCAACCAAAAAAGCCATTGCTGAAATGGGAAAAACGTTGCAAGATAGTATAGAAACGTTGCAGCATCTGTATATGGATCCACCAGATACCAAAGGGATTGTCAGAACTCCTGGGTTGTTGAACTCCAGCATGTCAGCGGCATACCGGTACCTTTTGGCTTCCGATGGTGCTCCAAATCAGGCTGCAAAATATGCGATGCAACATTTCCACGATCAGCTAGCCAATACACTGGAACGCATCAACCGGTTTTTTGAGCATGATTTTAAAGCCTATCAGGAAAAAGTAGAAGCGATAGATTACTCTTTATTTAAAAAGTATGAAGCATTGAAGTTAGAATAAGTAAGTAGTCGAGCATTATAATTTATGTTATGTTCACACTCAAACCTTTTACACTCAAATCCGGCAGTAAAGGTGGGGCAATCTGGTATTTGTTATCTTAATTAGTCTTTCTTTTTCTGCTTGCTAGTGCTTTGGTGGTTATTTCTGAATTCGATTGTCAATACCTCCTGAGTAGAGGGAGATTTCAATTTTACGCAATAATTTTAAATGATATGAAATCCTGTATTCTCAAAAGTATAATGATTAGATTTTATTCCGGGCTTATTGCTTTCGCAATCCTGTTAACCTTTTTTGCTTGTGAACAAGGATCTATGGAAACCAAGGTCACTTCTCCCTCATCGGTAAATACCATTGAATTTTTTTTGGATGATGGAGGGACACCGATGTACCTGGTTAGACATCAGGATGCGGTGGTAATTGACAGCTCTACCCTGGGCTTTGATCTTATTGGTCAAAACCCTTTGTCCAATGGCCTTCAGTTAAAGGGGACCAGCCTTCGGGAATTTCGGGAAAACTGGGAAATGCCCTGGGGGGAGCAGCGGATGGTGGAAAATGCTTACCAGGAATTGATAGTAGAACTCGAAGAACAGGCAGCCCCCAACAGACGATTGAACATTTACTTCCGGGCTTATGACGACGGAGTAGGTTTTCGCTATGAGTTTCCTGAGCAGGAAGGCCTGGATACACTATTGATCTTAGAAGAAAATACCCAGTTCCGGCTTACGGGCGATCATACTTGCTGGTGGTTGCCAGGTGATTGGGATATTTACGAACACTTGTACAACACTTCTAAATTTTCCGCCATCGATGCCATAGCAAAACGTAATCATCCCGATCTGGCGCAAACCCATATTCCGTTTAATGCTGTTAATACGCCCCTTACCATGCGCGCCGAAGACGGCCTACATCTCAGTTTTCACGAAGCTGACCTTACCGATTATGCCGGAATGACCCTGAAAGTTGATCCGGACAACCTTTCCATGACCAGTGTTCTGGTGGGCTCAGAAAGGGTGGAGCATAAAGTCAAGCGCGCTTTACCTTTTAAAACACCGTGGCGAACCATCCAAATCGCGGAAGCTGCAAAAGACCTGATCGCATCTAAATTGATACTCAATCTGAACGAGCCTAATCAACTGGGAGATGTGAGTTGGTTTAAGCCAATGAAATACGTAGGTATTTGGTGGGAAATGCATTTGGGCCGTTCTACCTGGGATTACGCAGGATCTCAGGATATGAACACCTTCACTTCGGGAGCTCAGCCCCATGGTAATCACGGAGCGACAACCGAAAATACCATGCGTTACATCGATTTTGCTGCAGAAAATGGCATCGGCGGAGTATTGGTAGAAGGCTGGAATACAGGCTGGGAACATTGGATCGGGTTTGAAGATCGGGAAGGGGTTTTTGATTTTATCACTCCTTATCCGGATTATGATCTGGAAAAAGTAGTGGAGTACGCCAACTCAAAAGGTGTGGAAATCATTATGCACCACGAAACCTCCGCTGCTCCCAGGACTTATGAGCAACAATTGGATACGGCTTATGCATTGATGAAAAGGCATGGCATTCATTCGGTTAAAACCGGTTATGTTGGAAAGGTTATTCCAAAGGGAGAATACCATCACGGCCAATGGATGGTCAATCATTACCGGAAAGTATTGGAAACGGCCGCAGAATACGATATCGCAATTAATGCGCATGAGCCCATAAAGGCAACCGGCATCAGGCGTACCTACCCGAATGCTATTGCCAGGGAGGGGCTGCGCGGACAGGAATTCAACGCCTGGGCGAGTGACGGCGGTAATCCGCCCGAACATTTACCCATCATTGCGTTTACCCGTATGCTTGCCGGACCGATCGATTTTACACCCGGCGTCTTTGAGACTTCTTTAAAAGATAAACCCAATAACCAAATAAACACGACTTTAGCTCAGCAATTGGCTTTGTACGTAGTCATTTACAGTCCAATCCAAATGGCATGCGACTTGCCGGAGCACTACGAGGGACAACCCGCTTTTCAGTTTATCCGGGATGTGGGTGTAGATTGGGAACAAACGGTTGTACTAAATGGAGCGGTAGGAGATTTCGTCACGATCGCCAGAGAAGAAAAGAACACGGGTAATTGGTTTCTTGGCAGCATTACGGATGAACAAAAAAGAAAGGTGGATATAAGTTTTGATTTTCTTCCGGCAGGTAAGGAGTTCCAGGCGGTTATCTACCGAGACGGGGAAGCGGCTCACTTTAAGAATAATCCTTTGGCTATAGAGATAGAGGAAATGACGATTACTAGTGAAATTTCCAAGTCTTTCACCTTAGCTGAAGGCGGGGGGTTGGCGATAAGCCTGAAACCAGTCAATTGAAGGTGATGATTGGCTGGATGTTTAATAGACTTGTTCGGCGGGATCATCAAACGGCTACAAGGGGCAAATTTTATACTGTACTTCGTTAATCC
>CAZHNG010000100.1:0-19189 GCA_964533785.1 uncultured Saprospiraceae bacterium | reverse complement strand
ATTAGTTAGAATTTTTAGTCTAACTTCTAGAGTCTAGCGTCAAAAGTCTAGTAATAATAAAGGCAGCCAAAAAAGCTTCTAATACACTAAGCGGTACTGCATAAATCAATATACCAAAGGGTAATACCCCCAAATTCCCGGTAACCAGCCACATCATCACAAACCCAACCAGCCAGGCCAAAAAGGTGGTTTGCCACAAAGAGAATTTCTCCGCCATGATATAGATGGCAACCGCGAACACTAAAGACCAAATGCCCCAGACTATTCCGTTAATGGGCTCAGAGGGGAAGACCAGGCCCATCTTCTCGTAATGATTCGTCCAATACATTTTTAATATAAATTCATTTCTGACAAATTCGGAAAGGCTGATCCACAGTGTTGCCAGGAAAATAGGCAGGATGATGGTCTTAAAGGTTTTCATTGATTATCCTTGATTTTGATTTGACCACTAAAAATAACTTTTTGTCAGAAAATATAGCGCTTACTTCAATTTCTTGCTTAATTTTCTTCGTTGCGGATAGATCACCAGTTGAATGAAATTAAACTCCAGGTGTTGTAAACTCAATACTTTAGAATTATGCTCAATGTCCAGGAAAGGAGCATAGCGCAAATTCGTCCGTAACATCCAAGTATCACCCTTTTTACCTGGCCTGACATCCCAGCCAAATACGATCGAAGGGGTAGTCTTGTTGAACTTTAGATCCGTGATCGTCTCGCCGGCATCTTTTTCTTCCAGTCGTATGAAATCTCTCTACTACCCCAACCAGGCCTTAAATCCCTTCACCCGTTCTCTTGCGACAATGATCTCGTGATCGGTAGTGTTGTTCAGCAAAACTTTAAGGCGGCTATTCGAATAAGCAATAACATCATCGATAAAATCGATATTGACGATTTGGCTGCGGTTCACCCGGTGAAAGCGCTTTGGGTCTAACTCTCCCGAGATCTGTTCCAGCGATTGGTCGATGGGATAGGCCCTCCCAACAGCCGTTAAGACAAAAGTGATCTTGGATTCACTGTAGAAAAGAGCCGCTTCTTCTATTTTTATGCTACGAAGGCGATCTCCTACTTTTACCTTGATCCGCTCCCGGTAGTCTTCCTTATGATTATTGAGCAACTGACTGATCGCTGCATTGAGATCTACTTGCGGTTCTTTTTGAAATAGATCATTAAACTTTGCCAAAGCAGCCTTTAACTCTGTTTTGTCAACCGGTTTTAATAGGTAATCAACACTATTTTGCTTGAAGGCCCGGATGGCAAATTCATCATAGGCGGTCGTGAAAATGATAGGAGTCTTTATGGTCAAAGATTGTAGTGTTTCAAAAACAATACCATCACTAAGGTGAATATCCATGAAATACAAGTCGGGGGGATCGCTACTGCTCATGAAGTTTTGTAATGCCCGGTTGGATTTAAGGCTGGCGATCACCTCCATCCCTTCTTTTTCCAGCATGGCTTGTAGTTTTCTGGCGGCTACCCCTTCGTCTTCGACAATTACAGTGCGTATCAAATCAATGGTAATTTTACGGTGAACGAATCATCTTTGGCTTCCACTTCCGGCTTTTTATCGGTCAAAAGGGCATAGCGATCCCGTATGTTTTGCAGCCCAATCCCGTTACCGGCTGTGGAAATGTTTTTTCTGGCTTTACGGTTATTGCTTACTAATAAGGTGTCGGCTTCTTCCTTGATGCGAATGTCCAGCGGCTCCAATTCATCAAATCCGTTGTGTTTCAAAGCATTCTCCAACAACAATTGTAAGCTCAGCGAAGGAATTCTCCTGTCTAAAGCTTCCGGGCTGATCGCGGTCTTCAAATGGATGCTGTCTTCAAACCTCATTTTCTGTAAGTGTAAGTATTGTTGGGCAAAGCTAAGTTCCTCCGCCACCGTACTAGTGTGCTCATTGCGCTGTTCCAGAATATAGCGGTATATCTTTGATAAACCGCTGAGGAACTCCTGTGCTTTTTCCTTATCCTCTTCTATGAGTCCCGACAAAACATTGAAACTATTGAATAAGAAATGAGGATCTAAATGAGCTCTCAGAGCGCTTAGCTCCGTTAATAATTTTTCTTGCCGGAGCTGAGCGTTTACTTGTTTTTCGCGTTGCACTTCTTTGAAAAATCCGATGGCGTGTAAAGTTGTCGTCACTACAACCGTAATGACCAGGGCCGTAACATAAAAACTGCGGTTTTCCTTCAGCCATAAAACGCTAATACTGTTTCCTTGAATAAGGGACCATAAAATGAAATTCAGCATGATCAAAGTCAACATCGTTACTGCTACGGAACCCATCACACCCTGATAAGCCCTTCTCCGTGGTTTTTCCTCCCAAGGTGATACCTTGTCGAGGTAAGCAAATAGTTGGCCATTCAGGATGGTTAACGGAAAACCATAGTACATGCTATATAAGGCAGTAGCGCCAGCCATTTGCCAGGTCATTCTTCCATTTAAAATATAATTGAGAATGATGATTACCACACAAATGGCGGCAACCACCATTACTGCTTGCTTTAAACTCCTGTAAGGATTACTCATTGCAATTTGTTACTATTTGTTTAGCATTTTCTACACCCCAACTAGGGGCAAAAAGTGTCTCTGTAATTCGGTTCTCGAATTTAGGAATAATTTCTTTCATTTGCTCACACAAAGGTGTTATGTCCTGGCCAAAAAACTGGGCAGTCCCCATAGCATACTGGATCTTATTTAAGTGTGCTCTGGGGTTCTCAGGATCGAGTTGGATTGCCTTTTCGTGTAATTCCATAATTTTAGGAGAATGGGTCATCCCGTAGGTCTGAGGATCCATGGTTACGTAGGCAGTATACAATAAGCCTTCCAAAGTCAACAATTCGGAATTGTCTGCTGAGCGGTTGTGTGCTTCTGCAATGAAGGATTTAGCTTTTTCAAGCATATTGTTTCTTTGCACCGGATCTTCTACAGCAAAGGAAGACGAAATTAATACATTGGCGGCGTGGTAAAGCGGTATCCAATTGTCCTTTTCGGCCTGACTTATTCTTTCGAATAATGCACTAGCTTGCTGAGTGTTACCATCCTCCCATAATTCAAAGGCTTTTTGCATACTGCTTTCGTACTTGGATTGTCCAAATGCGATAATTGTAGTGAAAAATAACCAGGTTAATGTTAGCATAATGTTTTTCATAATTATTAAATTTTATAAGTTGTTTAATTCAATTAATGTTTTGACACACAAAACTTTCTCCCGATTGTAACCGGGATCAATCACACACAAAATCTAGTGTCTAGCGTCCAGTGTCTTGCTACAAATTATTCAATTGATTTTTCGATTTATTGCGACTGATGGTCCAGAAAAAACCGGCGAAGAAAAACCGGTCGTCGTTGGGCCGGATCAACCGGCCGGGATAAAGGCCGTTCTCATTCCTAGCCGATCCGTATTCGTAGCCGAAATCATTTTTAAATCCAGTTAGGTTAGAAACCGATACAAAGAGGATCTTTTGCTGGCTGATCAGGTAAGCCCAACTTAGGTTGATACTCTTGAACAGGCCCGAGCGTTCATTGAGAAAGCCAGGCGTATTGGGGTTCTCAAAGGGGCGGCCACTAGCCATGTTGAAAGTGAAACCAAGTTGTGACCGTAGATCTGGTATCCATATTTTTGAAACAACAGAAAGGTTGTGTGCCGGTGAATAGCGAGGAGTGGCTTTGACCGGGAAATCTCTGTGGATACGTTGGTGATTCAACCAGCTGTAAGAAACCCAGAAGTCAAAATTCTCGAACAATTGGTTGGCACGCCAGAAGAGATCTATTCCGTACACACGACCATTCCCTTCATTACTGGCTTCAGAATAGCCCGATTCGCTCCTTTTATACTGTAACAAGTTTTCGTAATCCTTGTAAAAGGCCTCTGCCCGGAACATTTGCTTTTCTGATTTATGGTTGAAATTGAGCAGGTAATGGCTGGATCTTTCGGGAACAAGCTGATCGTTGTAGAAAAGTAATTCCGGGTCGACTTCCTGGGTGAATCTACCGTATCCCAGACTCAGTTGGCTGTTTTTAGAAAGTTTTTGTGCGATGGTCACACGTGGGTCAATGGTAGTTTGTCTTCTCAAAGCGCTGTATTCTGCTCGTACACCTGTTTTCAGGGCCAGATTTTTTGAAAAATAGTAGTCTGTTTCAAAGAAAGTACTGTAAAGGTTATTCGTCAGGAATTGGGTAGGGTTTGGTATAATTTTTCGGCCATGCTTTTCGAACAGGTAGTCTACGCCGTAATTGAGGATGAAGCGTTCGGTCATGATGGTTTTTAATGCCAGCCGGGCATGAACGCCATCCAGTTGTCGTTGCATATTAATCTGTTCGTCAATTTTGAGATGGTCTACGTTATGGCCAATACTGAGCCCGGTAAATACTGAAGTTTTCGGGCTAATGATGGCATTATAGGAAGTGTTACCGTAAAGATCCTTGTTTTGAATATCGATCACTTCCTGCTGAAGATCATCGATCGTATTCCGTGCCAATTTAAATCCGCTCGTTTCGCTGGCCAGGTAGCTTTTCAGCAACCCGTTTTTAGTCTTATAGCGATAAACAGCTTCTCCGGAAACGCCCCGGTAGGGAGTGATCCAATCTGCTTTGGAAGGTGCTGCCCAGTTGTAAGGGGCCAGATCAATATAAGAACCACTGAAACTGATGGATTGTCTATCCCATTTTTGGGTATGGCCTACTCCTGCTCCTACCGTCATCAAAGAAAGCTCGGTTGCTGTTTCGTCGGGCTCGTCGATCGTATTCATGTCCAGAATTCCCGAAAGAGCTTGGCCAAAGGCCGCAGAATAACCTCCAGTAGAAAAACTGACCCCTTGGAACAGGAATGGAGAGTATCGACCCCGGGATGGCGTACCGCCGATGGTCCGGGTATAAGGAGAAAATACTTTTAACCCGTCGATGTAAATGTTCGTTTCCCGGGCATCGCCACCGCGAATAAAAAGTCGTCCGTCTTCCGCATTGGACTGTGCACCGGGTAAAGTCCGCATAGCCGCAATGACATCACCCATAGAACCGGCAGTCGTCACAATGTCGAGCGGTTTCAAGGCAGCCATTTTGGAGTTATCTCCGGCTTTGAAAGTGCTGGCAGAAACTTCGACCGCATCTAATGTAGTAACCGATTCTCTTAGTTCGATCTGAAGTTCGTTCAGTGTTGATACTGCTGCATTGATCTTTTTGGTTTCATAACCTAAGTAAGAAATCAATAATACTACGTCCCCTTCTTCAAAAGTTTCAAATTGGAAAGCTCCGTTTTCATCGGTAATGCTGCCGTCGTAAGTGCCATCGATCATGATATTGGCCCCAATGATCGATAGGCCTTTCGTATCACTTACTACACCACTGATGATGGTTTGTGAAAAGATTAAATTAGGAAGTAATAATAGCCAAAAAATATTCAGGTGCTTCATTTTCTTTAGATTGTTACCACAAATGTGGAGCAATCCTGCACCCGATCAAAAAAAGAGTGGACGAGCTGTCGAATTTGCCTACTGAATTGTAGAAAAGGACAATGGTTGAAATTTAGAGATGCAGACTAACGCTGAATTCCACTAAAATGAAGTCTTGGGGACTAAAACATGAATTACGGTATAAGTAAAGAAAGGGAGGAGCTTTCGAAAAAGCGTTATTTGAAAAACACGGACTTTGACTGGCATAGAATTGTTGTAAAAAGGCGATTTTCTAAGTAGCCGCCTAACATTCTGTCGTGCTTGCATAAACTTACAAGAAAATGAGAACATGGGGCCTTCCGATACCACTAGGTAAGCAGGTTTCGATAAAAATTTTAAGAGCCGAAGTTTCAGGATTGAACACTAATTAATTGCAATGTGTAATTGATTTATAAATAATTAAAAATATCATATTTTAAGCGCTCCAAATTCGTGTAATTTGTTATTCGGCGGAGCCGATATTCGTGATAAATATGCCCCATTCATACAATAGTTTTCTTATTCGTGCATTCGTGGCTACTGAAATGCTAGTGTTTCAATTGTGAAAGACGAAGTCTCGAAAAATCATAGATTTTAAGAGTTTCGATGCTATATATTAAATCTTAACCTGGCCAGGCCCATACGGGCCCTACGTGGTGGGCCCCACGTGAATAGCTATCGTCTCGCGACTCGAAGTCGGTATGATTTGGTCTCCGACCATTTTCGATATCGATGATCGAAATGATCGGAAACCATCTAAACGGCTCACCGCAAAGACCTCAAAGGAACGCCAATTAAATTACTCTTTCACCTCAACACCATCCCTGAAGAACATACCAGAACCCACGCGATTTTCCTTTCCTCTCCAATCCGGTTTGAAGGTATAACGAGGCGTTTCCACTTCTCCCTGATCCTTATCCTGTACGACCATATTCAGACGAATTGTCCGCCAGTTATCTCCCTGTTTTTCTTTAAGGTAGCTGATAGGGATCGCCGTTTCCATCTGGTAGCCGCCGTCGATAGCCCGGCAAGCGGTTTGTAAACCTTCCAGTTCCATATCTTCCATATTGTTGGTGCTGGGAAGTTCATCAGTTGCCGGTGTCTGCAAGAAAAACAGCGAATTGCGGTACCAACCGGCGCCGTTGTCCAGGGCACTTTTCTGCATCGGATCGGCATTAAGGACAAAGCCTACAAAATCCTGATTCCAGACGGCAGAGGTTGTATCCGTATGGATCTTGTCATCGCTTACCATTGCAGCAATGTAGACGTATTGATCATCGTAGGCGATGTCGAATTTGGCCGAAACATCGTCTTTTTTACCGACAATACTGTAGGGCATATCAGACCATTCACCAACCATTCCATCTATTTTGACGGAAGTAGAAACTTTCTCCAATTTGTATTTCTTCTCTGGTGCAATGTAGAAATTAGAAGGAATGTCCAAAGCAGGCAGTCCATCATCGATATGGCGTACTTCCAACTTCAATTGTACGGGCTTCAGATCTTCAATAGACTTGGGGCCATTTTTTGCCATTAAGGTTAATTCTACAAACTCTACCGAATTCGGAGCTACTTCGATTTCGTTTTTATCTACTGTCCCAATGAGATCCCAACTAAAGCCTTCTTGTAGTTTGACCATCATGGGTATATCTTTATCATTGGTGATTTTAAGTTTGACCATTCCTTCAGAAAAATTGTCGCTATCGACAAATAGGGGCTCTATTTGGATGGGGTTGTTTCTCCAAATATCAAGGGCGTATTCGCGGGTTTTTTCAGTAGAAACATTTTCATCCCAAATGCCTTCCAGTTGGAGGTTGGCCATGATGGGGCCGTCATCCGTCATGGTAATCCAGGTAACGTGATCAAACTCACCCAATTGCGGGCCACGCAAAGGACTTCCCCCTCCTGTCGTTCCCAAGGTGAAATACTTGTTATTGTTACGGTCATACTTGGCGTAGTGGTGAACGTGACCGGTAAATACCGTATGTTTGCGATCGGCCAGTAGTTTTTCTACATCTGGCCAGCGTTCGGGGTTCTCCTGTGTCCACAATGGCTGGTGCATGAATAATAATGTCCATTTTACATCCTGGTTGGCCTCTAAAGTAGTTTTGATGTATTCATACTGTTCGTCGGAAATGGTTCCTCTGCCCGCTCCGCGGTATTGATCTTCCGAATTCATGCACATAAACAGGACGTCTTTGTACACAAAATGATAATACGTTTTACCGAATTTTTCGAGGTATAGCTTTTCCATTACCGCATTGGTGATGTCGTGGTTGCCAGGCACATAGAAGAAGGGCATGGTCAGGCTGTCGATAAAACCGTTAAATTCATCCCATTGACGGTTTAATTCTACCAGGTCTTCGGTATATCCTTCGATCAGGTCTCCTACGCTTAGCACAAATTCCGGTTGTAATAAATTTAGCTTGCGAACACCGTCCATAAATATTCCCGGCCGGTGCCCACCGGTACGGTCGGTAACGATGGCAAATTGAAATTTGCCGGGTTGGTTGTTGAGTTCTAGACTCGACCAGGGTTTGGCACCTTCTAGTTGTTCAATGATCAGGTTTGGATCCTGGCTGTATAATTGGGATTGGCTAAGTAGCCCAATCAATAATACATAGATGATATTTTTCATAGTGGCGATATAGTTTGTTTGGAACGTAAAAATAGGGAGATAGGGGAGGGGGAGGATAATTTTTGGGGTTAAGTTTGTGTGAAGAATGGGGCGGATTATACGAGTTGTGTGACGATCTGCAGATTCAGACAACACTAACATCGTTGAAGGATATGGAAGAAAAATGTATAAAAAAGACTTCTTGTGTTTTCTAACCTACTCCCATTCCAGCAACGATGAAACGATCAATCATCTAATGAAATTAAAAATACTATATTCAGAATTCAAAGTAGAATATGTCCAAATCAACAATTGATTACCTTTTCCATATTTTCGACGAGTGTAAAAATCTTACAGAGAAGGTTCCTTCTACTCTGACCAAGAAATCCTTACACGACGATGAAACGCTAAAAAGAGCTATTGCTCGACTACTTAATGATTGACCCTGATTAAAAAGATCATACATGGAAAGAATATTCGTTACAAAGAAAAGCCAACTATTATCTCTTTTTATATTGCTTTTGCAATTAAGTAGCATTTCCTTTACAACCTTATTGGCCTCCACTAAATGCATTAATTCCGAAAACAATACTCTTTTAGCTTCAAACAGTTATAGGCAGCCAAGCAAGCCTTTACGCGTAGGTGTCATCGGTCTGGTCCATACCCATGTCCACTGGATCTTAGGGCGTGAAGAAAGAGGCGACATTGAAATCGTTGGTATTGTAGAGCCTAACCGTGACCTCGCTCAGCGTTACGCTGATCAACACGGCTATTCCATGGATATCGTATACAATACCATCGAAGAAATGGTGGAAGCGACCCAACCGGAGGCCGTCACCGCTTTTAACCGCATCTACGATCACCTGGAAGTAGTGGAATACTGCGCTCCCCGAGGAATTCACGTAATGGTAGAAAAGCCTCTGGCCGTCAGTTGGGAGCATGCGCAAAAAATGATGGCATTAGCCAAAAAGCACAATATCCATTTGTTAACCAATTATGAAACGACCTGGTACGGCAGTAATTACCAGGCTTACCAACTCATTCACAAAGAAAAGAAAATCGGTGATATAAGAAGAATCGTTTTCCAAACCGGGCATCCGGGCCCTGCTGAAATCGGTGTGAACGAAGAATTTCTGGAATGGCTCACCGATCCGGTATTGAATGGTGGCGGTGCCCTGACCGACTTTGGATGCTACGGTGCTAACATTGCTACTTGGCTAATGCAAGGTGCTACACCAACGACCGTCTCTTGTATTACCCAACAGATCAAACCTGACCTATACCCTAAAGTGGAGGACGAAGCAACCATCGTCCTCACTTACCCAAAGGCGCAAGTGATCATTCAGGCTTCCTGGAACTGGTCGCACAACCGCAAAGATATGACCGTATACGGTAAAACCGGTTACGTCACCTGTCATAACGGTACCGATATGGAAATGATGGAATCGGAAAAAGATGGGCCGAAATCATTAAAGGCTGGTCC
The DNA here is from genome assembly GCA_964533785.1 of uncultured Saprospiraceae bacterium. GTDB lineage: Bacteria > Bacteroidota > Bacteroidia > Chitinophagales > Saprospiraceae > JANQRV01. Next base: position 9,660 of record CAZHNG010000100.1, on the reverse strand, counting down.
ACTTGCCGAAGGAAAAGATGATCCGTTCGCCTATTTGGCTCAAGTGGTTAAAAACAATGAAGCGGTGCCTCCTTTTGGTCTTTCTTCGCTGGAAAATAATATGGTCGTTATGCAAATCCTGGAAGTGGCCAAGCAGGCTGCGGAAACGGGTAAAACGGTTAAATGGGAGGAGTTTTTTGGGGAATAGAAAATGACTTCAATGATTTGCGCTACCAAGGCAAACAATTATTTGTCGGAATTGCCAACACCATAGGCTTGGGCTCGGATACCAGTGATTATGATTTAGACACCAATACCAGGCGTTTTGATGAATTAATACAATAGGCCCTTACCCTTGACTATTTTTATGAATTCTCAGTAACCAAAGCCAAAGAGAGCTGCAACAGTTCGAATGTTAACACTAGCTTAAAGCCTCCTAGAATCTGTAATAAAAAGGATTTTTCTTCCTAATTTAGCAGTGTGAAATTATTACCACTCATATTAGTACTTATTATACTCCTTCCGGAGTTACGCTCCAATACGAGTGGTATATCTGCCTGTCATCATACAGAAGTTATCGAACCGGATGCCTGTCACGCTTCCGAAGACAAATACGCTTGCTGTGAACGGCCAGCAGATGAGGATCATTCTTCAGATGAAGAAAACTCCTGTGCAGATGGATGCTCTTGTACCTGCTGTATACCGATCCTTTTGGCGCACGCACCTGGCGATGGTCCTTCATTATCCCACTCAGCAACCCAACAGCGGAAGGTTTGGGAAGTGAATGTACACTCTCACGAATTTCCCCAATTGATATGGCACCCGCCACGGATGGGGTAACCCACTTCTGGACATAATACCTTTTGGCTTAGATTAACCAATGCTTTTTTGAAGGCGATCTGGCGATCTATGAAGTCTCCTAACTTCATAGTCGTGTCGATCGACATCTGACTGACAAGTTTTTTGCTAAGATCAGAAACCAGTACAGACTTTCTCATACCTGGAGCCTTGGGACGCCTAAACAAAATTTGCTGTCCATTGGGTAATAACACCTTTTATAATTCTTCATTCATTTTTTAGGAAAACATTTGAAAATGCTTCTGTTTCTATGGCAGAAAGCATTGAGTAGTGCTTTGGATCAATAATTGATATTCAAATGAAAAATATATTGTTTACAATAGGAATATTACTTTTTTTCTTAACACCGTATTGGGGGTTTACCCAAACGGATAATGCATCTCTCTTTGTCGATGGTGTTTGCGGAATGTGCAAGAAACGTATTGAAAAAGCTGCTCTCGAAGTGAGAGGGGTAGTTGATGCCAGCTGGCAGGCCGATTCGCGCATGCTGATTGTGACCACCAACAGCCCGGAATTTGAGGAAGATCAGCTTCACCAGGCTATTGCCGAAGCAGGTCACGACACCAAAAAAATCAAGGCTACAGAAGAAGCCTACGAAAAACTGCATGGTTGTTGTAAATACCGTGATCCCGAAATAATAGCTTCTCATCGAACTTCCGGCACAACACATCAGCTTTTCGTCAACGGTGTCTGCGGGATGTGTAAAAAACGCATCGAAAAGTCGGTACTCGAGATTCCAGGCGTTGAGGCCGCCGATTGGAATGTTGATACCCGCCAGTTGACAGTCTTCGTCAACCAGAACGAATTTGAGGAAGATCAGCTTCACCAGGCCGTCGCTGCTGTAGGACACGACACCAAAAAAATTAAAGCTTCTGATGAAGCTTACACACAACTACACGGTTGCTGCAAATACCGCGACTTGGAAGTTATCGCAAAACATCAACCTACTCCCGCTTTCCCAACAACGGTTTCCGGTCGTATCCTTGTGGAAGAGAACGGTGAAACCACGCCCTTACCGGGTGTCAGCATTTACTGGTTGAACCAAAAAGCCGCCACTGTTACTGATGATGAAGGGCGATTCAACTTAGAACGGCCCGAAGGCTCCAACCAACTTATTGCCAGCTATGTGGGATATTATTCCGACACGATCGCGCTGACCAAAGAAGCACAGGTAGAATTCACCCTAACTCCCGGCGCCACCCTAGAAACGGTAGAAGTTTCCTACCGCCGTAAATCCATTGAGGTCTCTTTCGTTGAGCCCATCCTTACTCAAAATATCGGCAGTAAAGAGCTGTTGAAAGCGGCCTGTTGCACCCTGGCGGAAAGCTTCGAAACTAATCCGGCCGTTGATGTATCATTTACCGATGCCGTCACCGGCGCCCGCCAGATTGAAATGCTGGGCCTCGCCGGACCTTACGTTCAGATCACCCGGGAAAACCTGCCTGATGTGCGCGGGCTAGCCTCCATCTACGGGCTCATCTACCTACCGGGACCCTGGATAGAAAGCATTCAACTGGCAAAGGGGACCGGTTCGGTTGTCAATGGCTTCGAGAGCATTACCGGCCAGATCAACGTGGAACTCAAAAAGCCCGAAGAAGGTGAAAAGTTTTACGTCAACCTTTACGGCAACGAAGGGCAACGGTGGGAAGCCAATGCCAACGCACGCTTTGACATTGGCGAAAAATGGAGTACTGGGCTATTAGTCCACGGCAATACACAATCCCGCCAAAATGATCGTAACAATGACGGTTTTTTGGACATGCCCACTGGGACGGAATGGACGGCCGTCAACCGCTGGAAATACCAAAACAACAATGGTTGGAGTGGCCAGTTTGGTGTCAAAGCCACTTACTTTGATAAAACTAGCGGTCAACTGGACATCGAGGAAGATGTTGGCCAACCCTTAACGTGGAATGCCAGTATGCAGACCAACCGCCTGGAAGGGTGGGCAAAAGTCGGTAAAGTATTCCTTAATCGCCCGGAAGCCAGTATCGGTTTGCAGCTTTCCGGGATATTACACGACCAGAACGCTTCCATCGGTGCTACTCGTTATGACGCTGATCAGCAGTCATTTTACGCAAACTTGATCTATAATGAAGTGCTCGGCAATCCTGCTCACCGGCTAAAAACGGGGATGAGTCTGCAATGGGATCAATACGAAGAATTCCTGGACGACAGACGCTTTGACCGCAATGAAACGGTCCCAGGTGTTTTTGCCGAATACACTTACCAACTTAATGATCAGTTCACGGCAGTTGCCGGTTTACGTGGTGATCACCACAACCAATTTGGCTTTTTCTTTACGCCGCGTCTTCATTTGCGATATGCGCTAAGTGAAAAAAGCATTTTGCGGATGTCCGCCGGAAACGGTAGAAGGACGGCTAATATTGTCGCCGAAAACATTGGCATGCTAGCATCATCGCGCTCTATTATTTTGGAGAATAACTCCGTCAATACCCCTTATGGCTTTGACCAGGAAATCGCCTGGAACTTCGGCATAAACCTGCGCCAAACTTTTATAGTACAGAACCGTGAGTTGATATTAACCTTCGACGGCTACCATACGCGGTTCGATCAGCAAATTGTAGTCGATTACGACCAGACGCCCAGACAGGTGCTGTTCTACAACCTGGACGGCCGCTCTTACTCCAGCACCCTCCAGGCACAGATCGATTATGCATTATTTAATAACTTCGATTTACGCATTGCCTACCGGTTCAACGACGTATTTACCGACTACCGGCAAGGAAGATTGGAACGCCCTTTCGTGGCCCGTCACCGGGCGTTCGCTAATTTTGCTTACACTACCGAAGACGACTGGGCTTTTGACCTGACGTTCAACTGGCAAGGAACCAAGCGGATCCCGTCAACAGCAGCAAACCCTTTGGAGTACCAACTTTCCAGCCGTTCGCCGGACTTCTTGCTGACGAATGCCCAAATCAGTAAAAAGTGGTGGGATCAACTTGATCTGTACTTTGGAGTAGAAAACTTATTCGATTTTGTGCAGGATAACCCTATTCTTGCTGCCAATGGTCCTTTTGGTCCTTATTTCGATAGTTCACTAGTATGGGGACCAATTTTCGGTAGAATGGTTTATACGGGATTGCGGTTTACTTTGAAGTAAAAACGGATTGCGTGGTGCGGGTTTGTTGCAAATTCGCACCCCCGTAATACGGCACTTGCAGCATCTCTCCCTTTTTACAACGCCATAAAGCGTTCATAATCTTCAATGACCACGCTGTTGCGATTAAAATCCAGGATATTCTTGCGTTTCCATTCGCGAAGAATAGAGCTCATGGTTTGAGCAGTGGCCCGGGCCATGGTGCCTAGTTCTTTTAAAGAGAGGTTGTGCTGAAGCACCACTTGCGATGCTTGTCCATCGGAGTTAGGAGCAAGTGCAATGAGCAGATTCTTTAGTCGTTTTTTGGCGCAGGTTTGGTTAAGGGCTATACACCGCAATTCCATTTTTTTCAGCCGGTCAAACAGGACAGAAAAGAGATAACTGGTAAAAGCCTCGTTGTTATGCATAAGATTTCGCAGCACCTGAATGGGTATTTGGCCGCAAATAGCATGTTTAGAGCGTACAATAGCATGTTCCGAACGATCCTGGGCACTCCATATTCGTTTTTCACCGAACCACTCTTTTTCCTGAACGATATATTTCACCAGGTCATAATCACCCTCAGGATGTGGTTGCTCGATGAATACTGTTCCCTTTAATAAAATAAAAACGTCCTCGGCTACATTGCCAATTTGATACACCGCTTCATTTCTGGCAAATTTGAGCAATGTAGTATTTTCTTGTAAAAGCTGTTTTTCCTTACGACTGAGCATGGGAAGTTCATCCCAATTCAATGAATTAGTTGTCGTCATAATCCCGTTTTGAATGTTCTAAATGGTTATTGAATAATTACTTTTTGCGCATATATGCCGGTTTCGTGAATTGCAGATAGTGTGTATATGCCTGGGGGTAAATCCGGTGGATTCAGAGCAACCATACCCGTTCGATCCGCATTCAATTTTTGGTGGTACATCAATTGTCCCTGAATGTTATAAAGTCTTAGACCCTTGATATTCAGATTTTCGTATTGTACAAACATTCCCTCGTTGCCATTAGCGGGGTTGGGGAATATTGTAATGTTTGCATCCGTTGGTAAACCATTGTTGGTACTTGTGATCAAAGCATCTGAATCCTTGTAAACAATAACAGTTAAGGTATCTCCGATGAGAGGCAGTGTTTTTAAATCCTTGTCTACTAATTTTAGACTATCCAAAGTAATATGGAAAGTACGGGTTGAATTTTCAAAAAAGATCACATTCCCTTCAATGATGATTGAAAGTTGTAGGATACGGCCTTGCCCGACGGTAACTTCCTTTTGATCAAAACGTGTTATGCCGACATCGATATCTTGTAGATCGTCAACAAAAACATCTTGCGATAATAGCGTAGGACCGATCCAGGTTGCCGGGTATTTCCCTAGTTCTACGGCATCGCCGGTCAACTCTTCGGCAACATTCATTTTGAACCGCAAACCATAAAATTCCTCAACCGGTATATCAGCATCACCCAGCGATATGGGAATAGAAATCACCTGATTTCTCAATACCTTAAAAGTATCCAGCCGGTGATCGCCAAAATACAATGCCGGAGCCATGCCTGGAAAACCGGAAGACAAAGAATCCGGGGTAACTTCAAAATCCGGCTCCTCTCGTTCCAGCCCAAAATTGATCAATAAAGCACGACCATCATTTTCGTCTACGACTCCATCACCATTGCAATCTGCAAAGGAAAAATTGTGCCCATCTGTAAAAAAATTGAACCAGGGATTAGGCGAATTATGCTCCGCCCAAACAAAAGATACTTCAGAACGTGCCCCACCACTCGCACCGAAAGCAGCACCATAGTACAACCAATCTACTCCGTTTACTTCACCGTTATTACTGATATCTCCCGGCCACACTTGCCCAACCAAAACAGCGGTTTGCAATAACATGCAAAAGAACAACAGAACGATACAGCGAAAATTTGATGCGTGCATAATTATCCCCATTTAAGTGAGACGTCAGACTAAATCTATCTACCCGCGATAAAGCCAGCAGAGTTACCGAATGTTAAACTGTGTGGGATTGGATGTTAGAAGTTTTGTGTATGATTAGACCGTAATCTACTTTAACCACCTACTTATATTGTAAAAATAAAGCAAGTATTAGGGAGGGGCAACCACAAAATTTGTAAAAAATCAATTAAAATACATTTTAAAAATATATATTTGATTTCATTAAATTGGTTTAAGTGTTTAATATACAATGGTTTAATTTAAAAATGCTTTTAGCCCCCTCGTAACAAAAATCAGAAATATAATCCTTAGACAAATGGAAAATAGTAAGCTAATAGCAGTTTTGAGCAAGCTCAACAAATCAGAACTACTCCAATTGAAGGATTTTGTCCATTCGCCGTTTTTCAATAAGAACGAGGAAGTCCTGCTTCTGTTCAACTATTTGCATAAAAACGCTCCTCATTTTCCTCACCACAAAATTCAAAAGGAAAAAGTATACGAAAACCTTTTTCCCGGCAAAGCTTATGATGCTAAGCACATGAATTATATCATGAATTTCCTTTTCAAATTGGTCGAACGGTTCATTTCGGTTCACCGCATTTTAGCGCATCCTTTTCTTGCAGACAATGAATTACTAAATGGTTACATTGACTTAAAGTTGGACAAGCACTTTCAATTTCAGTATAGAAGAACGGAAAAATCATTGGAGAAACGAAAAGTACACGATGCTGTTTTTTATGAACAAAAGTACCAATTGGCAAAAATCTCGGAATTGCATTTCTCCAAATTACAATCTTCCAGGAAAAAGAACCACTACCTTCAGACTGTTTCCGATACATTGGATGTCCATTATCTTATCAATAAATTAAGGTATACCGTTGCCATGTTGGACCATTCAAAAAATTTTAATTTTCAGTATGACATCAAGCTAATCCACAGTTTGGAAAAGGAGCTCCTACGATCTGACTACGTGAGTAAGCCCGCTATTAGATTTTACTATGAATGGTATTTGATGATCAAAAACGAGGAAAACACGGAACGGTATAAAAAATTCCTCAACCTTTTCCACGAGCAAAGTGAATTGCTTTCTTTTTCCGAACTTAAAGAAGTGTACTTTTCGCTTATCAACTACTGTATAAGAAAAGTAGCAAGGCACGAAGCAAATTTCAACCGTGAATTATTAGAGTTGTATATTACTGGCATTGAAAATTCGATTCTGCTTGAAAATGGTTTGCTCTCTCCCTGGACATATAAGAACATTACCCGCTTGAGTTTCGGCCTTAAAGAATATGATTGGATCGAAAAATTTATCCACCACGAAAAAGACAAGCTCCCCAGAAACGCCCGTGCTGATGCTTACCATTATAATATGGCTTATTTACATTTTGAAAAGAATGAGTACGACCAGGCAGTGCGGCATTTAACCCAAGTTGAATTCAGTGACGTCTACTACTTGCTGGATTCGAAAATATTGCGGATGAAAATCTATTACGAGGAAGAAGAAATAGAGGCCTTACTGTCTTTAATCAAATCCTTTCAGGTTTTACTCAGGCGTAATAAGTTAGTGGCCAATGAAATCAAAGAGGCATACCTCAACTTTAGTAGAGTATTACTCCAATTACTCAAATTTGACCAGCCGGCTACCAATAAATCAATCCAAATGATCAACGAAATGAAACTGCTTACCGAGCGACAGTGGCTTATTACCAAAGCCACTACAAAAAAACAGCCATCCTGACGACTTAGCCGGGACAGCTGTTCATTATCCACTATTAGATTAAAAGCCGTTTAAACTTACTGCTTTACGATCTTTCTAACGGCCATTGGCCTTTCATCGTAGAATACTTTAAGATAGTAAGTCCCTGAAGTGGAATTACCCAAATCAATGGTCGCAGTGGTTGCTTTACCACCTTCAATTTCCACTGTTCTTTGGATCTGCCCTAAAGCATCGACCAATTCTACGGTAATGGTTTCAACATCATTGATGTCTTCAAAGTCCAGGTTAACCATCTCTGTTGTCGGATTTGGTCTTACATTCATGATCATACCGGATGTACAACTTTTTACGGTAAAGGCTGCACCCGCTACATCAAGTGATGCACAAATACTACCTCCGCCCTGGATCAATAAGCTGTTAACGTCAAATCCGGTAGTCACACCAGGTTCTACGATCCCCAAATCTAGAGTCTCCGGATTGTAAACCAAAGTATGGATCGTGAATAATCCTTCTCCATCAACGGTAAAGCTAGGATCAGTATTTACGTTTTCAATGACTAATCCTTCGCCGGAAGTCAATACGTAAATTCTTTCAAAACCTTCGGGAATTGTTGGTGTTCTTCCTCTTCTTGCGCGCAATTCTGCCTGTCCGTCTTCCAAGCAAACTTCTCTACCACCGTTCAAAGTTCCGGCATCTGCCTGACAGCATTCCTGAATATTGAAGACGGCACCGGCAACGTCGAGTGACGCACAAATACTACCTCCTCCCTGAATCAACAGGCTATTAACATCAAATCCAGTAGTCTGTCCCGGCACTACTATACTTAGATCAAGTGTTGCTGGATCATAAACCAATCCGTGAATCGTGAAACGACCTGTCTCGCTCACCTCAAACTCTGGTACGGTATTTACGTTCTGAATCACCAGACCTTCGCCAGCAGTTAATACGTAAAGTAATTCAAAACCGGCGGGCACATTCGGGCTTCGGTCAAATTTCGCTTTGATCATAGCAGAACCGCTACCCAAACACGGATCATTAGCAGGGACTAATCTTCCGGCGTCTGCTTTACAACACTCTACCACGTCAAATTTCGTTCCTGCTACATCCAAAGCAGCACAAATGGTACCACCTCCCTGGATCAATAGACCGTTCACGTCAAAGCCTGTCGTTTGTCCTGGAACTACAATGCTCAAATCAAGTGTCGCAGGATCATAAACTAAGGTATGAATGGTATACAATCCTGTTTCTGCAACGGTAAATGTTGGGGCAGTATTCACCTGCTCGATCACCAAGCCTTCACCAGAAGTCAATACATAGAGTACTTCAAAACCTTGTGGTACCGTCGGTGCCTGTGCGATCTGTGCAGCTAGCACTGCCGCTTCATTTTCCAAACAAACTTCTTTGCCTCCGCTTAAAGTACCGGCACCTGCCTTGCAGCAATCTTCAATGTGGAATGGCGCTCCTGCAACATCCAAAGCTGCACAGATACTTCCTCCACCCTGGATCAACAAGCCGTTCACATCAAAACCGGTGGTCTGTCCTGGCACGACAATGCCCAAATCAAGTGTTTCTGGATTATATACCAGGGTATGAATGGTGAATCTACCCGTTTCGTTTACTTCGAATTCAGGACTGGTGTTAACATTCTGGATAACTAATCCTTCACCCGCAGTTAATACATAGATCACTTCAAAACCATGTGGAACGTGCGGATGTCTTGAGAATTCCGCTCTTATCACTGCGCTACCCTGATCCAAACAAGGATCATTAGCTGGTCTTAATCTGCCTGCATCTGCTTCACAGCAGACCTCAACATCGAACTTAGCGCCAGCTACATCCAGTGCTGCACAGATCTTACCGCCGCCCTGGATCAATAGACTGTTCACATCAAAGCCGGTGGTTACGCCTGGCTCTACAATACTCAAGTCTAGTGTATTCGGATCGTAAACCAAAGTATGGATAGTGAAACGGCCAGTTGAGCTAACCTCAAATTTAGGTGCCGCATTCACGCCCTGAATAACAAGACCTTCACCGGAGGTCAATACGTAC
>CAZHNG010000099.1:3146-19534 GCA_964533785.1 uncultured Saprospiraceae bacterium | reverse complement strand
GGACAAAGAGTTAAAAAACGCTGGTGTCGAAACATAGGCAGACTGAACACCCTAGTCTTAGAGCTCTTCCTTTCACGAAACTATTCTATCCAAAACCACAGAAAATTATCTGTCATAGTAATATCCAGATCCATACCCATAATTAGCTCCACTCTTAGTTAACGGAACAGAGTTGATAACGAGCAACGGATGGGGAAGTTTATTATTATCTGCTATATCTCCAATGATGTCTAACTGTTTTTTCCTCGTAAAATCCATTCTGACAACGTAAATTGTAGCCTCTACCAAATCACCAATTTGCAAGGGATCAGAGACCAGACCCACAGGTGGCGAATCAATGATTATAAAATCATATATTTCTTTCAATTCCGCTATTAGTTTGCTTAATCGAGGAGAAAGAATAAGTTCACCTGGGTTCGGAGGTAGGGGACCGCATGGAATAATATCAAAAAGTTGATGATGACCGCTTGGAATAATTACATCAGAAACTTTCAATTCATTATTAATCAAATAATTGACCGCGCCCACCTCGATACCTTTTGTTATTTCAAGATATTTAACTTGTTTGGGTTTCCTCATATCTAACTCCACCAAAATGGTTTTTTTACCCGTTAGCGCAATAGTCATTGCCAGGTTTAAGGCTATGAAAGACTTTCCTTCACCCGACATGCTGGATGTAACCATTAACGTATTAATATCAGCACCAGGATTGATATAGGCTAAATTTGCCCGCAATAACCGGAATGTTTCGGACACTGCTGTTCTGCTACCTTCCTTAATTACAATATTTTCCTTCTTCTTATCACGAGCGATCATCCCACCGATCGGAATTGATAGTACCTTTTGGATATCTTCTTCAGATCTGATTTTCGTATCCAGCACTTCTATAAAATAAACAAAACCCAAAGGCAACAATAAACCTAATAAAGCAGCAGTAGCTAGAATAAATGTCTTCCGGGGTTTAATAGGTTTACCTGCGACTTGAGGTGGTTCAATAACCTTTCCGGTCGATACAGTTACGGCCAGAGACAAAACGGATTCTTCCCGTTTTTGCAGTAAATACAGATAAAGATTTTCTTTTATTTCCTTTTGTCTAACAAGTTGGACTAATTCACGCTCTCGTCTTGGTAAACTGCTTATCTTACTTTCGATGTTATTCTTTTGGTTTTGGACAGAACCTCTTACGATTTGTATATCTCTTTTTATTGTTTTTATATTTTCAATAATGGTTCCCCTTAAGTTTTGAATTTGTTTTTCTATCAAAATCAAATCAGGGTGAGCTGGACCAAGATCGCTTCTTAGTCTCGCTCTATCGGCTAACAATTTATTAAAAGTTGCTACTTGATTGACAAGCGTTAAATTCGTTAGACTTGAATTCGTAGGAACAAACTCAAAGTTATTTTCATTCTTTTCTAAGAATTCCTCAATCGAATTAAGAATCTCAATCTGAATTTCTGCATCCGTAATCTTTCGATCAAAATCTGATATTTCCGTAATAAGCTGGTTGCCTTCCGCAGTTAATTCTAAAGTATTAAATCTTCTTTTATAAAACTCTACATTTTCTTCTGCTGTTGAAAGTTCCCTGTCGATAATAGCAATACGTTCATTGATCAAGTTGATACTATTCCTGAAAACTCTATTTTTTTCATTTTTTGAGGCATCATTATAGTAATTGATCAAATTTTCCAATACATCTTTGGCCCGTAGAGCTGACCGATCTTCTAATGTAAGTTTAATAATACTAGATTCGACCCCTTCCATATCTACTGTCAAATTAGATTTGAAATAATTGACCATTCCATTAACCGGTCTTATACGGAGTAAAATCTCTCTATCATCGTTCTCACTAATTATTCCCTTGGATAAAGTCAGTTTCCCCTCAGACATTATCAAGACTTTCCCAAACTCTCCTTTATAAACATTTTCTTCAACTTCTAGCTGGTAACTACCATCTCTGCTATTCCAATTAACAATTGATCCTTCAAAAGTAAGATTAGTGTCAACGGGTTCCCAATTCAGTATCATTATCGGCGGGTTATCGTACAAAAGATTGGTACGAAACCGCTCTTTTTCAAAGCATTCATACTGCAGGTTTAAATTGGTTACAACTTTTCTTAGCAAAGGACTAGAGCCAATGCTAAGTATCTCATTTGCTATATTACCCCGACTCCCAAATAAACCTAAATCTGAAAAGATAGCTTCTTCTACAACTTCACCGGAGCTTTTATCATCCTTGATTAATAGTAATGCATTAGACTGGTAGGTATTTGGTGTAGTCTCTAAATAAAAAAAAGCAACAATAATTGTGATTAAAAATATTATCAAAAACAAATACCACCTTTTGATGGCTTTGTCTAATAATTCCCGAATATTCAGATTTTCGTTATCCATTTTCCGAAAAATTTATCAACAACTTTCCATGATCATTATGACGTAAACATATATAACTATCTTACCAGAACCCCTGCCAGGAATGTAGCTAAACTTACAAAAGGTATAAGAAACCTGCCATAGCGGTCGAAAAAATCCCCCCTAGTTGCGTATTGTTTTGCTTTCAAAGGAGCTATGTACAAAACATCGTTAGGCGCAAGATAAAAATAAGGATTAGTGAAAAGATCTTTATCTTGTGTATTAACCCTCACAAATTCTCTTCTATCTCCTCTTTCTCTTATCAAAAGTACGGAATTTCTTTGAGCATATGGTGTAAAATCACTTGCCATACCAATTGCTTCAAGAATATTCAACCTTTCGTTTGGAATGATGTAAACATTCGGGTTGTTCACCTCTCCTAGAATAGTTACTTTAAAATTTAAAAATCGAATTCTAATGGAAATATCATCAAAATAACGGGTCAACTGGACAGTAAGCTCATCCCTCACTTGTTTAACAGTCTTGTTGACAACATTAAAAGCACCTATGTATGGTAAGTAAATGTTACCTTCTTCATCCACCCGGTATCCATTAAGGGTATGCAAACCAGATGCCCCAACTCCCGTTGCAGAATTTATTACGTTCGTTGGATTTCCCACATTAAACGCCGCAACTGCCTGCGGCTGACGGCTAAAAACTTCAATACTTAGGATGTCATCTTGCTGAATTATAAGAATAGGAATGTTAGCTATATTATCTAATTCATTCTGTACATCATTGAGCATCTGCATTTCTTCTAGCCTAACGCTGCCACAACCTGATAGAATCATGACGGTACAGAAGCTCACTAATAAATATGAAACCTTGGCCAATAAATGATTTTGCATATCAATTAAATTTTTATACTTAAATCTTTTATCTACGATCCTTGAAGGCTACTATTCGATGGCAGAAAATAAAAAAACGCCTCTTAATATTACAGGGTTTCTCAATATACCTCACTTCAAATTTAATTATTTCAACCTGAATAGAAGGACTAATCACAGCAAACCAACCATACTAAGGTCTTCCTACGGCTTCGCCAATGATAAGTCGCAAAGCCTTAATCTCCAAAATAAAAAGCAATATGAATGAATGTAGCGTGTGCGCAAAATGATTCTTCTCTGCGTTAGATTAAACACCACTATCCTATTTTCCCCAATAAACAAAGTAAACGACTTGAGCAAAATATCACACTTGCCGTCAACAGGGAATACACGAACATAACTACGACAATGCGCAGTTAAATGAAATCCAATAAAATTGAATAAATAAGGGTATGTAATGGTCGTGGCAAGAAATCAATCATCAAGAGAGGCATTTACCACTTATCTTGACATGAACAAACTGGTTGGGAAAAGTAGATCAACTAGAAAGAAATTAGCAGTAAAACTAAGGGTGCCAGTACCTGTGTTTGTTCAAAAAAATAACTATTTAATCTTTTTGTTTGCCACTTTTTAGCCGATTTATAAGGGAGAAGTACCAATTATTTTCTTGATGCAAAAATAGTAAAAAAACTAATAGAGCAACTAAATTCTCAAAGCTGGGTCACATAATTATTTTATTAATGTATTATTGATAAAATTTCAACTGCTTACTACAATTAAGTAAATAACTTGTTAGCAAGATTTCTCGTAGCTCTGATGGTTGTACGAAGAAACCCAAATAAAGATACATACACCAAAAAACGGTTTCTTTGGAATATAAAAATAAAAAAACCTCTCCCCGGATCTCATCCAGAAGAGAGGTCTATATTTTTCTCAAACGCAGCTGAAAAAATCCAGCTACTTTAACGCTTCATTCTAGTGGAAAGGCAACACCTCCGCTGAGGTCTTATTCGCCACGATAATCTTATTCAAGTTATGGGTTACCGTTGCAGATTCCCCACCAATATCATAAGTGAAAGCATCTAGCTCGGTTCTAATGCCCTCGATAAAGCTAGGGATCTCCGGCGTTTGATCAGCATCGGTGATGTTATCATTCAACAAAGCTTCTGTTTGGTGAACAACTAACTTCAGTCCCAGATCAACGAAGCGGATACCTTCCGCAATAAAGATCTCCTGGCGCATCTTGTAAAGTAATTCCAAGGCTTCATCTTCCGTAGTTACCGCATCGATCATCCCGTCGGTAACGGAGGTTCCGGAAACCACCGGAATAGTCACGGGTCCCATTTGACGGTTAATCACCAAGCCGGGAAGTGCAGGTGCACCACCGCCGGCAGAAACCACTACCTTCTCATTATCCGGACGGGAGCCCGGTGCATCTTGTGTACGGCCATCACTGGAATCGTCAAAGGTCTGCGTAGGTCTGGTACCCACCAAAGCAACGATATCTTTCATCGTAGTCTGCGCAGTACCGAGATCCCCTCCGGCGATGGCAGCTTCTGCCAGGATCAAATGCGCTTCTTCAATTTTCAGAATCGGCACATCAACATCATTGACCGCATCACTACCGTTGTATTTTGGATCCAAAAAGTCGAGCGTAGGCAACGGCTGCAAATCATCAAAAGTTGCACGGTCCCAAAGAGCATCTTGCATAGAATTTGTAGGGCCATTTACCGCATCGTACTGAGCGAAGCGGACAAATTCAGGATCACTTGCGATGGCCGCGTTAGCACTGGCTACCGCTTCTGATTGATTACCCAGGTAATAATTGGCTCTTGCATTTCCCAAATGAGCGCTGGTGATGGTTCTGTTTTCAGATGCAAGGCTCAAAGCTGCATCAAAATAACCCGTAGCTACCTGTAAATGAGTGGAGCTGGACTGAGCGGCACCAAGTGGTTCTGCCGGTAAAGACTTAAAATACATGCCCATCAGTAAATGGGCATATCCCGCCATGAAATTAAATTCAGCCGCTTGCTGATCATCAAAGTTTGGATCTTCCGGGCCGATTTCATTCAAACCGGAAAGAGCCAATTCGCGTAGCAAAGCGAAATCTTCCTGCGTATCTTCAATATCCGCATCAGTAGCGTCAATATCCAAACGATCTAAAAACTGGTTAAAGAACGTTTGCGTATTCTGGTAATTATCAGAAGCAATTTCTGAGATCACCACGATTTCATTCATACAGAGCGCGATCTGACGTTCGCAACCTAACAAAAGATTACTGGCGGAGTTGGGAACCCCTTTCACTGCATCCTCCGATAAGTTAGGGTTCAACGGTTCGAAGGCCGTCTCCGTGTCTTCGCAGCCGGTAGTGGTCAAAAGCACTGCCGCGAAGAATATATATAAGACAAATTTTAATTTATTCATTTTCCTAAAGTTTTAAAAAAGAGTTTTTAAACTGTGAATGAGTTTATAGTCCTACCCTCACGGTGAAAAGGTATTGTCTCGGAGCTGATTCCGTTCCGAAACCAAATCCACCTACGGCAATACCACCCTGGTCTGCAATACCGGCACCGGTTACCTCCGGGTCAAATGAAGAAGAAGCCCAAACGATAGGGTTCAAAGCATTAAATCCGATTTCCAATCTGCTGAATGGTAAATTTGCCGGATCAAAGCTGTACATTACACCAATATTCCGTACTTTGATGAAATCGGCATCCTCTACCCAAACACCTGCAAGATCGAAGAAACTCTCCGCAGCAGAGTTTTCAGGAATACGTCCTTCATCGTTCACTCCATTGAAATAACGCAATACATCATCCACGTTTACACCCTGTGCACCGTACTGGTAGTCACCGAAGGCAAAAAAGCTCAAGCGCTTCCATCTTGCATTGATACCAAAGTTTCCGTAACCATTCGGGTTAGGGTCACCTAAAAAGGCATTTCTCTCTACATCAACAAGATTCCCCTCGTTATCAAATTGTGGGCTACCCCCTCTCAAATATCCCAAAGGTTGGCCTTCTTTAACAAAAGATCCAAGGAAAGTAAATCCACCTACTACGAACTCAGGCGCACCACCAGAAGAGGTTACCTCGTTTTTGTTCGTCGTCAAAGAACCATTGATCGACAAATCAAAGTCCTGGCTTTGAATAATATCAAACTGCGCTTCGAACTCAACTCCATTGTTCACGACCTCGCCCACATTGGCTTCCTGCGCTGCCAAACCAGTAGATGGTGCAGATGGAGGAGAGAATATCGCATCCACAGTAGTATTATGATAGTAGGTTACACGGAAGCGCGTACGACCGAAAAGACCGAAGTCAATTCCCGCTTCGTAAGAATCGATACGCTCAGGTCCTAATTGGTCATTACCCGGGTTACCAAATGTATAACTGTTACCGCCCAGGTAAGCATTGGTCGCAAAGGTCAAGTCACGCGCGAAAGGAGTGGGGAAGTTGGTAGCCTGACCAAAATTAGCTCTCACCTTAAACGAAGTTAAGATGTCAGCAATGCCTCCCGTTTGCATAAAGGGTTCATCCGTCAACGAATAAGTCAACCCTACCCGGTAAATTTGCTGTAATCCTAGAGAAGATCCGAAAGCAGAGTTACCATCGAAACGCACCGCAGCATCTAGGAATAATTTGTTTTTATATCCAATATTCTCTGAGAAATAAAAACCACCGAAAACGATCTCGCGCAAGAAATCGGTAGCATCCTGTTCTGCAGAACGGTCAACATCACGCGTACCTTCCGTTTGGTTGGTCGTTGTAATGGAGAACTGCTCGTCTTGTTCGCGGAATAACTGTCCTCCCGCTCCGGTAATGAAACTGAAATCCCCTACATCGAACTTGTACTGTAAACTCAAGTCCGTCGTAATAGAAAGGAAGCTTCTGGTAAAGATCTCCATTGAACCCTGATCGTCAGTACCCGGCGCTACGGATTGCTTGGCAACTAATAAGGCGTTGGTAGCAACTTCACGAGCTCTCGAGTTCCGGTTATCCAAACCGAATATCAATCTGGCGCTGAAGTTTTTGAACGGATTGTACTGGAAAGAATGAGAAGTTTGGAAACGCTTTACAAAATCAGTGATATCTGTATTCGCTCCTTCTTCGTCAAGCGTCATTTTCAAGGTATCCAAAAATCCGGCTGAAGCTGTTGACAAATCACCTAGCTGACCGCCTTCCAGGTCTCCGAATCTGGCGAAACTGGTGTTCGCGTTGTAATCCCGCGTAAAGAAGTTACTTGAAAATGCAGCAGAACCGGTGTACTGTAGTTTATCATTAACCTGAGCTGAAACAGTTCCACGGAATCCCAGTTTTTT
Organism: uncultured Saprospiraceae bacterium; assembly: GCA_964533785.1. Taxonomy (GTDB): domain Bacteria; phylum Bacteroidota; class Bacteroidia; order Chitinophagales; family Saprospiraceae; genus JANQRV01. Next base: position 11,980 of record CAZHNG010000099.1, on the reverse strand, counting down.
CTGTTCGTTGACGCTGTTAAAGCCATCATCCTGATAAAAATTACCAGAAAAGTTGTAGGTAACCGCATCATTACCTCCGTCTACGCCCGCGCGATATAACTGGCTGAATCCCGTTTCAAAGATCAAATCAGCGGTTTCGTCGTACTTCAAGAAGTAGTCTTGCCCTTCAATAGCACCTACTTGAGATTCAAAATTGAACCGTGACGCACCTTTCGTACCTTTTTTAGTAAAGATCTGGATTACCCCGTTCGCTGCATCGGCACCGTACAAGGTAGTCGCCGCACCACCACGCACAAATTCTACTCTTTCGATACTTTCAACGGGAATATCCGCAAGAGAAGAACTCATAGCACCACCGGTTCCTAAACCCAATTCCGGGTTCGTATTAAGGTTATCCACCCGTACACCATCAATAATGATCACCGGCGTAGAAAGTGCGTTAGCGGAAAATAATCCACGGTTACGGATCAAAGACGCCGTACCTGGCTGACCCGAGGAAAGCCGGATCTGTGCTCCCGGAAGTTTTGATTGTAATATCTGATCGATTTGTGTGATCGGTGATTGCTCCAATTGCTCGGTTGTAACAACATCAACCGTACTGGTCAATCTTTTTCTTTCAATCCCAATCCCTTGTCCGGTTACTACTACTTCGTTTAGAACCGCAGCATCCGGCACCAATGTCACATCAATGGTGTTTGAAACGCCGATCTCTATCTCCTGAGTAGCAAAACCGGTGTAAGAAAATACTAAAGTGTTATTTTCTTCCTGTACATTGACCGAATAAGTTCCGTCAATATCCGTAACTGTACCGGTTTGAGTACCTTTAACCAAAACAGTAGCACCAATTAGTGGTTCCCCATTCTGGTCCGTAACGGTACCGCTGATCTCGCGTTGTGCTACCATCGAAGCTATACTGAAGAACGACAGTAGTAAAACTAGTAAGCCTTTTTTCATGTTAAATAATAATTTGATTTAAATAATACAACTACTTCCATTTCTCAGTTAGAGCGGTTGGAAGTTGTTGTCTTTTGTAATTTTGGATTAATTTATTCGTCGGATTAACTTAGATAGGTCTTTTACTTGTTTCCGTAAAATCTATTCGTCGGATAATTCTAATTTTTAGTGATTGTATTTTTCCGCATAAACGAATTACCCTACTCAAATGCTGCTAACAACACTAAAAAAAGACAGTTATTCATCCAAAATGCTCTTCGCTCAAAAATTTTGCGGTAAACCAAGTAGATATTGGCTTTGTTGTGAAGGATATATCTTATGAAATTGTAATACCTGAATGAAGAAAACAATGACATTGCAAGCGGAAGCGCTTATTCCAACTTCTTGGGGTAAATTCAATATGCTCACTTTTGCGGACAGCCCGGATGAACTAATGCCCCATATTGCAATGGCTAGCGTGGATATGGATATTTCCAAACCTGTCCTGGTCAGGATGCATTCGGAATGCATAACCGGAGATCTCTTTGGTTCCCAACGGTGTGATTGCGGCGAACAATTTGTTCGTGCAATGGAATTGATCGGTGCTGAAAATGGCGTGATGCTATACCTCCGACAAGAAGGGCGCGGCATCGGCATCATCAACAAATTAAAAGCCTATAATTTGCAAGATCTGGGAAAAAGTACCATTGATGCCAACGTTCATCTCGGCCTCGAAGTGGATGCTCGCCAATATGACATTGCCATTACAATGCTCGAATATTTTAACATCAAAAAAATCAACCTACTCACCAATAATCCCGAAAAGATCAAAGCTTTTGAACTTTCTGATATTGAATTGGTCGAACGCATCCCCCTCATCATTCCGCCTAAAGCTGAAAATTCAAAGTACCTGAAGACCAAACGGGAAGAGATGGGACATTTGTTTTAAAGGGTTTAACGAGTTGGCGAGTTCTGGAAAAATGCCATCCACCAATCTCCCCTCAGCTTCATTGCTCATTGCTCATTGTTCATTGCCCATTGTTCATTGCTCATTGCCCATCGCCTGCAACTTCACCTTAAGCGTATCCCGAATAAACTCCGGATTTTTACTCGACGAAATATACTTTTCCAGAATAAGTACCTCAGGCAGGTGCGTTGCCGGATCCAACGATTTTAGAAAAGCCATATTGAAATAAAACTCCCGGTGGTTAAAAGGAGAGCATTGCAGCAGATAATAACAATCATCAAGTATATCGTAGGAAATAACGAGATAGTACGGATGAGTTTTGACTATTAATATCAGTGGGTAATCCAAAAAAGGTGCTTGCCAAAATGCGGAAAGACTTGCCTCGAAAAACGGATAGATCAACAACTTCACTGGCATCCCATCCTGGCGCAAAACCTGTTGTAATTGTCCAAGCTTACGATGCATCTTATTAACGGGGGTGTCTTCTTCGGTAAATTGTTCGTAATCTATCCATCTATTAGTCGAAAGCTCCAGATATTCTACCTGTCCAATGCGCAGTTTATAATCAAACTTACTGTAGCCTGGTACTATATATCCCGGATAATAATATTTCAACTTGTGTTCCCGGCAAAAGGCAATTTCCATTAACATGGTATAGAAACCTAAGCTACATTTTTGGTATTCAGGATCATAGACTCCCATAATGCTTGCGGCACTTTGTACACCAATATCGAAAAAACTGAAAGCTACTAGTTTTCCTTCATCATAAACTGCTGTTTCCAGCGTATTATAAATATTGTAATCTTCTCCATCCAGTAAATAATCCCGCAGATTATTAGAGAGATGGCCGGAAAAATGATTTCTGTATTTTTGAAATAAAACTTCTTTCTCTGCCGAAATAGCCCCCTGCCTGATTTTAACCTGGAAGTTTTTTTCGTTGCGCCTCATTAATTTTCGGGAGCTTTTCCGGTATTTATACCCCTCCAGGCCCAACCTGATCCATATCGCTGAATATACCTGATGATTAAAATACAGAAAATGTGTAGTAAATATAGACTGCCCCATCCGATACCATCCCTTTGACAGATAAGCATCTAACTCCTCAGCGTATAATATTTCCGGATAGCGTTTGTCTGAAAGCATACTAGTGCTTTTTAATCCCTATAGATAATAATAGTTCCTTTCTAAACCAATGAAACCCGTTTTAAATGTTTTGGTTTGATCGTAAACGTCGGGCAAACCACAATTCTTTTTTGACAATAAACTTCGCGTTCTTAGCGGTGATTGAAATTGCCCCATGTTTAGAGGTCAATACATCTAGCGTCTAGTGCCCGGGAACTAAATAACCGGCACATTTCGCGGTCTCTTTTATAGCAGGCCTATGTTGCTCGTCGGTCACGTAGCTGGGCTATGTTCTCTCCTCGCGCCTTGGCCCGCAAGAAAATAGCCTCCCGAACTATACCTGTTATTTAATGCCCGAGGCACTAGCATCTAATTCAATACACCCCCCAAAACAATTAGTTCATCTTAAAATTTATACCAGACAACAAGCAGCACTTCTCAACCCTCTAACGTTTTGTTAACATAAACCGTTAAAACGCTCTATTTTAACGCTCACCAATTTAACGCTCACCAATTTAACGCTCATCTTATCAAACGCTCATCATTTTAGACTGTGGAGATCTTATACTTGCTGGCTTTATGATGTCAACCGGTCGTACTGACCAGATCGTAAGTACAAGAAGTATATGCCGACTGAAATGATCGGAATAACAAGATGTTACCATTTCAGCTCAACAAGATCTTTTGTTTGATGAAGGGTGCCGTCCTGCATTAAACACTCTTATCCTATTTGTAGCTTCGCGCCGGCAAATAGAGGGCTTTTAATGGCCTTTCTGCAATAAAATGCTTGCAGAAGGATAGTGGTTTTTTGCCTGTTTCAACCTGACTTTCCTCAAACCGCAGCTCTACCCAATTCCGGGATTTAATCTCTGTTAACTAAATAATTAATTATGAAGAAGTTACTCACTTTGTTTGGTATGATGCTGCTATTAGTATCGTATGTAGCTGCTCAAAAAACGGTTTCGGGTACCGTAACCGATGAGAGTGGCGTTCCGCTGGTTGGAGCGAATGTTTTAGCCAAAGGCACCATCACTGGTACCGTAACGGACCTTGAAGGCAATTACAATTTTACGGTTGCCGAAGACGTCACTACGCTTGTTGTCAGTTACACCGGTTTTGAGACTACTGAAGTTGATGCCGCAGTTGGCCAAACGGTCATTTTGTACGAAGGAATCAATTTACAGGAGGCGGTCGTTACGGCATTGGGTATTGAAAAATCCAGAGACGCAGTAGGATTTGCCGTAACCAGCCTTTCTGAAGAACAAGTACAGCAAAAAAATGAACCCGACCCGGTAAGAGCACTACAAGGCAAAGTTGCCGGGGTAAATATCATTGGTTCAGGTGGTGCGGTAGCCGGTGGTACGAATATTACCATTCGCGGAAATTCCTCTTTATTGGGAAATAACCAACCCCTTTTCGTAGTCGATGGTATTCCTTTCGATAATACCTCTTTTGAAACGGGATCTTTCACTTCAGCGACCACCGCAACTTCCCGTTCTTTTGATATTGACCCTAATAATATCGAGTCGATCAATATTTTAAAAGGAGCTGCTGCCGCTGCTGTTTACGGTTCCAGGGGAGCTAACGGGGTGATCGTCATTACCACCAAAAGTGGTCGGGGGAGAAGTCAGAAAGGACTGGAGGTCAGCGTTAATTCATCCTATTCATTGGAAGATATCGCAAACTTACCGGACTACCAGATGAGATACGCCAACGGTAATAATTTTCTTTTGGTAAACGGAAATTTTGGTACCTGGGGAGCCTCTTTCGACATCAATGATCCGGAATGGCAAGTAGCGGATAATGCTAATCTGCTGACTGATGCTGAAGGAAATCCGTATACTTCCGGACAACCCTACATGCTGCATCCTTATAATAACACTGCTGAAGGTCGGGCTGTCTTATCCGATGTCTATGTTCCTTTCAAGGCCACCAATAATGCCGAGGAGTTTTTCCAAACCGGATTCGTACTGGAAAACTCGGTTTCCATTTCCGGCGGCGACCAAAAAGCCAATTTTATTGCTGGTTTCAGCCGCCTGGAAAACGAAGGCATCGTCCCTGAAAACCAGGTAGAGAGAATTGGATTTAATGCCGGTGGTAATGTACAGCTTGACAACGGCTTTTTTGTTTCAGGCAGCATTAATTTCGTGCGCTCAGAGCTATCAGGTCCGCCAACATCCGGATTGTTTACCGGAAATGCCTCCGTAACGGAGCGTATCCTTTACCTTCCACCTTCACTAGATCTCGCGAACTCCCCAATTGAAGATCCGATCACTGGCCAACAACTGTTCTACCGTACCGATAATGACAATCCTTATTATCTAACTCAGTATTCTCAAAACACTTCTGATGTTAACCGGACATTTGGTAGCTTAAAAGTAGGGTACGACATCCGTCCCTGGCTGACCGTAGAGTACCAGTATGGCCAGAATCAGTATACTGACCGGAGGTTGAACGTGCTGCCATTGTCCACCCGTGAAATTCCACAGGGAAGATTAACCACGGACGACATCTCCTACCGGGAAATTGATGGTACGGCCTTGATCCGGTTTTCCCGGCCGATCTTCAATAAACTTGGCCTGCAGGGTAACGTAGGTCACAATATCAACGAACGCCTGATCAACCGTACCTCTTTTCAAGGCCAGGGTATTATTGCGCCAAGGATCTATAACCTCAATAATACCTCTAGTGTCATCCCTAATGGAGGCGGCAAAACGCTTAGACGTTACCATGCCGTTTTTGCCGATCTGACATTGAAGTATGATGACTGGGCCTACCTCAACCTGGTGGGCAGAAATGAATGGAATTCGGGATTGCCCTCCGATGACCGGTCCTTTTTCTTCGGCGGTGCCAATCTTTCAATGGTGTTATCGGAGGCATTGGATCTTCAATCCGGCTTGTTGAATTATGCTAAAATAAGGTTAGGCTTTGCACAGGTAGGAAATGATATTCCCGCCTATTTAACCAATACGGTATTCCTCGCCAATTCGGGCATCGGTAATAATACAGCACGCATCAACTATCCAATTAACACAATTAATTCGATCAGCCAGTCTTCCGGTTTAGGTAACCCAACACTAAAGCCCGAGATCACTACCGAGTACGAAGCTGGTGCCGAGCTAAGCTTTCTCCAGGGTAGAATCACGGTAGACGCTGCTTATTATCACCGTTCTTCAAAGGATCAAATTGTTCCGATCAGCGTTGCACCCTCCAGTGGTTTTAACACCTTGGTCGCTAATGTCGGCGAAATTGTGAATCAAGGCGTAGAAGTGGCCTTGGGCATTACCCCGGTGCGCTTAGCCAACGGATTTGAATGGACCACCAATATCGCTTTCACCCGCAATAGAAATACCGTTGAAGAATTGACCAATGACCTGGATCAGATCTTTATCGCCGGCTTTGGTAACAGCGTCCAATCGATCCATAAAAAAAGAGAACCGTTCGGACAGATCTTCGGATCAACGGCAGCAAGGCATACCGATGGTAGATTATTGGTAGATCAATCTACGGGTAAACTGGTACAGAACCTGGAGTTCGACGTCATCGGAGACCCTAACCCCGATTTTACAATGGGTGTCAATACTGCCGTTACCTTTAAAGGATTTTCTCTTTCCGCACTATTCGATTGGCGAAAAGGTGGAGACGTTTGGTCTGCTAGTTTCAATCAATTATTTGGACGTGGTGTAACGACACAAACAATTCCTAACCATCCTGATGGTAGAAGAGTCACCTTAGTTATTCCAGGTCTTGAAGCAGACCCCAATAACTTATTCGCTGCCCGTCTTGTAGATGGAGAACCCGTCGTTAATGGTACCCAATTAACAACGAACGATTGGTGGTTTATCAACACCTTTGGTTCTGCCGGTCCCCATGAATTCAGCGTCTTTGATGCCTCTACCATACGCTTGCGGGAAGTCAGCCTTTCTTACCGTTTACCCAGTACGCTGTTGGATAAAACGCCTTTTGGTTCAGCTACTCTATCTGTTTCGGGAAGAAACTTATGGTTCCTGGCTTACAACATGCCCACCAGTCTGAACTTTGATCCGGAAGTCAGCTCCCTAGGGTCGGGTAATGTCAATAGTTTAGCCGGTGCCGGTGCAACCAATGGCTCCGCCCAGGGTATTGATTTCGGTGGTATTCCAACGACAAAACGCTACGGTGTAAACCTGTCTTTCACTTTTTAAATCAAAATCGATCGTAATTATGAAAAATATCAAATATATCATCCTGTTCTTTACCACAATCAGCTTTACTTTCCAAAGCTGCAGTGACTGGCTGGATATCAATAATGACCCTAATAATCCGACTACGGGACAATTATCCCAACTATTACCCAGTGCTCAGACCCAGATGGCTTTTTCCTTTTCCAGAACAGTCAACGAGAATACTATGATATTCTCCAATATGATCTACAGCCTTTCGCAAAGCCAATACACGCAAAACCCAACGACATACAACAATGATTTTAAGGGACTTTTCCACAACGCTCTACCGGACATTGAAGTGATCATTGAAGACGGTACTGCCGATAAAAACCTTGGTTACGTCGGTGTCGCACAGATCATGAAAGCATTGATCTATGCTTATTCCGTCGATCTTTGGGGAGACCTTCCGTTCACCGAAGCACAGCAAGGAGCGGACAACCTCACGCCTATGCCTGATGATGATGCATTTATTTACGACCAGTTATTAATACTCCTGGATGAGGCTATCACTAATTTAGAAGCGGACGCTCCGGCAATAGAAAATGACTTGTTTTACAATGGTAATAAATCACTTTGGATCAAAGCGGCTAATTCTATTAAACTCCGACTGTTACTTAACCTACGGCTGATCGATGAAGGTCGCGCCCGGATAGGCATCCAGGCCTTGGCTGCCGATCCTTCGCAATTGATCAGTAGTAATGCGGAAAGTTTTGTTTTTCCCTACGGTTCTTCTTCGAACCCGGAAAACCGGCATCCGCTCTTTCAACGGGAATATACGGCTGTCAACAAGAATTTTTACATGAGCCAGTATTTCATGTTCAAATTGCTGGACAAAAGAGACCCCAGGCTCAATTATTATATTTATCGACAAGATAACGGAGGTTCTTTAGATTTTCAGACCACCCCATGCTCGCAGCGTTCGGATTGCCCGATCGGGTATTTGGGCTTGATCGATCCAGCGTGGTCAGGATATATTGGAAGGGATCATGGAGACCCTTCGGGTTTGCCGGGTGATAATGCTATCCGCTCCACATTTGGAGTGTATCCTATCGGTGGAGAATACGATGCCGGCGCTGCCCAGCCCATTAGTGCAGCGCGTATCGGTGCAAATGCTGGTGCTGGTATCGCCCCTATCCTCACTTATTCACAAGTCAATTTCATGTTGGCAGAAGCTGCTTTGCTTCTGGGTACTGATGGTAGTCCGGACGAACTCCTGGCAGCAGGGATCAATGCTTCTTTCGATCAGGTCGAAGCTTTTGCGCAGAGCATCGTTTCGAGTTATCCCGCAATAGCGGACTCCATTCGGAATGATTATGTAGACCGCATGGTCGGCCGGTTCAATGGTGCAAGTGCGGAAGTGTCGAAACTCAATGTGTTGATCGAAGAAAAGTATTTCTCTCAGTTCTGCAATGGTATAGATGTTTTCACTGACTTGAGAAGAACGGGCATGCCAAACGATCTGCCGGCGAGTATGGCCCCTGCCGCTCCGTTTCCCGTGCGGTTACCCTATAGTCAGCAGGAGTTGAACTCTAATCCGAATATTCAGGCGATAGCGCAGGATATGCCGGTTTTTTGGGATGTTAATTAATCAAGTAGACGCTAGACTG
>CAZHNG010000099.1:0-3136 GCA_964533785.1 uncultured Saprospiraceae bacterium | reverse complement strand
TGAAGACACTAGATGTATTGCCGGTAAACTTGGGGTCAAAGGCTTTTACTCACCGCTGAAGAACCGCTAAGAAAAGAAAACTTCGCGTTCTTTGCGTTCTTTATGGTGATTGAAATTGCCCCCAAGTCTAGAGGTCAATACAACTATACGCCAGAATTCAAATTGGGAAGGCCGCCCTCACTGGTTACGCAGATTTAAACTGGTGAGAAAATCAATGGCCTTCTGTCTTACTGACCGGAAGTACATAAACCGGGAAACGATCCCACAACCCTTACAGTCTGGCTTCTCATTTGAACAAAGAGGTACTTACTGTTTCATTTTCAAAATCTTAAACCACTAATCATGAAAAAAATATTGCTATATATAATGATCGTAGGATTGGTATTCAGTTCCTGCGAGTTGGACGATGAGGATTTTGGCCCGAGAATTCCCAATTTCAACGAGAATATTGGCGCCATTACCCTAATTAATGTTAATCCCGACGCCAACTTTTTCAATGCCTTAAATCCATTGGAAGATGAAAAGGTGGAGTTTGAATTAGATGTAGATGGTTTTGGGGTTACCGAGATCAGTTCGGTTGATGTGGAAGTTACTTATACGGCGGTGGGCAGGCTTCCCAATCCCGATCCGGATGGCGATCCATTGGATCAGGTTTTCGATCCGGTTTTGGTGGAATCTGTTACTACCTTTCCTGCTACCATAACGATCAATGCAACAGATTTGGCGGGCCTGCTAGGGGTTACCGTAGATTCTTTTAGAGTCGGCGACAACTTCCGTGCATTGTTCCCGATCAATACTGCTGACGGCAAAAGACTAAAAGTAGCAGTCAATTCTGACCTTTGCCAGCAACCCGCCCAACCTTCTTTTGGTGGTTGTAATGTAGACTGGGGGGTAACCTGCCCGGTGTCTGATGACTTCGCTGTTGGTACCTATCAAATGGAATATGTGAACGGACCGGCCGGTATTTTTAGTGATCGGGAAGTTGTTCTGACCGTTGCCGGCCCTACCAGTCGTTCTATGCCCGTTACTTATTTTGGTTTTGACTTAAGTCTGACCATTAACTTGGTCTGTGGAGAAGTGACGGTGCCGGAACAGGGGGCTGGCGTAGGCTGTACCAATGGAATCATTTGGGGGCAAGGTTCTCCTCCTGATGGTTTTAGTACAAGTTTTGATCTACAAAATGATTCAGAATTTACCATCAGTCTCACCGATGATGTTACTGGTGATTGTGATGCAACCGATAATTCGCTGATCCTGAAATTGACTAAACTGTAGCGATGATAAATAAGGTACGCGGAGTACGCTGCGAAAACTGTCCTAAATTGCGCAGCGAACTTTGCGTACTTTCCCAATTATACCATTTTGAATTCAAAAAAAAGCAAGACCCGAAAGCCTTGCTTCTAATTGATACTACCTTTAAAATATTCTATTTTTTGGAGACACTAGAGAGAAGATCCCAGACACCAGATGTAAGATCCCAGACCGGTTTAGGATTTGAGTGTTGAGATACTCTTGTGGAAGTGCAAGAAATACGATTCATTTAATTCCGGCAAATTTCAGCCAGATCTTCCAGGTCGTCGATACTATTAACTGCAATAGTACTCCCGTCAGACTTGATAATAACATCGAATGGGATCACAATTTCCGGGTGTTCGCCACGCGGGTAACTTTCCAACCACTCTTTGTAAATGTCGAATAAGGCTTCTTGGTCGGCAACTTCAACGATGCTTCCGTCAGACAATTCAACATTTACCGGATAAGCCAACTCGAAGCACCGGTTGCGCCAGTAGTGGGGTCTTTCCATTCGACAATCTTCCGTAGCTTCTGCAATCTCTTCGCGACTGTTTACCGTAACAACGGTACCATTTTTCAATTCAATGTCGAGTGGATAATCCAGATTTGGGAAAACCGTTGCATCCGGATTTTCTGCTCTCCAGGTTCTTAACAATTCCGACAATGCACGTTTATCCGCAGCATCAGCCGTATTACCATCGGGATAGTTAACCGTCACGGGATATACCAATTCAAAACATCTTTGAAAACGGCCTTTGTAGTGTGGTCTTCCCCGGTAACAATCCTGGGCAATTTCTCTGAAATCACTCCTTTCATCAACGGTATAAACAGATCCATCGGCCAGCTCTACGTCGAAAGGAAAGGCAATTTGCGGGCGTCCGCCAATACCGGTCGTATTATTTTGCCGCCAGTCCCGCAGAGTGGTGCGTAAGTCATCCAAATCAGCTACTTGGTCACTGGTACCGCCGGGAAAATCCAAGGTCAACGGAAATACTAAATCAACGCATTGATTTAAACGACCAAAGCCAGGGCGGCGTCCTCTCGGTCTCCAGGAAAAACGCGGCGAATTGGAAGGAACATCCAGTTCTACGTCGAAAGTACCGTCATCGCGTAATTCAATTAACGTTTCCCCGGTGTCATCCATTTCAAGCGGTTCATCCTGTTCACAGGCCGTGAATAAGAACAGTCCTAAAACTAAAAATACCGTACTGAGCTTTACTAATTGCTTCATCATAGAGATCATAAATTTTTTATTTTGTTTGGAATAATGATGTTTTCAATTGGGTAAGTCAGTAACCTGGAATTTGTACTCAAAAAAAATTCATTTTTTTGAAATAAAAATTTAAATAATTGATTATCATATATTTAAATCTAAAAAATTTTGCTTTATTTTTTATCCTTATAAAACGAGAAGCTGGTTGAACTTAAATTGGGATGTGATCGTCTTACCGCAAAGTAGACTATTTTCTGTAATGAAATTATTTGTTTTTTATTTTTTTATTTAAAAAAAATTATTATATTGTGATCGCTTTTAAAATAGACTGGTTCGTTGGCTTGTTGATCGAAGCAAATTTTACAGGCATCCGCCTGAGGCGGAGGGCGAAAGAATTTAACGAGGAACGAGATAAAACCTGACTTCCGCTGGGTAATTTTGGCCATTGCATCCGATTGGGAAGCTGTCAAACTAGTCTAATGAATAGCGCGCTTTCATATTATAAAAATTAGAGTCTGAATGGCTCTTGGGCTCCGTCCGGTTGGTTGGAAGGTAGGGCGGGCTTTATTAATACTTAATGCGAATCAAGGGTTAAAACACCCATTTAGAAATCGCGGCAGCGATTTTGCC
>CAZHNG010000098.1:0-19614 GCA_964533785.1 uncultured Saprospiraceae bacterium | reverse complement strand
CTAGTGCCTCGGGCATTAAATAAACGGTATAGTTCGGGAGGCTATTTTTCTGCGGGGCTAGGCGCGAGGAGGGAGCATCCGTACGGACGCGACAGACCTGCCCGCGTGCCGTCGCCATGCCCCTACGCTACAGCCCTTCGCCATAGCTACGGGCGTCGGCGAAAGCTTCGGCGCAAGCGTAAGGCTTTGGCCGCCGGAGACCGTACAATACTTTGGCAGGCGGGGGAGCAACAAAGGCCCGCAGGAAAAGAGGCCGCGAAATGGGCCGGTTATTTAGTTCCCGAGGCACTAAGCAAGAATAGGGAAGGTCGCAACCTTGTTATTTCTCCACGTACCTGTTCATAGTGTGGAGTCCAATTTTCTCGTAAGGATAAAGTGACAGAGGTGTTAAACTTTGGTTTTTACTCTAGAATGATTAATATTTAGGATCGAAATTCAAAAAATAATGAACATACATCACATCAACTGCGGTATTCTCCACAAACCACCGCAGCCCAAAGCGATCTGCCATTGTTTGGTTTTGGAAGCTGAGAATGGACTGGCACTTGTCGATACCGGAATCGGCTTAAAAGAAGTAGAAGATCCTGAAGGACGGGTAGGAAAAGAAATGATCGAGATGGCGGGATTCCAATTTCACGAAGAGCTTACGGCCATTCGACAAATTGAGAAGATGGGTTTTACGAAAAATGACGTTAAGCATATTATTCTTTCTCACTTGGATAATGACCATGCTGGTGGACTGGCAGATTTTCCCGATGCCACCATTCACGTCGCAAGCGAAGAATACCAAGCTTTTCAAAAGGGTTCCTACCGCTACCTGCCGCAACAGATTGAACATGATCCAAAGTTTGCCTTATACGATTGCTCAGAGAACACCTGGTTTGGGCTGGAAGCCAGAAAAGTAGCGCTAAATTTCGGGGCTAAGATTTGTTTGATCCCTTTGTTTGGCCATACTTTGGGCCACTGTGGAGTCGCTATTCAACAAGGATCGAAGTGGTTGTTTTACGTCGGTGATGCCTATTATCTGAGAGCAGAACTGGAAGTAGATGACCACCCTGTTTCCGAATTAGCCAAAATAAGAGCTGAGGATAATGAAAAGCGATTGGAGAGTTTAGGTAGGCTAAGACAGTTAATGAAGCACCACCATGAGGAAGTTCGGGTCTTCGGTTATCACGATAGTACTGAATTTCCAGATTGGCAATCCTATTAATACCTCCCCACCGACAACAACACCAAAGTACAAGCCTCTTCCGCCTCAATCCCCTGCTCCCGCGCCAACTTCATCAACTCGGGGTTTTCCGCTCCGGGATTGAATAGAATACGACGGGGCTTCAAAGACAGGATATAATCATAATATTGTTGTTGCCTCGGCGCTTTGACGTACAAAGTAACCGTATCGATATCCTCCAGTTCAGGATAGCCCGTTTGTATAGGTATACCCGCCACCTCACCATCATAAACTCCCAGCAAGATGACCTCATGGCCTGCGTTTTTAAGCCGGTGAGCGGCAGCATAGGAAGTACGCTCCGGTTTGGTAGAAGCGCCGATCAATAGTGTTTTTTTGCTCATGCAGCAATAATTGATGGGTGATGAGTAATTTCTTTCCCTCCAGTTTTTCAAAAAAGTAATATAAAGCTGCGGGCCTCAGCCTCATTTACTTCCCCTTAAACTTCGGCTTCCGCTTTTCTACAAATGCCGTAATCCCCTCCTGATAATCATCCGTTTGGCTGGCATTATACTGTAATTCTTCTTCAATCGCCAGTTGTTTTTCGAGGTCATTATTGAGGGAGTAGTTCAAGGCTCGTTTGGTGAGTGCCAGTCCCTTCGGAGGCAAGGATGCCAGTTTATTCAAGACCCCATTCACTTCTTCCTCGAAGCTTTCATCGGGGAAAGATTTATAGATCATATCCATTTGGACGGCTTCATCGGCCGAAATTTTATCTCCTAACATCATGATGGCTGCTGCCTTATTCCAACCAATGACTCTGGGCAGAAAAAAGGTACCTCCGCTATCGGGAATTAAACCGATCTTACTAAACGCCTGGATAAAAACGGCAGATTGGGTCGCTATGGTAATATCACAAGCCAGGGCAATATTGGCACCGGCGCCGGCAGCTACACCGTTGACGCCGCAAACAATGGGCTTCTCGATCTTCCGCAATCGGGTGATTATGGGATTGTAGTGCTCCCCGAGTATACTATTAAAATTGGGAGGATTGTCGCCCATGAGTTCTTTGATATCCTGCCCGGCGCAGAACCCTTTGCCCAAGCCCGTCAGGTAAATGACGCGAACTTCTTCGTCTTTGCCGCAGGTATCCAGCGTTTTTTGCAAAGTCAGCGCCATCTCCCGGTTAAAACTATTCAAAGCGTCCGGACGGTTAAGCGTGATCCGGGCGATATTGTTTTCGATGTTCAATAAGATACTTTCTTCCATGATGTAGGATGTAATTTAAAATAAAGCACGCAATAAATAATGCCTCACTTCCCTTCCTTCCGTGCTACCTGTTGGGCTTCTCCCAGCCTGAAGATCACGGGAATTTTCAATGTTTTTTCCAACTGAACGTCCAATTTACAAAAGATACCTAAATCCTGATAATTGTAAACTTTTGGAGCAGCGTAAGGCTTTTGCACTTCAGAGTTGACGGCCTTCAGCGCTAGGATGTTCAAAGATAATGAAGAAGATGACCGCACGAGCGGCGAAATTACCGGATTACCTTCACCTGAAATTCTCAATTCGGATATTGACTTTCCTTCAATCTGGTAAACGTTTTGCCCATGGAGGTTCATCCCCAGAAAACTGAACAACACACTAACCAGCAGAAGTTTCTTCAGATTTCTTATTTTTTTTACTCCCCTGGTATAGTTCATATTTTTGAAACTTACATTCCAATTTGCCATTGTAGACGGTTATTTTTTTCGAAGGCCTCAAACCAATGTGCTTCAAAGCTGCTTTATTTGAAGAGATGATCCATGCTGAATAACCCGCGTAATGCTGTTTTAGTTGATCGCCGATTGTCTTATACAGGCCAAATATATCAGATTCTGATAGCCTTTCATCGTAGGGCGGGTTCATCATGATCATGCCGGTCTCTTCTAATTTATTTTTTTGTTCGAACTTTCTTCTTTCTACTTCAATTTTTCCTTCGAGGTGAGCGGCCAGGATGTTTTGCTGGGTCGCTTTTATGGCTTTTAAAGACTTATCAAATCCAATAATCTTATGCTCAAAAGGGACTATTGCGGCAACGGCTTGCTTCTTGACGTCTTCCCACAATTTCGAATCATAATCAGGCCATTTCGTAAACCCAAAGGTTTTCCGGTGCCGTAGAGGCGGAATATTATAAGCCCACAAAGCCGCTTCGATCAGGAAGGTACCCGAGCCGCACATGGGGTCAATAAAATCAGTATCCTTTTGCCAGCCGGACAAACCGATCAATCCCGCCGCCAGTACTTCATTGATGGGAGCTTCCGTAGATTCTACCCGGTAACCGCGTTTGTGTAGCGATTCTCCGCTACTATCCAGCGCCAGGGTACATTCATCTTTGCTGATGTGTACGTGAATTCTTAAATCCGGTTTTTCTACATCCACGTTGGGCCGGTTTCCCGTCTCTTGGCGAAATTGATCAACGATCGCATCCTTGGTCCTCAAGGCAATGTACCTGGAATGGCTGAGGTGTTTAGAAAAGGTAACGGCATCAACGGCGAAAGTATCCTTCTCCGTCAGGTATTTCAACCAATTTATTTTTTTGACTTGTTTGTAATAAGAATTTTCGTGAGGGGCTCTGAATCGATCGATGGGTAATAAGATCCGCAGCGCGGTATGCAGTTCCAGGTTAGCCTGGTATAAAAGCCTTTTGTCGCCTTTGAAAGATACCGCTCTGCGCAGCGGTTGTACCTCTTGAGCGCCTAATTCAACTAGTTCACGGGCTAATACTTCTTCAAGCCCCGCCATCGTTTTTGCCAGTAATTCCAAAGTTTATATCGTTTTTGGGAAGTGTTATTTCGCGACAATTCTCAAATTCACCGCTGAGAGTACCTATTAATATTTATTGATATTGATTTGCAACCATGCGTTGAGTTTATCGTTTTGCCCCATAATTGTTAGGCACAATTACCAGTATCAACACGGAGTTCCTATTCCCTTGGCGTTTCTTATTGGTCTTTGCGGTGAGTCGCCAGAAAAACCTCCGAGGTTTTTGAAACCTTGGAGGTTACAGGTCATCTCCTTGCCAGTCTGACATCTAGTGCCTTCAAAACCATTACCCCACCACAATATTGATCATCCTCTTCGGCACAACGATCACCTTCCGGATAGATTTTCCTTCGATCCATTTCTGAATACCTTCGACCTCTAAAGCAGCTTTTTCCAAAGCCTCTTTCTTCATTTCCGCGGGAAATTGGATCTCCGTTCTACGCTTTCCGTTGATACTGATCGGATAGGTTACCGTATCTTCTTTTAAGTATTTTTCCTCAAACTCGGGATAGGAAGCTAAATGTACACTGGTTTGATGACCAAACCGGTGCCAAAGTTCTTCTGCCAAATGAGGAGCGAAAGGGGCAATTAAAACCGCTAACGGTTCTAAAACCGCCTTTTTATTACACTTCAACTTTTTAAGTTCATTGGTGGCTACCATAAAAGCACTGACCGCCGTATTGAAAGAAAACCGCTCAATATCTTCGGTCACCTTTTTGATCGTGCCGTGTAATACTTTCAACTCTTCTTTTGTCGGCTCATCGTCCGTTACCGTAAACTCATCATTATTGTCGTGGAATAAAGCCCAAAAACGACGCAAAAATTTAATGACACCGTCAATACCATTGGTATCCCAGGGCTTCGCCTGCTCGATTGGCCCCAAAAACATTTCGTACATCCGGAAACAATCTGTTCCGTACTGGCCGATCACTTCATCCGGATTGATGACGTTGTATTTGGATTTCGACATTTTACCCACCTCCGACAAAGTGTATAAGCGCATTTCATCAGCGCCATTCTTCGGTTGGTATTTACCATTTTGATAAATTCCCTGCACCGATTCAAAGATCGCATTCTTGTAATCAGGCCGCCAGTCAATAAAGGCTTGAATACTTTTTATATCAAGGTAGGAATCGTCGCTGCCGTAATCTTTCACAAAGTCGATATGTACCGGTATCCTCACAAACTCCGTATCGGGAAACTGTTCCGTTAACCTGGCACAAACAAAGCGATTCCGGCCATTTACTTTTTCTTTTTGCAAATAAATGAACTCGATAACTCCTTGGATCATCCCCTGGTTGATCAATTTCTTGAAGGGCTCTTCCGTAGGCACTAAGCCTTTGTCGTACAAAAACTTATGCCAGAAGCGGGCGTACATTAAATGCGCCACCGCATGTTCAGAACCACCGATGTAAAGGTCTACGTCCTGCCAATAATTCACCGCTTCCCGGCTGACGAAGGCCTCCTCGTTATGTGGGTCCATGTACCGCAAGAAATACCAGGATGAACCTGCAACGGCCGGCATGGTATCAGTTTCCCGAGTATATCCATTGGGGAGATTCACCCATTCTTTGATACGCGATAAGGGCGATTTGCCTTCCCGTCCTGGCTTGAAATCATCAGTATCGGGCAACTCAACCGGTAATTCTTCTACGGGTAAAACTTCAGCCATACCCTCTTCATTATATACGATGGGGAAGGGTTCTCCCCAATAGCGTTGACGGCTGAAATTGGCATCGCGCATTTTGTAGTTGACGCGTACCTTGCCGATGCCCATTTCCTCGATCTTTTCATTAATGGCATGTATTGCTTCTTTTACTTCCATTCCGTCAAGAAATCCGGAATTGATCATCTTTCCCATTTTATCACCAATACTTGCACCTTCGTAATCCGACTTGTCAATGACTTCAACAATAGGTAAACCGAACTTGGTCGCAAACTTATGATCCCGCTCATCGTCGGCAGGAACCGCCATAATCGCTCCGGTTCCATAATCGATCAAAACATATTCTCCGATCCAGATGGGTATTTTCTTTTCGGTGAACGGATTGATCGCGTAGGCACCGATAAATTCTCCCGTCACTTTCTTTTCCGACATTCTTTCCACCTCAGATTTGGCCTTCACATAGTTGATGTAATCTTCTACTTTCTCTTTTTGTTCTTCGGTCACCAACTTTTCAACTAACTCGTGTTCCGGTGCCAACACCATATAGGTAGCCCCGAAGATCGTATCGGGCCTGGTCGTAAATATTTCAATCTTTTCCTCAGTGCCCTCCACTTCGAAGAACAAGGAAGCGCCGGTAGACCTCCCGATCCAGTTGGTCTGGATCGTTTTAAGGGCATTCGACCAATCGATGGTATCCAAACCTTCCAACAAGCGATCCGCATAAGCCGTTATGCGCAAATACCACTGCGTCAAAGCTTTTTGTGCGACGGGATGTCCGCCTCTTTCGGATACACCATCCTTAACCTGGTCATTGGCCAACACCGTCCCCAATTCCTCACACCAGTTCACGTATCCTACTTTGCGATAAGCCAGGCGGTAATTCATCAAAATATCCGACTGGGTAGCAGCGTCCATCGCTTTCCATTCTTCAGCGGTAAAGGTTTCGATCTGACTGGTGGACGCTGGCACTTTTGCATTCCCCGAATGGTTGAAAATAGCTATCAAATCACTGACCGGAAGCGCTTTACCTTTCTCCAAATCATAGTAATGATCGAACAATTGGGTAAATATCCACTGGGTCCACTTGTAATAACCAGGGTCACAGGTAGCTACCTGCCTGCTCCAATCAAAAGAAAAGCCTAAATTGAACAATTGCTCACGGTAACGCCGCATATTCTCTTTAGCGGATGCCGCAGGATGAATACCCGTTTGTAAAGCATATTCTTCGGCTGGTAACCCGAAAGCATCGAAACCCATCGGATGCAGTACGTTAAATCCCTTTAACCTTTTGTACCGGGCAAATATATCGGAGGCAATGTATCCCAGCGGATGCCCCACGTGAAGACCGGCACCAGAAGGATAGGGAAACATATCCAATACGTAATACTTCGGTTTATCCGATTGATTACTCACCTGATAAGTACCGTTCTCGTTCCAGTACTTTCTCCATTTGCTTTCTATCTTTTCGGGTTGATAGCTCATAGAATACCAGATTAATTCGTTGATTAATGGTTGTTACTAACTGCGAATTTTTGAATTAAGTTCAATTGTACGAAAATATATTTTGTCCGTCGAAAATACTTTAAAGAAATTGAGAATATTAAAAAATTAATCTGCGATTTACTTCTGTCGTTAAACCATGCGGTAATTATCGGATAACTATTGGTTTTCCTGATTAAGCCGCCTATTTTTACAGTATGCAATTCAATTATTTGAAAAAGTCAAAAATGGAATACTTCCTCCCGGTGGGAATGTTATTCGTTGTGATAACGACGTTATCAAGCCAGGGCGATCCGCGCAGGCTTACTCAAGTCGAATTAACAGAACTCGCCAACATTTCCCCTAACTCTGTTGGCATTCAAGCCTTCGACGCAGTCAAAAAAGAGACCAAAGGATCACCTCTTCTTTTTGAAGATTGGAAAAAGGGGAAATTACTTTTTGAAGAAAACAACTTCATAGGGCCTGAAGTCCTGGTTAATATTGATGTTATAAAAAGTCAGGTTTGGTTTCAGTTAGAAAATGGTATGATGGGCCAATTGCCCAATCATCTGCTCCATAGTATAATCATTTATAATGATGATGTAAGCCGTGATTCTACTTTGATCCGGTTAATACCAATCGGAGAAGTAGAAGGGAATAAAAATCAGGAAACGGGGTTCTATGAGATTTTGTATAACGGCAGTCCTACTTTTCTAAAAAGAACGACAAAAACGTTCATGGAAGCTGACTATGACCAACCCTACGGGCGAGGAACAAAATATGATGAATACCGCAATTACGACCGCTACTACCTGGAGTATCCCCAAGGACAATTTTCGAAGATCAAATTGAAAGCAAACGCAATAAGTAAAGTGCTGGGAAAAGAGGTGAAAAAAATCATCAAAACCCATGATCTATTTGTAGAGAACGAAACAGACGTTATTTTACTTTTACAATATTTAAATGAGGAGGAGCATGATTAAATTGAATGTTTGTACGCTATTAATACTGATGTATTCATTGGGAATAGCTCAGCAAGAAAGTGACATACTCACTATTGAAAAACTTAGAGAGATCTACAAAGGCATCCCCTACGAAGGTTATGGATACCCTAATGATGGGACTGCTGTGGACGGGACACCACTCTTATTCGAAGAATTGCGTGCCGGAAAAATTCAATTAAAACAAAAAGAAGCAAACGATGATACCCTATCCATTGCTATAGATTTGGAAAGGGATTACGTGGTATTTAAAACTACGGATGGAACTTACGGCTTTCTTCCCGGAAATATCTTACAAGAGATAACCCTCTTCACACCTTCCAATCGTATTTTCCGCCCCTACAATTCCGGAACCGTGGCCAATGCTACGGTGGTGAATACCCAACTGTACGAGGTCTTGTTTGATCAAAATGATATCCTTTTGTTGAAGCACCAGGATAGATACGTTGAAAAGCCGGAAGATAAGGCCGGCGTACAATTACAACTGAGTGAACCACTACCGATAAAATATAAAACATCTGTCAACTATTTTATCAGTATTGATGGTGTAAATTATATTAACAAGTTCAAACTGAATAAAAGATCAATCGTCAAAAACCTGAGATCACAATATCCTGATATCGCCAAACAAATAAAAGCTGAAAATGTAGTTACCTCTGCTGAGGAGGGAGTTGTTGATTTACTAAATTCATTTGCAAACAATAAATAATACTAAAATGATAAGAAGTCTTTTAAAACTCGGAGCATTACTGGTCGTTGGTATCCTTGTATACAATTACTTTTTTGGTACGATCGAAGAAAAGGAGCAATCAAAAAAAGTATTCACGGAAGTAGTTGATCTGGGAAAAGCGGCCTGGGGATTGCTTAAATCCGAAAAAGAAAAGCTGGATGAAGGCAAATACGACGGAGCCTTAGATAAAATAAGCGGCTTAATCGATACACTTAAAGAAAAGGCAAAAACTATAGATGATAATAAAGAGATCCTGGACAAGATCAGGGAGCTCGAAAAACAACGAGATGGTATCGAAGAAAAAATAGCGCAAAAACAAGATACTACCATGGCTGATGTTCCTTCCTCCTATGGGACTACCGACCAGAAGGAAAACCTTGATGAACAGATCAAAAGTGAGTGGAAAACCCTGATCGAAGAAACAGAAGCACTAATGAATAAACTGGAAGGTAATAAATGATAATTTATTCCCGGTGAAACAGGAGTTCTTCTCTGTCCGATAGTTCTACCATAACGGGCAGGTCATTAGTTGAAATATAATTTTTGAAGTTACTTACGCGGTCCACTTCTTCTAAGATATCAGAACTGATCGCACCGAGATTGGTAGGAAGGGGGAATCCTTTGCGGTAAGCGAAAGTTGAGACAATAGGCCTGCCCAATTGTTGGATCAATTGATGTGCAAAGCCGTCCTTAACGAGCCGAAAAACGGCTTTATTGGAGTGGACTGACAGTTCTTTCGGTATTCTTTTAGGGCCTTCAATGATCACGGATAACGGGCGCATGTGATACTCTAGCAAGGTTTCCAGACGGGGATGCAGATGACGAACGTAGTTTTTCAACATATCTATTGAATCCACTAACAATTCAATGGGATAGGCATTGTGATCAAACTCCAACCTGAATAACCTGATCAATGCGACCGGATTTTTAATATCACAACCCACACTCCATAAAGTGTCGGTAGGAAATAATACCAGATCACCGGATTCGAAAGCTTTAGTAGCCCCTTCAACGTGAGGCTGCCCGGTCTCAATAAATAAACGTTGTGTAGATGTTGTTGTCATACTATCATGGGATTTATTCCGGTAAATCGCCTTTCGGCTAAAATAACTTGAAGTATCCGGAAAAATATACGCTTAAGAAATATATGTCGGTAAAATTGCGAATTAGAACAAACCAACTTTTTTTTAGTTTACATCGCTACAATCCTGCAAATAAAATATTTTCTTCGGCTATATTACGTTATTATACCGGTCTGCGATTAATCAGCTTACTTTTAAGTTAACAATAAAAATTCGAGTTTAATTGTTGTAAACTTCAATTTTAAGGGATTGATGTTTGAGAAAACACTTTAGATCTTCATTTTTTATGAGTGCAAATATGGTAATAAGATCGATAATTCTTAGTGGTTTACTCTTATTTTCTTGGGGGAGTGCATACGCCAACCATATCGTTGGGGGAGTAATGACCTACGAATGTTTGGGAGGTGACGAATATGAATTTACTTTATTAGTTTATCGCGACTGTAATTGCGAGCTCAGAGGGGAACCCTGCGGCCAACTGGACCCCGAAGCTTTCATCGGTATTTATAAATGCGATCCGGGTACTGATTGTGTAGGTGATAATCTCGTACAAGATGACGCCTATATGACCATTTTCCCGGAATTATTGGAAGAAAGACAAGTAGCGGCCCCCGATTACCCTTGCCTGATCCCGCCAAATATTTGTGTACAGGAGGGCCGCTATCAATTTCGGGTAACCCTGCCGAAATCCGACCAAAGTTATATTGTAGCCTACCAGCGTTGTTGCCGAAATATTACCATTTCTAACATATTGGAGCCCCAGAGAATTGGATCTACTTACCAGGTAGAAATTACTCCAACGTCACAGGATTCTTGTAACAGTAGCCCGGTTTTCAATAATTTTCCGCCTACGATAATTTGCGGTGACTTTCCGTTTGAGTTCGACCATTCAGCTACTGATCCTGACGGTGATCAATTGGTCTATGAGTTTTGTGCTCCTATTGGCGGCGGCGGACCGGACTCTCAGCTTTTCCCTAATAGTTGCGCAGGGTCAAGGCCACTACCGGCTTGTCCCCCTCCTTACAATGAGATCAGCTACATATTACCCACCTATTCGGTTCGGGCCCCCATGGCGGGGAACCCAGTGGTAACGATCGATCCCAATACGGGCATTATATCCGGAACACCTAATATTCTGGGACAATTCGTAGTTAGTGTTTGCGTATCGGAGTTCCGCAACGGTGTTTTACTGAGTAAGATCTACCGGGATTTCCAGTTTAACGTTGCCAGTTGTGATGCGACGGTGGTCGCCTCCGTTCCCGGTGAAGAGACCGTCGACGGGCGGGGAGTACTGGTGCGGTCGTGCGGAGATAGTACGGTCACCCTCAGGAATGAAAGTTTTCAACGGCAGTTCATCGACTTTGTGGAATGGAATTTTCAAAGTGATAATGGGAATACCCTCACTTCGAACGATTGGGAACCAACGATCACCTTTCCCGGTATTGGACAGTACGAAGGTCAATTGATCTTAAACCCCAACACGGATTGTGGAGATACTGCCGATGTCGTCATTGACGTGCTCCCCGATATCAACGCTGACTTTAGTTTTGTCTACGATACTTGCGATGCTGGTCCAGTTGAATTTACCGACTTATCCGTCTCAGGCGCAGAAATTATAACGGACTGGGAGTGGAATTTCGGTGACGGCAACTCTTCGATCGCACAGAATCCTTCGCACCTGTACAGCATTCCCGGAGATCTGCCCGTCTCCTTAAAGGTTACCGATATTAATCAATGCGAAGAAGTAGCTGTGAAAAACCTGCCCTACTTTCCCGTTCCTCAACTGATCGTTGTATCTCCGGAAGCATTTGACGGATGTGCGCCGGCCGAGGTGTTTTTTAATAACCTTTCTGTTCCGGTAGATAGTACTTACGATATTCTCTGGGAATTTGGCGATGGCGGTATTGGTACGGCGGTAAGTCCTACCTATGTCTATGAAACGCCCGGCACTTATACCGTGAACCTTGACATTGTTTCACCCATTGGTTGTCAAACCGATACTACTTTTGATGAACTCATCACGGTGCTGCCTTCACCCGAGGCAGGGTTCACCTTTATTCCGGAAGAACCCAACAACCTGGAACCTACTGTTACCTTTACTGATCTGTCCAACCTGGCCAGTAGCTGGCGATGGGAGTTTGGCAACCTCAGTCAATCTACTGAACGCAATCCAGTGTTCACTTTTCCGGATACCGGAAGGGTGGAGGTCAAACAAATCGTCACTCATCCTAGTGGATGCAGAGATACTTCTATTCAATTTATTGATATTACGCCGGAAGTCCGGTATTATCTGCCCAATGCTTTTACACCTAATGCCGATTCCGTCAACGACACCTACAAAGGCGTAGGGATATTGGACGGAGCAGAAGACTTTCAGCTTACTATTTGGAACCGTTGGGGGGAAATGATCTTTGAAACCAATGATCCCGATGAGGGTTGGAACGGCCGAAAATATAATTCTGAAGAAGAGTCACCGGACGGCGTTTACGTCGTAATAGTAACCTATACCGAACCACGAGGAGAAAAGGTGAGGCTGAAAGGCTTTGCTACCCTGATTCGATAGGATGATCATTGGACGAGTCTATTAAGTATTAACAACGATGTATTTTATCATTCGAAGAGTATTTTGGGTTTTGTTGATTTTGATAATGATAATCATTATTGTTGTGTTCGGTGTTGACCTGTACGTCAAGTCGCAAGCGAAGCACCTTGTTTTTGATAACATCGAGCAAGTACCCTATAACCGGGTCGGCCTCTTGCTCGGAACTTCAAAGAGAATTAAAAGCGGACGGCTCAACTTATACTATCAATACCGAATCGATGCTGCGGTAAAGTTGTTTTCCACCGGAAAGATCGACTTTATCTTAATTAGTGGCGATAACAGCGAAAAGTTCTACAACGAACCGCAACAAATGCGGCAAGACCTGATCGCCAAAGGTATTCCTCCGTCAAAAATTTATCTGGATTATGCGGGATTCAGAACCCTCGATTCGGTAATTCGCGCCAACAAAATATTTGGTTTGGAGTCCTTTACCGTTATATCACAAAAGTTCCACAACGAAAGAGCCATTGCCATTGCCCGCAATAAACAATTGAAAGCAGTAGGTTTCAATGCCAGGGATGTCGGCCTTCGCTCCGGTCTGAAAGTTCAACTGAGAGAAAAACTTGCGAGAGTGATCATGCTTTGGGATCTATCCATCAACAAAAACCCAAAGTTTTACGGCGATCGCATTGAGATTGAATGATCAACTAAAAGCCGCCTTCATCAGATCAGCTTGTTCCTCATCGTGTACTTTTTTGAAACCCGTTGCTGGTGAAGCACTGGATTTCCGGGCAACGAACTTAAGGTTATCATCAACCATAGCAACCTCGGGATTTTTCAGCATAGAATTAATATACTGCCAGGCTCCCATATTTGAGGGTTCTTCCTGCACCCAGGTCACTTCTGCCTGATCGTATTTTTTAAATATTTTTTTCAACTGTTTATCTGGCAGTGGATACAATTGCTCCATACGCACAATGGCCACATCTTTTATTTTATGTTCTGTACGATATTCTAATAAGTCGTAATAGACTTTTCCGGTACAAAGCAATAGCTTTTTGATCTTCTTGCCGCTCCTCGGCCCTACCGAAGGGTCGTCTATCACTTCTTTGAAGGCAGTGCCGGATTCAAACTCCGAAAATTCTGAAACAACCAACGGATGTCTTAACAAGGATTTAGGACTCATCACCACCAACGGTTTTCTGAACGGACGGACTAACTGGCGCCGTAGAATATGGAAGAAATTTGCCGGAGTAGTAAGATTAGCGACCGTCATATTGAATTCTGCGCATGCCTGCAGGAAACGCTCCAACCGGGCACTTGAATGCTCGGGCCCTTGCCCCTCATATCCATGGGGCAATAAGAGCACTAGGCCGCTCATGCGTTGCCATTTACTTTCTGCCGCTGTTATGTATTGATCAATAATGGTTTGTGCACCATTGTAAAAGTCACCGAATTGGGCTTCCCACAACACTAAGACATCTGGGTTGACCAATGAATAGCCGTATTCAAATCCCAACACCCCAAACTCCGACAAGAGAGAATTGTAAATCCTGAACTTTCCCTGATTATCCGCAATATGATTCAACCGGTTGTATTCTTCTCCCGTTTTGGCATCATACAGCATAGCGTGACGGTGGGAAAAAGTACCTCTTTTCACATCCTGCCCGCTCATCCGGACATCTTTACCTTCTAACAAAATACTACCGTAGGCCAGCAGTTCGCCCATAGCCCAGTCGAGCTTATTTTCATCCAATAACTTTCGTTTCCCTTTCAGCAAACGATTAATTTTTGAAAGAGGAGAGAACCCCTCAGGAATAGTCATCAGATGATCAATGATCATTTCAACGGTCGACATCTCAACCCCGGTTTCGGGCGATGTTTCAAAGGCTTTATAACTATTCGCCCTGGATAATTTCTGCCAGGCCAGATCTTGTTCTTGGGTAACGTAGGGCAAAGGCTTTTCTTTTACCTCGTCCAAACGATCCTGCAGCAATCCCCAGAATTCTTTTTCTAATTCATCCGCTAATTGCTTATCCACGTCACCTCTTTTCACCAATGTCTGGGAATAAATTTGGCGGGGATCCGGATGCTGTTTGATCATTTTATACATCTCCGGCTGGGTGAATTGCGGGTCATCACCTTCATTATGGCCATGTTTACGGTAACACACCATGTCGATGAAAACATCCGTATTAAATTCCTGACGGTATTCGACGGCTAATTCCGCTACGAACAATACCGCTTCCGGATCATCACCGTTCACGTGAAAGACCGGCGCTTGAATGACATTCGCCACTCCGGTGGAATAGGTGGAGGATCTGGCATCATCAAAATCAGTAGTAAATCCAATTTGGTTATTGATGATGAAATGAATAGTCCCCCCGGTATAATACCCTTCCAATTGGCTCATTTGGATGGTCTCGTAGGCTACGCCCTGCCCGGCAATAGCCGCATCACCATGAATCAGGATCGGCAAGATCCGGTCATAATCACTGTCGTACAATACATCAGCTTTGGCACGGGCAATACCTTCCACTACCGGATCAACTGATTCTAAGTGGGAAGGGTTAGGAGCTAATTTCAGGTGAACCGTCTTACCTGCCGGTGTTTCGACCTGAGAAGAAAACCCTAAGTGATATTTAACATCACCATCGCCAAAACTCAAATTCGGAATAGCGGTACCTTCAAATTCATTAAATATATCCGCGTAAGTCTTACCCATGATATTAGCCAACACGTTCAACCGCCCGCGATGAGCCATTCCGATCAACACCTCTTCTACCCGGTCTTCCGATGCTCTGTTAATTATACCGTCCAAGGCGACAATGGCCGTTTCACCACCCTCAAGCGAAAATCTTTTTTGGCCGATGTATTTGGTGTGTAAAAACCGCTCGAATACAACGGCACCATTGAGCTTCTCCAAAATACGTCTTTTCTTCTGTATGTTGTGACCGTATGCCTTGTTTGGCTGGTGTGATTCAATTCTGCTGCGTAACCAACGCCGCTTGCGTCGATCCTGAATATGGTGGTATTCAAAACCTATATTTCCCGTATAAACCTCGGAAAGATGGTCGATGATCTCTTTTAAAGAACCTTTTCTTTTTAGCCCGGTTTCTTCACCAGACATAAAAGTGTTATTGATATCTTCATCCGAAAGACCAAAATCGTCCAGATTCAAATTCGGTTTCCTATCCCTCCTTTGCCTGATCGGATTGGTCGTAGAAAGTAAATGGCCTCTGTTCCTAAATGCTTTTATCAAAGAAAGCACATTAAATTCCTTGCTGGAAAAAGATATGTCGGCCTCGTGAACCTGTCCGTTGCCATTTTTATCGGCGTATTCAAATCCTTTGAAAAAAGCCTGCCAACTGGCATCAATAGCATTGGGGTTCTCCAAATACCTTTCGTACATCGATTCAATGTAAGAAGGATGAGCATTTGCTATGAAAGAAAAGTTGTTCATTTTACCACAATTGTTTGCATTGTCTTCTAAGAAAAGATAACAATCAGAAGCGTGAAAAAGGTCGAAACCCGATATTTGTTAATTGCCACCTTTTTTACATAATATTTTTTACAATATTTTATTCCGCAAAAAAATAAGATATGTTGCAAATAACTTGTTGAATTCAACAAAAAGCAAGCATTTTTTTAAAAACTTTTGCACAAACGGACAAAGAAGAGCAATCGCATCATTCATCGCCCATTACCTCCTCATTCTGGCGATCAACAGTTCCCAGAGTTTTTCGTAGGGAATGATTTCTAAATCACGCAGGATACCACGATAAGCAAAGGGATTACGCTCAAATTCCTGTATGTACTTCTCAGTGTTTGTCAAATCTTCCGGTTGAAAATTCGCTTTTTCCAATTGTTTGAGTAGACGAATGAATTGAATAGGCCGGTGGTATCTTTCTATTTTTAACTGGCGATTGGCCATATTGCGCAACTGATCAATAAGCAACTTTGCCTGGGCATATTTTTTTTGCTCTATATACAGTAATGCCTGAAGGATCACAATCAGCACCGTAAAAATTCGCTCCTCTTTAGGGTAATTGAGCCTTTTATCGAGAAAAGGAGCAATGGCAAAACGCTTCCGCTGTTGTTGCTTCAAAATCGGTTGATCTTCTTTTAGATAGACGACCAAATAATTGAGGTAAGCTTCGTAAATGAACCACTTGTCGCGTTGCTGATGAGAAAGTTTTTTAAAATTATTGTTGTAATAAGCTTCGTTAAAAATAGCAATGGCTTGAATATACTGCTCCGTATGAAGGGCCAGCAACAAATAATATTCCATAAAGGCGAACCAGATCCTACTTCCGGTACGGTAATCGTTAAGGCATTTTTCAGCGCTCACCCTTCCGTTGTTATAATCTTTTAAATGCAAGTAAGTCAACATTTTCTTGGTCTGCAGCACGATTTGTTTTTCTTCAATGAGCATCTCGTAATTGTCTTCTATAAATTTATCTGCCTGCTCACAAACATCGAGCATACCTTCGTAGTTTTCCTCCATTTCAAACCTCAATATCCAAACTAAATAAGTATTGTAAGTAATGGCGAGGGATTGATACCGTTCGTCCAACGCAGAAAGCTCGTTACAATATTCATCAATTGGCACTCCATACTGATTTTGCAAAAGGTAATTCAACTGTACTCTTTGATAAATTTCTTCACTTCTCGTTTCAGCCTGTTCCAGCTCAAGATAACTGGTATAACATTCATGATATTCTTCAAAGGCACTTAAATCGCCTTCTTTTGCAGCCCCTTGCCTTAATATTCTGGCACAATTGACCACAATACTGGTAATCTGAAATTTTTTAGCCAGGGTAAGCGTTTGTCTGGCAATTTGGTAAGCCGGCCCCTCAGCATGGTTGGAAAGCAAAATATTGACCAACGTCCAATCTTTATTACAAGTTGCTCTGGCTCGTTCATAATTGGAAGCCGCCTGTTTGCTAAAGTCGATAAAAAACAAAGTATTCAACAGGCGTTTGCGGAAGCGGGATTTTAATTGCCGGTATTTAGCCGCACCGGGCGTCCTGTTGTAAAGATGCTTTGCTGCATCACGGTCATTGCGAAACCGGTTATTGGTCAATCCTTCGTAAAATTGATGAAATTTGCGATCCGTATTTTCCAGATATTGCTCATCAATAATCTCAATTTTCCTGATTTTTTGTTTGGTTATCAGCCTTGCTATTTCAATCAAGTTTTTCATTCCGTAAATTTGTTTCTGAACTTAAAGTGGGGTGCTCAATTTTGACATTCATTTATTTTTGAACTCCATTAAATTAGTAAATTAAATTGAAGCGCAGTAATTACAGAAAAATTTAGTCAGTCTATGGACGAAACTGCTTTGGCGGAACTACTCTACGCGGAACAAAGAAAAATAAACACCAAAACTTCTCTTTCTAAGCAAGAAAAAATTGAAGGCCTTTTTAATTGGTTACTAAAATGTTTAGACCTCTTAACGCAACAAGAGCAGTTGCAATTCACAACCCTTTTTGCTAAAATAGCTTACATTGGGCATAAATACCGGTTAAGCAGTTCTTTACAATATTACATTCACCTGTTTCGAAAACTACGAACGGAACTCAGACAAAAACAGGTCAGCGATCAAACCCACCTGGATTTTGCCAATAAAGTACTCGCCAAAACGATCGAAGCTATTTTTCAACATCCCGTTCCCGAGGACCTGCAACCTTTTGTTCCGGCTTCTTTTCCATTTCCTTTCCCGCAAAAAGAGATCCATGATTTTCGGGCTGTTATTAAAGTGTTGGTTCTTAAAGAAGATCGGGACAATCAAATACTGATCGCCAAACCGGAGGACAACCCTGGTCAAACCATCTCGATTAAGTACGGCGTCAGTGAACGCAATGATATTTTCAACGCCACTTTTGAAGCCATCCGGCGTTGGATAAGCTACCCGCAGACCATGAATTTGCTCCATGTGCAAATTGACGAAAAAGGAGTCCACTATCCCGCTGCTTTTATTTTAGAACCGGACTATTTGGTAGATGTTTCCGCTATCGCCTATTGTTTTAACGGCAAAACAACGGAAATTTCCCGCTATTTAATGGCAAAATTTCGTTCCTTTTCTGCCAGTCCGGCACTTGTGCTAGGTAACATCAGTAATTATTTTTTGGATCAGCTCGTGCATCATCCCGGCGCCGATTTCAGGCACCTATTCGTCTCCACTTTTCAAATTTACCCGCTAACGTTAAGCCTTTTTAGCGACCAGCAGATCCAGGAACTATATCGGAAAGCGATCGGTCATTTCGCACAGCTCCAAAAAGTTATTCATCAAGATCTTCCGCAGGAAGGCATTGAACTTCAATATGCCTGTATCGAACCTTCCTTTTATTCGGAGCAATACGGCATACAGGGAAGACTAGACCTGTTCATAGAAGGCAAACGGCCTGCTATTATCGAGCTCAAAAGCGGCAAAATCTACAAACCCAATATTTATGGGCTCAGCCAAAGCCATTTTGTGCAAACCTTATTGTACGATCTATTAATTGATTCTGTTTACCAAAGCCATATCAATCCCATCAATTATCTGTTGTACTCGGGGGCGGCGGAAAAACCCTTGCGCTTTGCTCCCCGCATAAAAGCGCAGCAATGGGAGGCTCTCGAATTTCGCAACCAAATTATCATCCTCGAAAAACGATTAATGCAAATCACGCCCGACTACGAAGGGTATAAGCGAGGATTACAACTGCTGAAATACTTGTCCCCCGAAGGATGTGGTTGGTTATCTGGTTTTGAAAAAGATAATGTGCTCGAATTCGCTTCCCGTTTTAAAGACCTGACCATGGTCGAACAAAAATTCTTTTTGTTTTTCACCGGTTTTATTGCCCGCGAACAGCACTTGAGTAAAACAGGAGTCCACGTTGCAGATCAGCGTAACTGCCAATCCTCACTCTGGCTGGAAGATTTCAATGACAAACAGGATAATTTCCAGATCATTAATCACCTCCAATTTCAAACCGGTAAAATTGAAAACGAGTTTGACCACTTTCTAACTTTTTCCAAAACCGATCAAACCGCCCCTCTCGCTAACTTCAGGCAGGGAGATATTGCGGTTTTATATCCCCACCGCACTGATAAAAATGCACCTTTGCACCACCAGGTGTATAAGTGTACAATAGTAGAA
>CAZHNG010000097.1:0-19667 GCA_964533785.1 uncultured Saprospiraceae bacterium | reverse complement strand
TAGGTGGAGTATTAGGCCCCAGAACGAGAAATTTAAACAAAGCTATTACTTATGCCGAAACCGGTATTACCGCCAACCAGTTGGTCACTTTGAGTTATCTAGGCATTTTAGATCAAACCATTACCGATGCGGATACTCCTACTTTTCTTACTCTGGCAGCTAAGGACGATGACAATGCTTCCCTGGAGTTCAGGGCGCGTTCTTATTTTGACGTCAACTGTGGTTATTGCCACCAGCCGGCCTCCGGCAATCGCGCCAATTTTGACGCCCGCATAACGACGCCGCTGGTGCAGCAAAACATGATCAATGGAGCCGCCGCTGACAACCTGGGAATTTCCGGAGCAGTGTATATCCACCCCCAGAGTGTAGGGCAATCCTTACTCCATTACCGCATGAATTCCCTAACCGAAGGAATTGCCATGCCGCCATTGGCCAAAAACAAAACAGATGATCCTGGCTTGCAATTAATTGAAGACTGGATCAACTCTATTCCTCCTACGCCAATGCCTGACCCGGTACCCGGTCTGATGGGTAATTATTACGACGGGATGACTTTCAATCAACAGAAATTTACGCAAATTGATTCGGACATCGATTTTCAATGGGGTTCGGGAAGCCCTAATGCGTCACAGATTGGCAACAATCAGTTTTCCGTTCGATGGACCGGCCTGGTACAGCCCCAATACTCAGAAACCTACACCTTCTATACCCTGTCCGACGATGGAGTACGATTATGGGTTAACGGTGATCTTATCATTAATAATTGGACGGACCATGCACCGACCGAAGACTCCGGCACGATCACTTTAACCGCCGGAGAAATGGTCTCCATACAATTGGAATATTATGAAAACGGAGGGGGTGCGGTCATTGAATTGAGGTGGTCCAGTCCCAGTGTTTCCAAAGACATCGTTCCGAGTACCCGTTTATTCCACATTCCCCAGGATATCAGTGGATGTGGTGCTCAACCGATTTTGGTTGCTAATTTCGATAGTGGAGCTGACGGACTTTCTTACCAGGATGATCTTTTCAGAGGAACCAATCAACCTGGCTACGCAGTCGGGTCTTATCTAGCCAATGGTGGTTTTGAAGGCGGAGGACTAGAAGTGGAATTAGGAGGAATAGACAACACAACGGTCAATGAAATGTCAGGCGGATGGGAATACGATTTCTCGCTATCAGAACCGAGCGATCTAACTATATCTTTCAAGTACAATTTAACCAAGGCCGCAAATTACGAAAGTGAGGAATACAGCCAGGCCTTAATGAGTTTTGACGACGTTCTATACGGGGAAAATGGAAATGACTTCTTAGTACAAATCAACGGTGATGGTAACGGAGGAAGTCCTCAGACTACGGGCTGGCAAATGTTTATGATCAATCTAACTCAAGTTGCAGCTGGTAATCATTCCCTCAAAATCGGAGGATATAATAATAGAAAGACCTACGGTGATGAATCCATGACCATTTTAATCGACGAGGTGGTCATTAGTCCGCCTTCTTTGGATAACGATGCCCCGGTTGCCACATTTACGGCTTCTAGCACTAGCGGAGGATATCCATTAACTACTACTTTTAATGCAAGCAATTCGTATGACCCTGACGGCGATCCGGTTACCCTTAACTGGGATTTCGGTGACGGAGGAACGGCAAACGGCACTAACCCAAGTCATGAATACCTCAACCCCGGAAATTATGAAGTTACCCTGACCATTACTGATGATAAGGGTTGTGAGGATACTGAAGTAATACCGGTAACCATACTGAACAATGCCAGACCATCCGCTTCACTTTCGGCTACACCGACTGCAGGAAACGGTCCTTTAGTGGTCTTGTTTGACGCTAGTGCCTCCACTGACCCGGAAACCGATCCACTTACCTATACCTGGAATTTTGGCGATGGGACCATCAGAAACAGCACGACTCCCGGCATTACCCATACCTATAATAAACCCGGTACTTACAACGCTGTCCTGACGGTGAATGACGGTTTTTCCAATGTAGTAGCCACGGAAACCATAACGGTTAATACCACATACTCCGATTTAGGCATTTTCGTTAAGAATAATGATATTGGCGATACTGGTGCGGCCGGCTCTTCCGTTCACGTTGCCGGTGACTACACCGTCGTAGGCGCAGGGGTTGACATTGGCGGAACGACAGACGAATTTCAGTATATCTATCGCCCATATCTTAAATATGGTGAAATCATCGCCCGGGTCGTATCACTAGACAATACGGATACGGAAGCAAAAGCAGGAGTGATGTTCAGGGCTTCCACTACTGCCGAGGCGCCGTATATTATGGTTGCCGTACGTCCGGACAACCAGGTGGACCTATTATGGAGAACGACCTCCACCGCACCTGATAACAACACTAACAACAATGGTTGGACCGGCGGAAACACTGATATCAAGTATATCCGCCTATTGAGGTTAGCCGATAGCTTCGCCGGATATTATTCTACGGTGAGTGCCGACGGGCCCTGGATACAGATCGGTACCGATGTTACCGTTGATATGCCGACTAATGCATTGGTAGGTCTAGCAGTCACCTCCCGTAATGATGGTGTAAGCTCAACCGGAATATTTGATAACGTCCAACTGAATAGCCTGCAAAGCAATGATCCGATAATTGTCAACGCCAAAGTCATGCTGCAGGGCCCCTGGAACGGTAGCGATATGAATACCCTGCTTTCTTCCGATGGGATGGTGCCTATGACACAACCGTACGATCTCACTGCCTTCAGTTACCTGGGTAACGAGCAAATGACAAGCTATCCGTCAAATATGGTGGATTGGATGTTGGTGCAGATCAGAGATCCGAATGACCCGGCTTGTATCATCGCACAACGTGCTTGTTTGCTCCGCAATGATGGGATGCTGATGGACCTTGATGGTGGTGAAGGAGTAGATTTTGGAAGTCTGGAGATCGAAACTGGATATATCTCCATTATGCACCGCAACCATTTAGGGGTGATGACGCAGAATGCGGTAAATCTGAGGGATTAGGGTTATTTATTTGGTTATGAAGTTATAAAATTCAAGGGGTTGAGCTAACCCCACAACCATCTTTCTACAACTATTCGAAGCCAAACGCACTAGCGTCTAGCTGAACGGTCGTGTAACCATGGGGTCAAAGGTTTTTACTCACCGCAAAGACCACGAAGAAACGCTAAGAATAAAAACTTCGCGTTCTTTGTGGTGATTAAAATTGTCCCAAGCTTTGAGCTCAATACATTTAGCGTATAGCGTCTAGCATCTAGCATCTAACGTCTAACGTCTAGCGTCTAGCGTCTAGCGTCTAGCGTCTAGCGTCTAGCGTCTAGCGTCTAAATACAAAACAATCCAATCATCAAAGCTTTCGCGAAAGCAAAACTGCAACAAAAAGCCCGATAGCCACCCCCATCATGGAAGTTTCCAAACCATACCGTTGGGCAAACCAACCAATTAAAGGCGGTCCCGCCAAAAAGCCAACGAAGCTAAAAGTCGCAAAAGTAGCCAGGCCTACCTCTGCCGGAATATTGGGTAACTTCATGGAAAGTCCGTATAAAATAGGTGCATTCAGAGAAACTCCCAGGCCTAAAAAAGCCAATCCCAGGTATCCAAACCAAATCGTATTGCTATATATGGCAATGATCAAACCCATGACTGCTATTATTCCTCCAACCAGTAATATCATTTTGGGAGCATAACTTTCCATAAGCGTATCCCCGATCAATCTTCCGGTAGTCATGGTTAGCATAAAGGCAGAAAAGCCAAAGGCAGCGTATGCCTCTGAAGCATTGCGGTAATCCCTTAAAAAAACAGCACTCCAATCAAAAGCAAACCCTTCTGCTACCATCATCAGGATCCCCATCACCGTAATCAAAAGCAACTTAGGGGTTAAAGCCATGGAAGATCTGGTCTTTTGCCGGCGCTGGTTCAAATCAGGTACTTCTAAAAGGGTGTTTTTTATCCACAAAATAGCGATCACAGCGATTGCTGCGGCAATGAGAATATGATGAGGAGAGCTGACCCCGATCGCAAATACCAGTCCAGCAAACAAAGTGCCCAACATTCCTCCGATACTCCACATGGCATGACAGGTAGAAATAATTGGATACCTTAAATGCGTAGATAATAACGAAGCGATCGTGTTCATTGAGATGTTCAGCAGGGCGTAATTGATCCCAAAAAGAAACAATGCAAGAAACAAGAAGAAAGAACTCGGCGCAAATACCGGAAAAATAATGGTGAAGGCCAGAGCAAAACTCGAACCGATGCATATGTTATATAAGCCCCAGCGTTGAATAAAACGAGGGGCCAGATAATTCGTAAAGATCTGACCCAAAGGAGGACCAAATAGGACTAGACCTAAAGTACTTTCGTTTAAGTCCAGTTGATGTTTAATATAGGGAATATTGATCACCCAACTGCCAAATCCCCAGCTACTGACCAAAAAAACCAAACCGATAGCTCTGGAATGCGGGTGTTTAAGAAAGCGACGAATATTCTGTATGACCGACAATCTGCTAGGCTTTTTTTAAAGCTGCAATGTACTATTAGTTTGTCAATCTAAAGCATTCACTTCACCAATTTCAGTTTGTGACAAGCTAAAATATACTCAGCAGCCGACCAAGCCTGATAGATCTTACCCATTGGTCTGCCCGTGGTGCCGTGTGCCCATTCATTGAATTCCCAATCGTACTGGATACCGCAATAATTCAATTGAGCTAACCGATGCAATTCTTTGACCGCTATTTTCTTCAAGCCCAATTTATGAATGAAGCGCACCCAGGCTCCCCCCACAAACGGCCAAATTCCTCCATTGTGGTAGTGATTAGGTAAGTTTAATAGATTTACGGTGTAATAAGGCCGCCAATCCGGATCACCAGGGTTTACCGCGGGGTATACATTGCGTATTGGATAGGGTTCATTAGCCCCGACTCCCCAGAGGAAACGGAAGGTTTTGGCTGCTTTTTCTTCATCGATCACATCGTACAGAAAGGCCAATACGTTCCCATACGTATCGCAACGCCAACTGAAATCAAATGGAGTGACCTGGGCGATCAGGTACCGGGCATCTCCGAGAGAAAACTGCCGCTCCGTGAAGGATTCCAATTGAGTTAGTTGTTGCTGAGTGGAAGGCCAAAAATTACTGAGGATTTCCCTTTTAATGACCTGTGACCACCGGATGTAATCACCAGCTTCCTCGTACAGGCCTAGCTTCTCCAACATCCTACCAAAGCAAATATTAGCCCTATACCAAAGGATCTCATCATAAAGGACGTTATAACTGCGACCAAAAAGGTCAGTCCAGTCGCCCGCTTCGGGAATTTCGAGTAGTGCGTCATTATTTCCATCATGGGCAGCCAGCCAAAACATTGTTTTTTTAAGTGGCTCGATATATTTTCTTAAGAAGTCAATATCCTGGGTAGCTTTGATGTATTCATAAAAAGCAATAATTACCCATAAACCGCTGTCGATTGAACATATTCCCCCCACACCAGAGTAATCAGGAACCCCGTCATCAATGCGAATATTCGAGGCTATCTGACCATTTTTGCTTACATTTTCTAAGAGGGTTTCAAGCGTTTTGCGCTGGCATTCATGAATCCTGTTATCTTTGATAAGCGGAATAGTCCCTAAAATGGTGATGGCTCCATCACGCGCCCAAACGCTGCGGTAATTTTCATCCGTTCCGTTGGATTGGTTATGGGTAAGTGAACAAGCCGAAAACCCTAATGGGGTAATATTGTGGTGAATGGCTTCAATGGCTTTGTGGTAGCCTTCCAGAATGAAGTCAATCTCTTCCTTACTGGCAGCTTCGATAACCTCATGATCGAGATGCTCCACCATTTGTTCCGTAATGACCGAAGATTCCTGCTCTTCATTTTTTAAGGCCTCAGGAACAATTTCGTAATGTACCAGACCTTCCACTACTCCCTGACTGAATTTTCCGCTGGCATGATAAACATCCAAATGTTTAGTGACCTGGTATAATTCATGTTGCGCATTGCCTACCACGATACCCTTGATGCCTGGAATATCAAACATCGCACTATCATTACCACTATCTCCGGCAACGATTGCATTTTCGGGGTCCATTTCTATTTTTTGTAATAGCCACTGCAGGGCGTTGCCTTTGTTCGCCCACTTTGGTAGTATATCCAAAAATACATCGTAGGAATAAATGATATTTACGGCAAGTCCTTTGGAATGAAATTGAAACTTTATATACTCCAGATCTTCATTCGTTGCATTCTTAAAATAATAGCTTCTTTTATAGGCGTGCTGAAAATGCTTAGGCTGTATATCGATTTGAAAAGGTAGTTCTTCAATAATTTTTTCCACTGTTTCGATATCCCATCCTTCTTCTAGTATCTCAGAAAATTTCTTGAGAATTTTCCGGTTTTTATAATCATAAATATTGGTCCCTACCCCGCTTATAATATAATCCGGTATTGCAAGAACATGGTCCTCTATCAGTTGGATCATGTTATCCAGCATTCGTCCGGTGTTATAACATAGTAAAGGTTTTTTTTCAGAAGGAAGCTTTTCCCATACTTTAGGAAAAATACTCGCCATTTTTTCTCCGTAAATTACTGTGTTATCAACGTCGAGTGATAGCAATTTGTCTGCCATAGGTTGTGAAAATATAAGTTTTTAAAGTTTATTCGGGTCTATGAAAATAAAAGAACTGACTTAGAGAATAAAAAACATCTCCGGCCATTCAATCTGTTCGAAATGAACTGAACGACCAACTTTATGTCTACAACTATCCTTTACGGATTAAACGGCGGTAAAGTTCAGTTTCTGTGAAAAAAGCTTGTGAAAAGGGCGATCAATGTCAACACTCCCAATAGCAGTAAATCCATACGAATACCTAATAATATATTTGGAATTAGGTTCAAAAGAGAAGCAATTAATACGGCGATCCCGATAAGCGTAGCAAGTGGCAAGAGCTTTGATTTGGTGGCATCGGCAGCGAAAATCCCCGTAAAGATCATAGGGGCCAGAAGTGCTGTACCCGCAAAGCTTGTTCTGGCCAATAGGACCAACTGATCACTGCTCAATAAGGCAAAAATGAGTGACAAAATAGCGAAGACCGCAATCCAAATCCTGGTGACCAACAACATTTGCTGGTCGTTACTTCCTTTTAACAAGGAGCGAATTTCTCCGCCCAACGCAAATAACTGAGAATCTGAAGTGGATATAGCGGCAGCGATCAGACCGATCAGAACGATAGCGCCCAAAAGATTAGCCTGATCCGAAACATAAGTTTTATTAAGGAATTCAGCAACCGTAGCATCCGGATACAGTATTGCGCCGTACATTCCCATGAATACGGTAGGTAGGATAATTAAAAAAGCGAATACCCCTAATCCAACGGCCATGCGATACAAAGAACGATTACTCCGCATGATCACCAACCGGGTAGAGACCTGCGGCTGAGTGAACGGTATCAACACAATAGCCACCATTGACCCAAACAGAAATTGAAAATCAAATAATCCTTTTGGCCCCGGAGTAGATAATAAAGCCTCGTTTTGTTCCGCAATTCGATCGAACATCGCTTCTATACCTCCAAAATAACTCAAACATTTATATCCGATTATCCAAATCGCCAGTAGTAAAAGGATACCTTGCAATACGTCACTGTAGATAATCGCCTTCAGCCCTCCAACTTCACTGTAAATGATCATAACTACTACAATACCTACGGCCCACGCCCACATCGGTAATGCTTCCGGAAAAGCGGCGTGCAGAAAAACGGCTACCCCTCTGATCTGTATGGCAACGTAAGGAATTAAAAAAATGGAAGCGCCCAAGAAAGCGGTTACCCCCGCTAAATCAGATTGAAATTGTTGTCGCATAAAGCCTGACATCCCAAAGTAATTGGCGCCGGCAGTTTTTTTGCGAAAAGTATAACCGATCCAGATAATTCCAAAAACCATTACGGCGTCAGAGATCATTAAAAATATCCAGGCTCCTACTCCGTGAGTTCGGAAAAAATCCGGCATGCCCAACAAGGTGAAAGTACTGAAAAGGGTAGCCGCAAAAGTAAATAAACCTAAGACAGAACCAAGATTGGACCCCGCCAGAATATAGGTTTTAGAATTTCGCTCTCCCCTACTCGCTAACCTGGAAAAAAGGATCAATACGCCTACGTAAATGATGATAGCTACAATCAAAGTTGGTAACATGGCAACTGGTTTTTCGCTTTTTGTTATCAGACAAGTCGTTTAATCTTCCTTCTCCATTCTCGACCGGATAATTGTACCGATGTAAGTTAATACAATTAACAGGATGGCCTGCACAATCCCCGTCCACAATGTATAAGGCATTCCCAATAATTCCGGCTCCGCTACGCCAGATGGGGTAATTACCGGGGTAAATGTCAATACCGCCAATACTACCGCGGAAGCACAACAAATTTTCCAAAGAGTCTGGTTATTCATAATTGTTTTAGGTTTCAATGAGCCATGAACAATGAGCAATGAGCAATGAGCAATGAACAGTGAGCAATGAGCAATGAACAATGAGCAATGAGCAATGGGCGATGAATGTCTTTTCCTGACGGTTCATTCAGGATTAATGGTACTGGTGTTACTACAGCATAACTCGTTTTTATTGGTTAGAGGTTATTTGTTTATCCAGTACTACTGCTAGTGGTTCAAACCTGCAACGCATTTAAACCCGCTTAACTCGTTGAACTCGTTCACAACCGGGGCATCGTCAACCCACCATCCACCATAATCACCTGTCCCGTAGAATAGGGGAAATCTCCCCGCGACAATGCGGCTACTGCTTTACCAATATCCTCCGGAAAGCCCCATCTCTTTTGAATACACAAACCGCCCTCGATCAACTCGTCGTATTTACTTTGTACGGTTGCTGTCATATCCGTTTGGGTTACGCCGGGACGCACTTCATAAACCGGGATATCATTTGCTCCTAACCGGACGGCGAATAATTGGGTGACCATGCTCATGCCGGCTTTCGAAATGCAATATTGTCCGCGATTAATGGAGGCTAAAGTAGCAGAAATAGAAGAAATGTTAATAATGGCGGCCGGAAAATCAGGATTCGCTTCTTTTTGCTTGATCATCAATTTGGCTGCCAGTTGGGAAAGGAAAAAAGTACCTTTCAAATTGATATCCATCACGCGGTCGTAGCTCTCTTCACTCATTTCCAGGAGGTCGTTCCTTTCTTTTGGTGCTACGCCGGCATTATTGACCAGGATATTCAACTGTCCAAAATGTTCTACTACTTTATCAATAATGTTTTGCCGGTCTGATCCATCAGCAATATTTCCCTGGCAATACAAGACTTCTCTTCCCAGAGACCTTAATTCTTCTAATACCGATGCTACAGATTCCTGAGGCCGCATTCCATTGACCGCAATGTCTATCCCTTCTTTGGCTAATGCTTTTGCAATACCTAAACCTATGCCCCGGCTCCCTCCGGTGATCAATGCAATTTTTTTCATTTAAATATTTTTAGATAATATCTTTCAAACCAAATCTTCTACGTCCAGCCAACAGCGCTTTTCCCAGCTTTCTATTCCCTTTTCTGCCAGTTGTACGCCTTTGGCGCCTTCCAGTAAACTGTATTTAAAAGGAGCATCAAGAACGACGTGTTTTAAGAACATTTCCCATTGCGCTTTGAATGCATTGTCATAGGCTTCTTGTTGCGGAACTTTACTCCAGTCATCAAAAAAGTCAATGGGTTGGGGGACATCGGGATTCCAAACTGGTTTGGGGGTATTCCCGTAATGTTGAATGTAACATTCCCGTAATCCCGCGACGGCAGAGCCTTTCGTTCCGTCTACCTGTAAAGTAAGCAAATCATCGCGGCGCACCCTGACCGTCCAGGAGGAATTGAAATGAGCAATGATCCCCCCTTCCAGTTCAAAAGTAGCGTAAGCTGCATCATCAGCCGTAGCAAGGTAGGTTTGCCCCTGCTCATCAATCCGCTCCGGGATGTGAGTGGCACCAATACAGGATACCGCTTTTACCTTTCCGAAGATATTGTCCAAAACGTATCGCCAGTGGCATAACATATCGACGATAATACCACCATCGTCTTCCTGACGGTAATTCCAGGAGGGTCGCTGAGCGGGAATGGTATGTCCTTCAAATACCCAATAGCCAAATTCTCCGCGCACGCTTAGGATACGGCCGAAAAAGCCATTCTCTATCAGCCGTCTCAGCTTGATCAAGCCGGGCAACCAAAGCTTATCCTGTACCACCCCGTGTTTCACTCCTTTGGCTTCTGCCAAATGATACAGATCCAAAGCCTCCTGAGTATTCACCCCCGAAGGTTTTTCGCAGTATATGTGTTTGCCGAGCTCAATGGCTCTTTTCACGCTGGCGTGGCGACGACCGGTTATCTGGGCGTCAAAATAGATGATGTTGTCCTCATCTGCCAAAGCTTCCTCCACATTGGTAGTCATTTTCTCGACCCCTGATTGCTTACAGAGTGTCGCTAACTTATTTGCATTTCTTCCGACTAAAACAGGGTCGGGCATAATGACTTCGTTCGGACTAATTTTCACCCCTCCTTGTTCTCTGATCGCAACGATGGATCGCATGAGGTGCTGGTTAGTCCCCATACGCCCGGTCACACCGTTCATGATAATGCCAATCTTGTGTTCTTTCACTTTTTATATGATTTTAGTTTTACCAAGATCTCGTCCCTCTTGGACTATTTCTTTATAGTTGAAGTTAAACCTTCGCGGCTTTGTAGTTCAGTACACAGAAAGTAAATATTGATTTAATATTTTCCGGTCAGAGACCGGGTGATATTGTATCTAAGTCTGAAGACTTCGATAATCAGTCAATTATACTATTGCACCCCCAGCAGTATGAAAATTCGGAAATTTTTACCCGCTTCTCCTAAGTTAAAAAGTCATTACATTTAACCTCTAGCGTCTAGCATCTAGCGTCTAGCGTCTAGCGTCTAATATCCTATTCATATTTCAAACAAACTCCAAATACGCCTCAACAATTTTATCCAAAAACTCCTCCTGACCCATATTCCAATAGTGGTCAGAAAATATTTCCACTTCGTTAAAGCCGTTAAATCCGGCAGCTTCTACCCATTGGCGTATTGTTTTTAGGGGGATACACCCTTCTCCCATCAACCCTCTGTCGAGCAGCATATCATTCGTCGGCACTTTCCAATCACAGACGTGGTAGGCAAACAAATGACCATTGCGGCCACAACGGTTGATTTCTGCCTCCAGCCGGTCATCCCACCAAAGATGGTAAACGTCAACAACAACACCTACCCATTCCGAACTAATCGCGTCTGCAACATCATTGGCCTGCCCAAGCGTATTAATGGCCGAGCGGGTGTCAGCGTACATGGGATGAAGGGGTTCGATACCTAGTTTTATTCCGAGACTTTCCGCGTGTGGAATAATGGCTTGTATCCCGTCCCGGATTTGCGTCCTGGATTCAGCAAGGCTCTGTTGGGGCTCTGCACCGCATACCAATACCAATAGCGGCGCTCCAATCGCTGCGGCTTCGTCCAACATCTTTTTATTATGATCGATCGCTTTTTGACGCTCTGCCGAATGCCTGTTGGGGAAAAAGCCCCCTCTTACGTAAGAGACCACTTCGATTGGATAATCTGATAATAAGCGCCCTGCCTTTTCGGCTCCCATCGCCTCGATAGCTTGCTGCCAGACACTGATCCCACCAATTTGCTTTTCGGCAAAATGATCCAAGGCCTGTTCCAGCCGCCAGGGTTTTGTGGTTATGGTATGAATGCAGCATTTTGACAGATCGTTAATAGGCTGAATCATAATTTGTTAATTGTATGCTATTTTAGAAAGAATGCTTCCCCTTTGCTCCCTTTCACCTACTTTACGCACCCGAAAAAAGTATAATAAGGTTCTTCATTGATCAGCCGTTGCAGATAAAGTGCAACCTCCCGCGCATGGTAATCCCCCCACATACTGGATTCCCCATTAGCGACCCTACTTCCTTCCGGTACGTGATCCCAACCATTCGGTTCGTGGTATATGGAATGCAAGATAAGGCCTTGATGCGAAGGGTCGGTGCTTAAATAGGGCTCATCGAATAGGGTATCTAAAATAGTTAGCCCTGCCTGGAAGTATTTATTGCCATCT
Source organism: uncultured Saprospiraceae bacterium (assembly GCA_964533785.1). Lineage (GTDB taxonomy): Bacteria > Bacteroidota > Bacteroidia > Chitinophagales > Saprospiraceae > JANQRV01. The sequence goes on along the minus strand of CAZHNG010000097.1, from coordinate 7,544 downwards.
TCCGATCCTTTATTTTGCAGGTAGCGTCCTAACCTTAGAAATCCCTGACTGGCGATCCCGGCGGAAGAACTGTCAATCGGTTCATAATCATTGTAGGGGTTCGAAGGTACATTGAGGTAGTCACCGAGTTTATGCAGGTTAGGTGCCCCGGTATCCCAGTAGGGAATGCCATCAGTTGGCGTATTGGCAATAAAAAAGTCACAAGTAGCTTGTGCAGCCTTCAGGTAGATAGATTCCAGCATTTCAAACCCACCGAAGGGTTCCAGCTCTGCTTTCGCAAGAGTAGCCAGGTATTCTAATTGCTCGGCGAACCCGGTGATGGCCCAGGCCAATCCTCTTGTCCAGGTGGTATAACCGGAAAATCCTTGTTGTGCATTGGGACAACGGAAATTCCCGTCATTGGTATTAAAGATACTTTCGTGAGCGGTACGCCCCCATTCGTCGTAACTATCGCGCCCTTCGCCGTAGTATACCGAATAATTAGCCGTTGCCATGCAATGCTGAACCGCCCGGTCCAACAATGACACCTGAACGTCATTTTCTCCCCAGACGGCAAATTTTAGTTCATGACCAACGACCAAAGCCCGAACCGAACGAATAGTATCCACAAAAAGTGAATGAGGACCATTGAAAGAGTAGATATATCCACCATTGGAGATGTCTGTCCAGCGTTTTGCCTGCACGCTGGCCGATAATTTAAGGGCTAATTCATAAAAATGGCGTTCCCACTCCTGGTTATCAATTTTTCCTTCCCGCATTAACCGCAACAAATTGCCGTAGGTACTCACGTTATTAAAACCATGATCGTGTACTCCAAAATGACCTACGTGATGCGCCATTTTAGAAACGGTGGCGTTGCGGCCATTTTCCAGGAATGTCTCCTCTCCGGTCGCGTCGAATTGTATAATAGCAGACCCGTATTGAAATCCTTGGGTCCACTCCGTCCATCCGCGGGTAGAATATTTCCCATTGACCGTAAAAACGGGTGAACCTTGCCGTGCATCGTATTCCGATTCAATGCGTTGTATTTTTTCTCCGGATAATTGCCAAAAACGGTCTAATTTCTGAGTCAAGTCCTGAGGAGAAAGTGTGTAATTGATTTTCATTAATATATTTTTGTTGTTTCAGAGACGGCAGAAACAGGGATCTGCCCTGACTGTGCTATTATAGCCTAAATATTGATTTTTACAAAGAAGATTCAACTTTGTGGTAAATATATCAAATTGTGAATTGCAAGAACTAATTGTTTTTCAACAAACTAAGCAGCCGGTCAAAGATCCGGGCCAGAATGCGGCGATCTTCGGTGATGATCCGTGCTTGACCTGACAATTCCTGGGTAAACGGGATCTTGCGGTCGTAAGAAGTGATCAGGTCATCAGGAAGGTTGATCTCTAGGAGATAATTATCTTGATCAGGCAATAGGGCAATGCTTTTTACTTTGCCGTGCAGGAGGCCAAATTCCTGGTACGGGTATCCATCGAGCAGGACATTCACGCGTTGTCCGACTTGAACTTTTCCAAAATTCAGCGCCGGCAAAAATGCTTTTCCCAGTATTTTTCCTGATATTTCTTCCAGTGGAACAATAGTAGCAATTTCATCATTTGTTTGTACGAATTGATTAGTGCCCCAGACCCGGGTAAGGGAAAGCCTGCCAGCAATAGGGCTCTTGATGAGATACCGTTGTTGCCACTTTTTCAATTCACTTTGCAAGCGCTCAAAAGATTCACGGGTGGCCAGCCAATTTTGCATGCTACTGCTATTTCGTTCCTGCTGCAGTTGAACGATCTGTACCTTGCATTGCTCAATTTGCAAGTTATTATGGAGTACTTTGGACTGCAATTGTTCGAGTTGCCGACGGTATTGCAGGTAGTTGGTTTTAGCATTTTCAAGCTCCATTTCACTGACACTACCTGCTTGATGCAGAGATTGGTTGCGATTATAGTTTTTGAATGCAATACCCACTTCCTGGCTAAGGGTTTCTTCTTGTTTGGCAAGTGCCTGGTTAAGTTCAGCTAAGTATTGTATTTGTTGTTTTAAGGAGGCGATTTGAGTAAAGACTCCTTGCTGTCGTTCAAAAAACTGAAAATTACGGACCGCCTGCTGGTGGGCAGCAAAGCTATTTTGCAATTCCCCCAATACCAGGTCGGCAGGCAAATCAACCCTTAATAACTCTTCCGGTTGGTTAATGTGTCCCCATTGTTCCACCAGTTTGTCCAGGCGTTGAATATCTTTCCAGTTAGCCGTATTCTCCAGTATGGCGATAATTTGCCCCTTTTTGAGGTTTTGCTTGTCTTCAGCCAGTAGCGAACTTATTTGACCATCACTTCTTGCAAATACACGTATAGGCGGATTTTCAGTTAATACGACCACTTTTGCAGTAATGACATCCGGATATTTAATAAACCATGCCATGAGTATGAACGCCAAAACGGCAATAAATACCGAAGTGATCCCCCAGCGCAATGCCCATCCGGGAGGATACCCCAGTACGCGTTGGATGTCCTCTCTTTCGTCATTGAGCATCATGGGAACAGTTTCTTCCAGCATTTGCTTTTCTTCCATAGTTTTTAGATGCTATCTGATTGTTGTTTGAATACCAATAGCCAATGGAACGCAGATGGCGCAGATATAGCGATCTTCGCAGATAAAAGTCTTTTGCTTCAGAAAATATCCGCGAAAATCCGTCTAATCGGCGTTATCCGCATTCTATCAATCAACTACCCAATTCCAACTGATCCTTGATCAAATTATAATAATATCCTTTTTTAGCGACCAGCTCCGGGTGTGTCCCTCTTTCCACTAATGCTCCTTTTTCCAGCACTACGATCTGATCGGCATTTTTCACGGTACTCAAGCGATGAGCCACAACCACAACGGTTTTTCCTTCGAAGAATTTTTCGAGGTTACGAACGATCACTTTCTCATTTTTGGCGTCCAAAGCATTAGTAGCTTCATCGAAGAACAAAAAGTCGGGGTCCTTATAAACAGAACGAGCGATGAGAACGCGTTGCCGTTGTCCCTGGCTGATGCCGTTTCCTTTCGCACCGATCATGGTATTGAAACCTAGTGGTAAGGATTCAATAAACTCAATAATATTAGCCGTTTTTGCAGCTCGCACCAGTTTTTTCTTGTTTACCTGGTGCTCGCTTTCAGCAATATTGTTGGCGATGGTATCCGAGAAAATAAACCCATCCTGCATCACGGCACCGCATTTATTCCGCCAGAAGTTTTTGTTCAAATTAGACAAAGGCAAATGCCCCACTTTGACCTGACCTTTAACCGGCGGATAAAACCCAAGCAAGAGTTTTACCAGCGTGGTTTTGCCACTACCACTGGTTCCAACCACGGCGGTAATCTTTCCTTCGGGAATGACTAAGCTTATGTCTTTCAAAACAAAATCAGATAATTTATTGTAACGGAAACTTACATTTTCCAGCACCATATCCCGGTTACCGGCAGGCAACTCTGTGGCAGTTAACCGACCCTCTTGTTCTTCTGCCTCCATTTGTTGTATTTCCCAAAGGCGCTCGAGGCTAATTTTAGCATCTTGCCCGGTACGGATAAAAGTGACCATCTGTTGCAGCGGTACATTCAATTGACCAATAATAAACTGAACGGCTAACATCATCCCGAGGGTAATTTCTCCTTCAATGACCAATTTCGCAGTGATGAAGGTGATGATGATATCTTTGAGTTGGGTTATAAAAGCAGTACCTGCATTTTGGTATTGGGTAATCGCTAGTGCCTGCAAATTGATCCCAAAAATTTTGGCTTGAATATCGGACCATTGCCACCGTCTTTTCCGGGCACTATTTTGCAATTTGATCTCCTGCATTCCCTGAATTAACTCCACGAGTGTATTTTGGTGATAAGACAATTCCTGAAAACGCATATAATCTATTTCCTTTCGCCGTTTGAGAAAAACGAAGATCCAAATGATGTACAAAACGCTCGCTGCTAAGAAAATAAGGAAAATACGATAATCGTAAATCAAAAGGACAAGACCGAAGACCAACAGGTTAAAGGAAGAAAAAATAAAATTTAGCGTCGAATTCGTCAGAAAAGATTCGATCCGGTCCTGATCGGCAATACGCTGCAAAAGATCGCCGATATTTTTAGCATCAAAATAACCAATCGGGAGCTTCATCAATTTAGTCAGAAAATCAGACAATAGCGATACATTTATCCGGGTACCGATGTGCAGCAACAACCAATTCTGAATAACGGTAACGGTAGTCTGCCCCATAAAAATCATCAATTGCGCTACCAGGATGAGGTAAATGAACCCGATATTTTGGTTTTGGATCCCAACATCAACAATGGCCTGGGTTAGAAATGGAAAAATCGACTGGAACAAACTCGCCAGTAGAAGGCCCAACAATAACTGTATAAAATATTTCCGGTAAGGTTTCAGGTAAGTTGACAGGAAAGCATAATTCATTCCTACGGAGCGAGCGTAGTCTTTCTCATAAAACTCGGGCGTCGGTTCCAGCAATAAACCGATGCCGTAATCTCCATCCTCCAACCAATACTTTTTGAAAGTTTGATGATCTAGTTTAAATTTACCTGCAGCGGGGTCGGATATCCAAACGTACTTTTTACTGATCTTGTAAACTACGAGAAAGTGCTTTTGTTTCCAGTGAACAATGCAGGGCAGCGGGATATTTTTCAGGGCAGCTTCATCTTTGCTTTGGCTATCAAAAGGCAATTTGATGGGTAATGTGCGCAGACCGATGTGTTCGGCGGCTTCAATAATTCCCCGCAAAGAAACGCCTTCCCGGTCGAGATAACTGTGTTCACGCAAGTATTGCAAGCTGTATTCCCGGCCAAAATATTTGGCTACCATTCGCAAACAAGTAGGACCACAGTCCATACTGTCTAATTGATAATAATGTGGAAACCTCTTGATCATAAGCGGGGGGCGATCATTGTTGTGGTTCGTAAATTTGAGTGTAAATATTGCTTTTTTTCGTCCTAAAATCAGAAAATGAAGGATTTTTTTAAAAAGATTTGATATTATGCAGAAAATGATCATTTGGATAGTATGCTTTTGTTTGTTAACCTCCTGTCAAGAGGGTGAAAAGCATATCTTTAGAATCAAAGGAAATGAAGGTCCTATTCGCTCTATTCCTTTGCCGCAAGGAGAAGAGTGGAAAAACAACGGATTGCGTTTACTCAATCTAACGAATGGGGAAACGTATCCCGTACAGCGTCATAACGACCAAGTATTTTTTATTGATAGCTCCCCAGATGAGGAAAGAGCTTATAAATTAACAATGGTTGAAACAGAACCTGACAAGAAGCCGGATAAAGTCAGGGGAGGTCAAATTATGTTAGGTACGGAGGATCAACCCATTGCCAGGTACCATATCGATTTACAATGCCCGGCAGATTCTTTACCTGAATATTATTGCCGTAATGGTTTTATTCACCCTCTGTACAGTCCTCAGGGAAAGGTATTGACCGATGGTTTCCCGGTAGGACATACCCACCAGCACGGTATATTTTTTGCCTGGGTCAACACGCATTTTCGAGGAGATTTTGTCGATTTCTGGAACCAGCAAAAAGAAACGGGTACCGTTAAACACCAAGAAGTAGTAGAAACCTACTCCGGTCCGGTATTCGAAGGTTTTAAAACCAAATTACAACAAGTGAGTTTGAAGCACGGTCCAGTTATAGACGAAACCTGGGAGGTCAAAGCTTATAATTTGCAGGACTACTTTATACTGGATCTTATATCAACCCACAAAAACATTAAAACAGACACCTTATTCATCCACAAATATCACTACGGAGGCTTGGGCATTCGTGGTAATGCTGCCTGGAATAGCGAAGATCCCAGCTTTAATGATACTTACGAAGTGCTGACCAGTGAAGGCAAAACAACGGCGGAAGCTAATCATACCCGTCCAAAATGGACTGCTGCTTTCGGTGAAGTAGATGGTGCTTATGCTGGTTTGGCGGTAATCGATCATCCCGGCAATTTCCGGCATCCGCAACCGGTGCGGGTACATCCGGTAATGCCCTATTTTTGCCAAGCGCCAATGGTGCTCGATTCTATACCGATGGCACCGGGTCAGGTGTATGAATCAAAATACCGCATTGTCGCTTTTGACGGAAAACCGGATGAGAAGAGGCTGGATCAATTGGCAGGAGCCTTTCGGTAGCATTATGCTCTAACATTCCTTTGATGAAGTGTTGAGTAGCTTCTTTTCTACCTTCCTCTTTGCCTTTTTCTTCGTAATAAAATACAATAGACTTGTCTAGACGGTGTATTCAAATTGGAAAAATGAGGAATTTTTATTTATATCATTACTAATTTTGAAGCCGCCTAGCATCGCTAAGCAATGAAAAATTCGAATGATATAGATAAAAAGGCCCATTTTAACTTTTGAAGACACCGTTTAGACAAGTCTAATAGCTTCATTTCCAAAATTAAGCCTCTTTTTTGTTTTGTTCCATGTAGGCTAAAAGGATCAATCCGACAAAGACAGCAAAGGCTCCCCAAAGCAAAACCCCCATTTGGTTCTTAAATAAGCCCAGGTAAAAAATGGCGCCAATAGCGCCGCCGAGGAGAGGTCCGACAACAGGTATGGGCGCATATTGCCAGTTGGAATCTCCTTTACCGGATATCGGTAAAATGAAATGAGCGATACGCGGCCCCAGGTCACGAGCAGGATTGATTGCAAAGCCGGTCGTCCCCCCTTGTGCCATACCGATGGTGGTAATAAGCGCTCCTACCACTAAGGGGTTCAGACCTTCCGTAAACTCATTAGCGCCAATGAAAAGTAAGCCCAAAACAAGTACCAGGGTACCGATGGTCTCACTCAACAAGTTGGACCAAAAAGAAGGAACAGCCGGTCCGGTACTAAAGACTCCGAGCTTATCTCCCGGATCTTCTGTTTTTGACCAGTGCGGTATATAATGGGCCCATACGATCGCAGCCCCCAATATGGCTCCCAGCATTTGGGCAATCATGTAAGTAGGAACATCCGCCCAGGGAAAGTCTCCTGACATGGCTAAACCGAAAGTAACGGCAGGATTGATGTGAGCACCACTAACCGAACCAACAGCATATATCGCCAATGTTACCGAAAGGCCCCAGCCAATACAAATCAGGATCCACCCTGAATTTTTTGCATAACTAAGTCGTAAGGTATTGCCGGCATTAATGCCGCAACCTAAAACGATGAGAATACAAGTACCTAATAATTCTGCGATGAACGTCGACATGGTTTTCCGTTTATTTGCTCGCGGGAGCAAGTTGTTGTGAAGTACTATCAGGCTCTAATTTATAAAATATTTTCTGTAAATGACCTTGGAATTGAATACATCTAGCTTCTAGCTGTATTAGCTTTTAAACTTGGGGCGATTCTTGATATATAAGCTTTAAATGGGGTTATAGGGTTATGGGGTTATAAAGTTATGTGGGGATAAACGTTGGGCATATTTTGTATAACCAAATAATCATATAACCATCGCCCAAAGCTATACTTGACGCGAAGTGGTTTGGGACTTCCCAAGCCTACTTCGGTCGGTATATT
>CAZHNG010000096.1:0-19812 GCA_964533785.1 uncultured Saprospiraceae bacterium | reverse complement strand
ACCAAATCACATAGGAATCTTGCATTCCTTTTCTTTAGCGAATGCAAATGTACTATTCTATTTTAACTAGCGCAATAGATTGCCTGAAAAAAATTAAAATAATTTAGCCAAACAGAGATTCCTCATCGTCGCCGTAGGCGCAAACGCCCATTCGTGGAGAATTGACTACGGGTAATAATGCGTAGTCAGCAGCGTCTTCGCACACTTGCTTATGGATCTCAACGCAAGTTTCGCAAAAAAACATGTCTTCATCACCCCAATGTACCGTACAAATCTGCCGGGCCTTTTTTTTCTTACAGCGATCGCATTTAATGTCAGGAGGGTCATTACGAGTCAGTATTTGCGGGCCCAATAGCACCTTTAAATTGTAAGACCCCATGCATTTGATGTCCAGTTCTGTAGTGGAACCAAAGTCGTAGGCATACCAAATCTTGGTACCCTTTTTGAATAATTCACCGACTTCGGTATCCATGGGAATGCCTTCATTCCACCTTTTTTCCGAGAAAGTACTCATGTGTCCGCAGCACTCCAACCAAATATTCCTTAGAAGGTCGTCTATTTCGCCGAGAGTGGTCTTACCGTCTGCTAGTAAGTGTAGAAAATAAGGATTGGCTTCTACCTTTAAATGATAAGCTTCCTTACCGGACACTGGGCGAATCTTCTTCAAGTGGCTGGTCAGGTGACGAGAAATAATGGTCCGGTCGTAAATCTTATCACAGAAGGAACATTTGCCTTGGGAAGCAATTTTGTACATAACGGGTCTTTGAATTGTTAATTCAGTCTTTTAAATTACAAATTAATACTATTATAATGAAATTTTTTCTTAGCCTCACGGCAATGAATGGGCAACGATCAACTCAGGTGCGGTTTTAAATTTGTGATTTTTTATTTCAGCCTTATCTATCGTGAAGCCGATTTGTGAGCGCTTTTCAGAAAAGGTGATTCATTTATTTGGCTCCGATATAAGGCCAATCTCCAACTTATTCCTAATTTTGTACTTCACCAATGTGTGGTAGCTATGGTATTCCTAGATTTTGAGCAACCTTTAGAAAGCCTTTACGAACAGTTGGAGAAGATTCAACAAGTGGGAGAGGAAGGCGTCCTTGACGTTTCCAGTATGATCAAGGAGCTGGAAGGGAAGATAGAGAAAAAGCGCAAGGAGATCTATGAGAATTTGACAGGGTGGCAAAAAGTACAATTGTCCCGCCATCCGGAGCGGCCCTATACTTTGTTCTATATTGAGCAAATGTGTGATAGTTTCGTGGAATTGCACGGGGATCGCAATTACCGGGATGATAAAGCTATTGTCGGTGGATTAGGTAAAATCGACGGACAAACGGTTGTAATACTGGGCCATCAGAAGGGCGTGAATACGAAGATGCGGCAATACCGTAATTTTGGCATGGCCAATCCGGAAGGATACCGCAAGGCGCTCCGGTTGATGAAAATGGCGGAAAAATTTAATTTTCCCGTTGTATGTTTGATCGATACCCCGGGAGCTTATCCGGGGTTGGAAGCCGAAGAACGCGGTCAAGCTGAAGCCATCGCACGGAATTTGATAGAGATGGCACAGCTCGAAGTGCCTATTGTATGCGCGGTTATCGGCGAAGGTGCTTCCGGAGGAGCGATCGGAATTGGATTGGGAGATCGAGTTTACATGTTGGAAAACACCTGGTATTCCGTGATCTCTCCCGAATCTTGTTCTTCCATCCTTTGGAGAAGCTGGGATTACAAAGAACAAGCTGCAGAAGCCCTGAAATTGACCGCCGAGCATATGTATGAATTTGGCTTGATCGATGACATCATCAAAGAACCTTTGGGCGGTGCACATAACGCTCCGGAGGAAATGGCAAAGTTATTGAAAGAGTATATTATAAATGCGATAGCAAAACTGAGAAAACTAACAATCGAACAACTCCTGGAAGAGCGGGTGAATAAATACGCCGCGATGGGAGTGTACGACACGGCAAAAGAGGCAATAGAGTGAAAGTGAACTACTCAAATCCAGGGAGGCACCTGTTTAATTTTTGGACCAAAAAAACTTAAATTAATTCTAGCGTCTAACGTCTAGGGTCAAGCGTCTAAACCGAAAGGATTTTGAGTAACCTTGTGATAATAATCCAATGCAATCATGAACGATTTCATGCAAAAAATTAAGCAATTTTTTTATCAGCGGTATCTGAAGAAAAAATTGTCAAGAAAAAAATCTGCCAAAAAGGTAAAAAAGCCTGTAAACTTTGATACTGCCAATAAAATAGGTATTCTTTTTGACGCAACAGATTTAAAAACCCGGAAAACGATCCTGGACTACGTCGAATCGCTTAAAGATCAAAAAAAACGGGTTAAACTTTTAGGGTATTTTGACAACCGGCTGAAGGATAACAACTTTACTTTCAAACATTTTAATAAGGATAATATCGATTGGGCCATGCGGCCGAAAGGGGAGCATGTTGAGAATTTCCTTGATCAGGATTTTGATTTGTTTATCAACTTAAGCCCTGTTTCCTCTACACCCGCCGAATTTATTTCAGCTGTTACCAATGCGGAATTGAAAGTAGGGCCCTATACCGAAAATACCTTTTGTTACGACCTGATGATCGAACCTCGGAAAGACGTCAAAATGGAAGATTTTATCAAAGAGGTTGAAATTCTGCTGAAAAAAACAAACACCACCTGATGCCATTATTGGAGAGTTTAAAAGGGACGGGAGTTGCATTAGTTACTCCATTTGAAGGATACGCCATTAATTACCCTGCACTGGAGCGTATTATCAACTTTGTTATTGAAGGTGGGGTTGATTTTGTGGTCTCATTAGGCACTACGGGAGAAGCTATTACGCTCAGCGCCCAGGAGTGCCGGAACATTCTTGATTTTACCATTGAAAAAGTAAATGGTAGAGTGCCTATCGTCGCCGGCTTTTTTGGCGGCAATTTTACAGAACAACTGGCAGTCAAAATCAGCCAGTATGATTTTAGCGGTATTGATACGATCATGTGCAGCAGTCCTGCTTATAGTAAACCGACGCAAGAAGGCATCTATCAACACTATTTGGCATTGGAAAAAGTTTCTCCGGTACCGATCATCATTTATAATGTCCCCGGCCGGACTGCTTCAAATGTTGAAGCGGCGACTATTCTTCGGTTGGCCAATACCAGCAAGAAATTTATTGCCGTAAAAGAAGCTTCGGGAGACTTGATCCAGGTGATGGAGATCATTAAACACAAACCGGATCATTTTTCTGTTCTCTCAGGAGAGGACCAACTGACTTTAGCGATGATCGGTTGCGGTGCAGATGGTGTCATTTCGGTCATTGCTAATGCTTACCCAAACACTTTTTCGACAATGGTAAGGTCAGCATTAGCCGGAGACTTCACCACTGCTCTTCAAAAGAACGAAGCACTACTGGAAATCCATCCCTGGTTGTACATCGAGAACAATCCCATCGGCATCAAAGCAGCTATGGAGATCAGGGGGTTGTGTAAACGCGATATGCGTATCCCGCTTATTCCGATGACGGAGCATAATTATCATCATCTCAAGCTGGAGATGGAAAGAGTAGCTTTGGAGCGATGAGCAATGGGCAATGGGCAATGAGCAATGAGCAATGAACAATGAGCAATGAGCAATGGGGGGCATTTAGAGCCGAAGTCCCAGGGTCAGAACGACGAGGCTTCTTCGGTCTTCATTAAAAACCCTTACAATAGGAGGGGCATTAGGATCGCCGATAATAGGGATAAACTCTTCTTCCGTACTATCGAACAGACGGTAAGCGGCATCGATGTAGAATATTCTTTCTCTGAGTCCTAATCCTACACTAAAAGTAGTATTGAAGCCTTCTGTATCCTCTACTTCCGGCGGTTGTAGCAGGCCAATGCCACCACGGATGCGGAATTTTTCGACGGCAATTTCTCCACCAAGACGAATATTTATGGCAGATTGTAATTCCGCAGCGATTTCATCATTGACAATGCGCTCATCTTCGGGCAATCCGTCGTATCTAAACTGTGCACTACTGTAATCCACATACTCGACTTCACCAGTAAGAAAGCCGTATTTGCCGACGATATAGCCGGCGCTACCAATGAAACGCCAGGGTGTTTGCAGCCGGTAAGCCAAGGTACCTTCCGGGGAAAAGCCCGTTTCGCTGAAGATCTGATTGCCCTCGATGTACGAATAGTCCATTTCAGTATCAAAAGAATCATCTAGCCGGAAAAAGGTGGGCGTATGTACGGCCAGACCAGCTCTAAACGCTTGGTTGAACCTATAGATCAACCCTATTTTAGCGTTAAAGCCGGCTGCTGTAGTAGAAAGGGATTCTCTGTATTCCAATTCCTCAAATTGCGGGATGTCATCGTTGGGGTCATTTTCCTGGTAGGTCTTATTTTGCTCAAAATTAATAACAGGAACCCCGATATTAAGTCCAAACATGACTTTTTCCTTGAAATTAGCACCAAAACCAAAGACGATCTCATTCATGGAACCAGTTTCCCTCACCCGTTGATTTTTTCTGACCTGTGCGTTGGGAGCCTGTTCAAAGTCGGTGCGGTAAAAGTTTTCCCCGTCAAACTGATAAACGGCCAAAGCTTGATTGGCTACATAAGTTCCAAAAGGATCAATATTAAAAAAATCAGCTCCAACGTTGCCATTAGCAATGGCCAGAAAATCATCGGTGATCGATCCACGGTTAGCGCCTTCCCAGTAAAATTCGCGGTTGAAATCAGCGAGCCGGTTGAAACCGATCGCAAAATTAAAAGTGGACCAATTGAATTCTCTGGGAGTAGAGTGAAATACGACTCCCAGGTTGTTGATGTTAAAAAAGGCATTGTTCTCCCGGTTTGTTTGGTCTAAAAAACTGGAAATGGTTGATGGGAGCCAAATACCTGGTGAGAATACAATTTCATCACGCCGGGTTAAGGCAACACTTGCCGGGTTGATACTCATTACGGCAAAATCAGTACCCAATGCGCCTAAACCACCTCCGACTCCTACTGTACGGGCCGTTCCTAATACATCAAATCGCGAGAATCGCAACGCATCTTCAAAGGTTTGCCCGCAAACTGAAGTGATGGCAAAAAAAGAAATTATTAAAGCTATTGATCGAATATGCATTTCTAATGAAATTAAAACCTGACAGGAAATCTTCTAACTGCTCAAAAATAGAATGTTAAGCTCAATTATATTGAATAATAGGGAAATAAAAAATGGGTGGAGACTATTATGTCAGTTTCCACCCATTTGTGCTCAGCTCAATTAAAGTTATATCAAGCTGATTTATTAGCAGGTAACGTTATTTTTAATTGTTTCCTCTTCTTCTCACAGAAGAGCTACCACTACTTCTCGTTCTCGTAGGAGCACTTCTATTGATCGAACTTCCACTGCTTCTCGAAGGCGTATAGCTACGCGTACGGCTAGGTGTATAGCTAGGACGAGTAGTTCTCGTTCTGTTTATACTGCTGTTAGATCTTGTACGGCTCGGACTGCTGTAACTGCGAGAGGTATTAGACCTGCTTCTCGTTATATTCGATGGAGAAGTAGTTCTCGTGCCCGTTCTGGAACGATCGTAAGTTCTGGGTTGCGTACGTGCCCGTTCGCGAGTATAAATGCTATTGTCACTGCTGCGTGTAGCTCTTGACCTTGTTGTAGAAGGCGTAACCGTTCTCGTACTTCTTGAATAATCACGAGTCCTGGTTATAGTAGAGGGGCTAGTGCGCTCTCTCGTAACATTGGCATCTCTTGTTCTGGTAATAGTAGAAGCCCTGCTGGTATTTCTGTTGACAGAAGAACTAGGACGAGTACTGCGAAGCGTAACATTATTTGAGTTAGTGTTAATACTTCTGTTTAATCCCGCAGTTCTGCGACGGGTACCACTATATGTACCGCGGTTGTTCACGTTGGTACCATTGTTTACAACAACATTATTGACGGTGTTGTAATTAAATCCGCCTCCAAAAGTAGGTGGACAATACAGCGCTGAACCGAAACCTCCTCCAGCAAAACCACCTCCGAAACCTCCGAAGCCTCCGCCAAAGAAGTTGCCGCCATAGAATCCGCCACCAAAGGTGTTAAAACGAGGACCAATGAACGGACTACCAAAAAACGGATCATAGAAACGGTATGGATTGTAGAATCCAAAGCCCCAACGATTGAAACGGTTCCACCTGTTGAAACGTCTCCACGCTCTGAATGGACTAAAAGCATCGAATCTATCGTAAATCAAAACCGTAGCCCCGGGCGTGAAAAATGGATCATAGTAGAACATATCTACGTAGATCGGGTCGAAATAGTTGAACCCATAATAAGGACGGTGAAAACGACGAATACGTGAAGTATAGTAATAGTCATATTCTTCGTCATCATAATCACTGTCGTAATCATCGTAGTCGTATTCTTCTACGTAGTCAGTACTTGCTGCGTAACTTTCTGTGTAGTCAGAATCACCGTCAGGATCGTAGTATAAGTCGTCGTATGTTTGAGCGACTATACTTCCCCCACTGACAAGGACAAAAACCAATGAAAGAAAGTAAATCAAATGCTTATTTTTCATAATTGCGAATATTTTAAAGTAATTACACTAGCTCTCTTCGTGCTATCAGTTCCGAATTTATTACTTTTGAGCGAATTTTTATGTTAAATTGGTATTAAACCGAAAAATTTAGTGTTAAAGTTTGAATTTTTGACGTCTAACAAACTGTTAAAGTCACATAAACGACTGTTTTTTAGCGTTAAAATATCTTTTTCCTATTCACACCCTATTCTTCAATCTCAATACCCAGTTATAAATTTTAAATTCGGATTTTCAAGAAACCGCACATAAATTTTAGTTTGTAAAATTCATAAAAATTGGCATCGTTGTGATGTTAGATTTACCAAAATGAATTTAACGCCTTGGGAGATGAAATTAAAGTCACTGATTAGACAATTATAAGTTAGGTTTAGTTCACACTCCATTCTCTTAATCTCTGACAGTTAGCGTCTGGTTATACTGATCATTTAATGGCTGTCAAAAACAGGAAAATCCTCTCAGGTTTTTATGACTCGGGAATTGAAAGTTAATGATTTTTCGCCTCTAATCTCTAAGTAAAGCCCTGTCTGCCTATATTGAGCGGATGGATTTTACTTAAGGGAATACAATGGCGTGCGTAGGCGGCTGCATCAATTTTCAATCTGCGGCACTGCAAAATCTTTGAGGTTTCGATCCCTTATTTACGCGGGCTAAGTGGAGTAAAGCAACGCAAAGGAAATATAATCTTGGCGTTTCTAACAAGAACTATATATCAAATAATCTTAACCAGTATAATAAATGGCAAAAGAAATCACCAGTAGGACGGAAGATTACTCTCAATGGTACATTGATATTGTTAAAAAAGCAGGTTTAGCTGATAACTCTGCTGTACGTGGCTGTATGGTCATTAAACCTTATGGTTTTGCGATCTGGGAGAATATGCGCGACCAGATAGACCGGATGTTTAAAGAAACCGGTCATGTCAATGCCTATTTCCCGTTGTTTATTCCCAAAAGCTTTTTGAGCAGAGAAGCAGAACACGTAGAAGGTTTTGCCAAAGAATGTGCAGTTGTCACTCACCACCGGCTGATGAACGCTCCGGATGGCAGCGGTGTGGTAGTGGATCCTTCGGCAAAACTAGAGGAAGAGTTGATCGTTCGGCCCACCTCCGAAACCATCATCTGGCATACTTACCGGGATTGGATCAATTCCTACCGTGACCTGCCCTTATTGATCAATCAATGGGCCAATGTAGTGCGGTGGGAGTTGCGTACCCGCTTATTTTTGAGAACAGCAGAATTTCTTTGGCAGGAAGGCCACACTGCTCATGCCACTAAAGAAGAAGCGATTGAAGAAACCAGGAAAATGCAGGGCGTTTATGCGACCTTCGCAGAGGAATACATGGCCATGCCCGTCATTCGTGGTGCAAAAACACCAAACGAAAGGTTTGCCGGTGCCGAAGATACTTTAACCATAGAGGCACTTATGCAGGATGGTAAAGCCTTGCAGGCAGGTACCTCCCATTTTCTAGGGCAAAACTTCGCCAAAGCTTTCGATGTGAAGTTCTTGAATGAAAACAATAAAGAAGAATATGTGTGGGCCACTTCCTGGGGTGTTTCAACCCGTTTAATGGGGGGATTGATCATGACGCATTCCGACGATGACGGCCTGGTGCTTCCTCCGAAATTGGCACCCACTCAAGTGGTGATCGTACCTATTCCTAAACCTAATACGGAACTGAACGAAGTATCGGAGAAAATTATGAAGGCGCTGCGTGCTAAAGGGATCAGTGTGATCTACGATACGGATAAGAAAAAGCGGCCTGGATTTAAATTCGCCGAACACGAATTGAAAGGTATACCGGTCAGACTGGGATTGGGTAAACGCGATCTGGAAAAAGGACAGATCGAAGTAGCCCGAAGAGATACGAAAGAGAAATTCAGCAAGCCTTTGGAAGGGATAGAAAACTTCGTCGAACAATTACTGAAAGATATCCAGGAAAATTTATTTCAAAAAGCCCTGGATTTCAGAACTGAACATACTTCAAGCGTTGATAATTTTGACGACTTTAAAGCAGTTATTGAAGAAAAAGGTGGATTTGTATCAGCTCATTGGGATGGAACAACAGAAACTGAGCTGAAAATCAAAGAATTAACGAAAGCAACGATCCGTTGTATCCCTAATGATGCGGAAGAGGAAGAAGGCTCCTGTATCTTGACCGGGAAACCTTCAAAGAGAAGAGTCGTATTTGCAAAAGCTTATTAAAAATATCTATTGTTATGCAAGATTTAACAGGAAAAGTGGCACTCATAACCGGGGGAAGCAAAGGTATTGGTTTGGGAATTGCCGAGTTCATGGTGAAAGATGGAATGAAAGTAGCCGTAACCAGCCGTAGCCAGGCGGCGGCCGCCGCCGCCGCCGCAGAATTGAATGCAATGGTGCCTGGTAGTGCAATGGGGATTGAGGCCAATGTGGTGGATCTTCCGGCTCAGGAAAAATGCGTAGAAAAGGTATTGGCCAATTGGGGGAAGTTGGATGTATTGATCGCTAACGCCGGGGTAGGACATTTTGTCCCCATTGATGAAATGACCGCCGAACAGTGGAAAGAAACGATCGACGTAAATTTGACTGGGGTATTTAACAGTGTGAAAAGCAGCTTACCTGCGCTCAAAGCTTCAGAAGGATATATCATCACCATTGCCAGTTTGGCGGGAACCAACTTTTTCGCACGCGGAGCGGCCTATAATGCCAGTAAATTCGGATTAGTAGGGTTTTCACAAGCCGTTATGCTCGACTTGCGGTACGATGGCATAAAGGTCTCTACCATCATGCCGGGTTCCGTTTCTACTTATTTCAATGATCATGTACCGTCTGATGCAGATGCCTGGAAAATTCAACCCGAAGATATCGGTCAAATTGTGATCGACTTGTTGAAAATGCATCCGCGAACTTTACCCTCTAAAGTGGAAGTGCGACCGACGCAACCGCCTAGAAGATAGTCTTTTAAGATGGGAAGTACTTTCAAAGTGCTTCCCATCTTTTTAAACTTATGTCGAAATCATTAAAATATGAATGACCTTATTCGCCAACAATTTCCCAGCCTGCAACAAAAATTTAATGACCAGGAATTTGTTTTCATGGATGGTCCCGCAGGAACACAGGTGCCGAAGTCAGTAATTAATGCCATTAGTAACTATTACGTAACGGCCAATGCCAATACACACGGGACTTTCTTGTTTTCACAAAGGACGGATGAGGTCATGGATGAAACCCGGCGGAAAGTAGCAGATTTTTTGGGAGCCAGTAGTGCAAAGTCCATTTCTTTCGGTCAGAATATGACCTCCCTTAACTATTCCCTGGCCCATGCCATTGGGAGACATTTGCAGCCTGGCGATGAAATACTCATTACCCAATTAGATCACGAAGCCAACCGCGGCCCCTGGTTGAGTCTGCGCGAAATGGGAATCGTCGTCAGGGAAATACGGTTGCTGCCTACCGGGCAATTAGACTACAATGATTTTACTGACAAGATCAATGAGCGTACACGACTGGTGGCCATGGGATATGCTTCCAATATCATAGGGACGGTAAATGATGTCCGGTTAGTTAGAAAATTGACTTATCAGTACGGAGCTTGGTTGTTGTTGGATGCCGTGCATTATGCTCCGCATTTTTTCATCGATGTGGAAGCTCTGGGATGTGATTTTTTATTGTGTTCCGCTTATAAATTTTACGGTCCGCACGTCGGGCTTTTGTATGCCAAACCCGGTTTGTTGGATCGATTACCCGTTGATCGCTTACGTACAGCGGATCAACAGGCACCAGGTTCTATTGAAACCGGTACACTTAATCATGCTGCCATTGCCGGCGTTGGGGCTGCGATTGACTTTATTGCTTCTTTTGGTAATGGCAGCGTCTACCGGGAACTGATCCGAACGGGGATGAACCGCATTAGCGAACACGAACGGGAAATGGCGGAGTATCTTTATGGTAATCTACAGGAAATCAGTAAGGTGAAAATAATTGGCACTGAGTTTTTAACGGAAGAAAGAGCCCCGACCCTTGCTTTTGTACACGAAGAAAAAACTGCCGCTCAGGTCTGTAAAATCCTTGCAGCGCAAAATATCTTTGCCTGGGATGGTCACTTTTACGCTATCCGCGCTACCGAAGTATTAGGGTTACTGGAAAAAGGGGGCGTTACCAGACTCGGTATTTCCGCTTATACCACAAAAAACGATATTGATGAGGTAATAACCGCTATCAAAAATATTTAGATAATAAGTAATAAGTGAGACGCCAGATTTTAGGCACTAGCACCTGGAATCTGCAGTCTTACTAACTTAAAACATATCCAGGTTCAGTTTGGCTTCATCACTCATCATATCCTTATTCCATGGAGGATCGAAGACCACTTTCAAATCTACATCTTTGACTTCTTCAATGGACATGATCTTTTCCTGGACCTCCATGGGTAAAGAATCCGCAACCGGGCACATGGGAGATGTAAGGGTCATGATCACCCCTACGTTACCCGTATCATCGATGTTGATTTCGTAAATTAGTCCTAATTCGTAAATATCAACCGGTATTTCCGGGTCATATACGGTCTTAACCCGTTGGATAATTTTTCTTTCAATATTTGCTTTATCTACCATTTCTTCATTTTTGACTTAATGCTAAGGCATATAGTTTCATTTGCTTGACCATACTTACCAATCCGTTAGAACGGGCCATAGATAAATGTTCCTTCAAGCCTATCCGGTCGATAAAATAAAGGTCACAATCCGCAATTGATTTTGCGGGTTGGTTAGACAATACCCTTATTAACAAAGCAATAATTCCTTTGGTAATGATCGCATCGCTATCCGCCGTGAAAACTACGTGGTCATTCTCACTACCCGCGTGTAACCATACCCTGCTTTGGCAACCTTTTATGATATGATCTTCGTCCTTAAATGCATCATCTATCAAGGGTAAATGTTTGCCCAGATCAATAATATATTCGTACTTGCCCATCCAATCTTCGAACAAATCGAACTCCTCAATTATTTCATCCTGAATTTCATTAATTGTCATTCCGGTTCCATGTATTTTAATCAGAAATTTGAAAAGCTTCTGCGTTGCTAATTTTCAACAGATAAGAACCCTTATGGTTTGCGCTATTGGAAAATGATTGTTTGGATATTGAGTTCTACAGGTATTTACTTTTGAATTAATGAAAAAAAAATTATTTTGCACTTTAATAAGTTGTTTAAACACTTCAATATTATTTTACTCTTCCAATCGTAACTTGAACAATCACCAATTTTAGTCTCGTTTTAATTAACCTTTTCCTCCCAAAGGTATAGCATTGTATTTATTAGACTTATCTATTGTTAATAATTCTTATTGATCATGCAAAGATTTACATTAACCTTGTTTTTCTGTGTTTGTTGTTTTGCTTTACTTTTCGGGCAACAAAATTTATCCATTGTTGAATCTCAAATTCAGGAGGAAAAAGTAAGAGGAGTAGATTTTCAGGAAATTCAACTGTTCAAAAGAAATGTTGATCCGGCATTGCGGCAGGATATGAATAAGGCACTGAGCAGGGCCGTATTTCTGGATATTGATCAGCAAGCGTTACAAAAAGCCTATGAGGCCAGTTATTATGCAATTCGCTTTGTCATACCTTATCATGATGGCAAGGCACTGGTAGTCAATGCTATACAACACGATATTTTTTCTGAAAGCTTTATGGTCAATACCCAGGATGGAGAATTTAGTGATTATGAAAAAGGTGTGTTTTACAAAGGGATAGTGGAGGGTAGTGAGCATTCGCTGGCCTCCATCAGTATTTTCAGGAATGAATTGGTGGCGATTATTTCTACACCTCAGACCGGAAACATAACGCTTGGCAGGATTGAATTAGAGCGGTGGTCAAAGCAATACATTATCTATGAAGATCGCGATCGCTTGAAGCAATCCCGTTTCAATTGCGAAACAGAGCATCCTGATCCCAGTCAATTGAGAAATGTCAATAATCAAAATGTCGCAAATACTAACTTGAATCCAGACAATTGTTTAAAGTGGTATTTCGAATGCGATTTTGAAATGTATAATGAAAATGGAGCTTCTGTGCAGGCTACTATCAATAAAATGACGGCCATCTACAATGAAGTAGCTTTGATTTATGAAAACGAAGGTATCGTTGGCCAGATTGACGGAATATTTGTGTGGACGGAGGACGATAACTATCCCGGCAACACCAGTGCGTTGAGTGTTTTTGCTAATCGGCGCACTCCACTTCCAGGCAATGCCAACGTTGCACATTTAATAAGCCGGATCGGCAGCCCTGGTAACGGTATAGCAGGCGGTATTGGTACTTTTTGTCCGGAAAAAGCCTACACTGGTGGTTCGGCACATGCCTGGAATGCGATCCTTGACGAAGATATTAATCCATATCCTGAATATACTGAAACGGTGACTCTAATAGCTCATGAAAATGGTCACCTGGTTGGTTCTTTCCATACCCATGGTTGTTATTGGGGCGAAAATTATCCTAATGGGGGAATGCAAATTGATGATTGTGCCTCGGTTATTGGCAATTCGGAAGGTGCAGCCTGTTACGATCCAGCGAATCCGATTATTCCCGAAGGAGGAGGCACCATTATGAGTTACTGTGATATTGCTGGTTTTGGAGTGAGTTTTGAAAAAGGTTTTGCTCCCCAACCGAGTGAGGTCATCCGGAGCTTTGTTCATGATGAAATATGTGCATCACCCTGCGGAGTAGCTGCCTGTCCTTCGGTTAGTGGGGCAGTGACGAGTATCAACTGTAATGGCAATGCTAATGGAGCCATCGATCTTACCGTCACAGGTGGTACCCCTCCGATTACTTTTGCCTGGTCGAATGGAGCTACTACCGAAGATTTGAATGGCTTGACAGCAGGGGATTACTCCGTTACGGTATCGGATGCCAGTGGTAATTGCTCAGTCGTTCGTTCTTTTACGATTAATGAACCAACCGAAATATCTATTGCCGGAAATGTTTTACCTGAATCTTCTGGTAACGACGGGGCGATTGATCTCACCGCAAGTGGAGGGACGCCAGCGTATACTTTTGCCTGGTCAAACGGAGCTACGTCAGAGGATTTGTCAGGGATATCATCTGGTGATTATACAGTCACCGTAACAGACGCTAACGGCTGTGAAGCCGAAGAGTCATTCTTTGTGCCAAATGAAGGTGGCTGTCAAGGAGTAGTAAATGAATTCCCTTTTACAGAAGGGTTTGAAGGGGGATTAGGAATCTTTGGTCAAGGTCGAGGGGATGACTTTGATTGGGCGGTAAATTCGGGGTCAACTCCTACCGGGAGGACGGGACCAGGTTCTGCTTACGAAGGCAACTTTTATGTATATGCCGAAGCTACCGGCAATACCAGAGGAAAACAAGCTATTTTGACGGCTTGTTTCGACTTTACGGGTTTGGTAGGGCCACAGGTTTCTTTTGCCTACCACATGTACGGCAGTAATATTGGTTCTTTGTCGATCGAAGTAGTAGACCTTAGCAATGGCCAGTCAGCAATAGTATGGACAAAGTCCGGTAACCAGGGTGGTTTTTGGCAAACCGCTACTGCTAACCTGGCCAGTTTTGGGGGTAAAAATGTCGAGGTGCGGTTTATTAGTACCACGGGACTAGGTGGAAGTGATCGTGCGGATATTGCACTAGATGATATACTAGTAGAAGTGGGGGCAGCGTGTGAAGCGCCGGTTTTGAGTTTTAGTGCTATGCCTGCTGATTGTGCAGGGGAATCTTCGGGCTCAGCATCCGTTGAAGCTATCGGCGGTACCCCGCCTTACAACTATCTTTGGTCGAACGGTGCGGCAACGCCAACGATTAATAATCTTTCTGCAGGGGAATACACAGTGACCGTGACGGATGCTATAGAATGCGCGGCGACGGGAGCGGTGGTAGTCGCGGAACCGGCCGCCATCGACCTAGACTTGTTCGTATTGAATGAATCCGGGCCTGGACTTGGAGATGGAGCCGTGGATTTAACAGCCACCGGAGGTACTCCTCCCTATGGATTCCTTTGGTCAACTGGTGCTACTACCGAGGATATAGATGGACTGAATGAAGGAACTTACTCCGTAACTGTAACCGATAACAACGGGTGCATGGCCACAGGCAGTGCAACGGTAGAATTAGGCGGTGGCGGTACTTGCAACGGGGAAGGCATTGGGTTGCCGGTCGCCGAGGCTTTCGAGGTCGGCTTCGGAGAATGGGAAAATGGAGGAGATTTCGATTGGATCAGGAATAATGGTTCCACTCCTACGCGTAGAACTGGCCCAAGCAGTGCTTTTGAAGGGGGTTTTTACGCCTATGCCGAAGCAAGCGGTAATCAGGCCAAACAAGCTATTTTGTTGAGTCCTTGTTTAGACCTTACTAACACCAATGCAACGGTTGAATTTAGTTATCACATGTACGGCACTACCATGGGAAGCCTTGCGGTAGAGATAGCTGAAGATGGTGGCCCGAACTGGGAACAACTGTGGGTCCGTGAAGGTGACCAGGGGAATACCTGGTTTACCGAAACACTGGACCTTACTAATTATGTGGACCGGATCGTGCGAGTGCGTTTGGTTGCAACAATTGGTGGAGGGTCTGCTGCCCGTAGCGATATAGCTATTGATGCTTTAAGCATTTTCGAGAATGGCAACGCGGTGCCCGTTGCTGGCGATTCAGATACAAAGAATAATGATTCATCTACTAATAGTAGGAGCTTTGGCGGCTATTTTGGGAATAATTACGGTAGTTTTGGCTATGAACATAAGGGGCAGGAAAATGAATTGGCCATTGTCGCTTTATTGCCAGTACCTGCAAGGCAGAATCTTACCATTGAAGTCAAGAGTAATATTGATCAACCTGGTGATGTGAGTATTTTAAATTACACCGGAAAAGTAATGTATCAGACAAAGAAAGTATTTGTTCGAGGGATGAATACTTTTGATATCGATTTAAGTTTGTTACCAACGGGTTTATACTTGTTGCGTATTGAAAAAGAAGGATTGCAAACAACGAAAAAATTTGAAGTGATTAGATGATTATAAGGAAGTTTCTAGGTGAAGCTTAATATGTTAGTGCTAATCGAAGATTTTGGCCAAAATAGATTCATCTTCAGAATATTTTTTCAGCTATGAAAAATAAATAACTTTATTGAAGCGGGATTTTTGCATTTCATTTTATGGTAAAAATTTGGTAGAACCTTCCGAGTTCCAACTAATATTCCTAAGTAGTCGAGCAGAATTATTTTATGTTATGTTCACACTCAAACCCTTCACAATCAAGCCCATGCAGTCTGGCGTCTGGCATCTTAAATCTGCTTTCTTACTTAATTTTTACATATAAATTGAATTATTATGTAAATTTTCCTATTTGCCCCTGTAGAATATATTGGTCTACAACACCTCGTGGATTGCATCTATGTGATCTGAATCAGCACTTTAACTTACCAAGAATCTGATAATTCGTGAATGCCAAAAAGGCAAAGTCTATCTTTTTTTAAACTAAAAATTATTCTATGCAAAGGCTTACATTACTTTTATTACTATTTCTGTTTACTGGCATCAGTTGCTACGGACAATCAAACTTGTCTGTTATAGCCGCTGAAGTGCAAGAGGCGGCAGCTAATGGTGCAGAGTTCAAGGATGTACAACTATTTTCAGAAAACAAAACGGGCGAGTACCGGCAGTTGATGGACAAAGTTATCCAGCAAGCTGTTTTCCTGGATCTTGACCGAAAAGCTTTACGAAAAGCGTTTGATGCCGATCATGAGGCTATACGGTTTAAAATTCCTGCCCAGGGAGGTGAAGAGTTCGTTGTTACTGCAATTCGTAATGACGTTTTCACCAGTTCTTTTAATGTGAGTACCCAAGAAGGAGAAGTGGCAGAATATTACAAAGGCCGCTATTACAAGGGGGTAATCGAAGGACAGGAACGTTCAATTGCTTCCGTAAGTATTTTTAAAGACGAAGTGGTGGCAATTTTGAGCCCCGGCGGACGCGGAAACTTTGTTCTTGGGGAAATGAAAATTGACGGTCCTAAAAAGTCTCGCCCCTATGTAATCTATGATGACCGTGATTTCTTGGTGAATCTGGGTTTTGAATGTCAAATGCCAGATGTAGATCCCAGCCAGCTCAGAGCGGATGAAAAAGTGGCATCTCCCACAAGCGTTAATCCGGATAACTGCCTGAAGTGGTATTTTGAGTGTGATTACGAAATGTTCTTGCAGGAAGGAGGCCTACAGGAAACGATCAATAAGATGACGGCGATCTACAATGAAGTGGACATTATTTATGGAAATGAAGCCGTTAATAGTCAACTCGATGGTATTTTTGTGTGGACGGTAGAAGACCCTTATACCGAAGGTGGGGGTAGTTCATCCGTGCCATTGAACGAATTCCAAAATTTGCGATCACCTCTACCGGGTAATGCCAATGTCGCTCACTTGTTATCCGTAGGTTTCGGATCTAACCAAGGCATCGCAGGTAGTATCGGTGGTTTCTGTCCGGATCGTGCTTATCTGCCTGGCACCAGGCATGGTTTCAATGCGGCCACTAACACCGATGTTTCTCCTTTCCCCATTTATTCTTTTGTCGTCTTTCTAATTTGCCATGAAAATGGGCACGTTGTAGGGTCCTTCCATACCCATGGTTGTTACTGGGGAAACAATTATCCGAACGGGGGACAGCAAATTGATGATTGCGGTAATTTTGTAACGAGCGAAGGTGCTGCCTGCTTCGACAGCAATAACCCAATTATACCTGAAAAAGGTACGATTATGAGTTATTGTAGTCTTATCGATGTCGGCGTGGATTTAGCCCTTGGTTTTGCCGACCAGCCGGGCGATGTGATTCGAAGTTTTATCTACGACGAAACTTGTGCGGATGCCTGTGATGATGAAGTTTGTGCTTTTGTGAATGGTGAAATAACAGGGGTGCAATGTTTTGGAGAAACCAGTGGTGCTATTGATCTTTTAGTTACCGGGGGGACTCCACCGTTTACGTTTAATTGGTCAAATGGTGCAACTACCGAAGATATAGACGGACTAGTAGGGGGAGATTATACTGTTACCGTTACCGATGCAAGTGGTAGCTGTGTGGTCGTGTCCAATGTCTTTACCGTTCCCGGCCCGAATGCCGCTATAACGGTTAATGCGGATGTGGACCCGGAATTATCCGGCAATGACGGAGCGATCAACCTTACCGTTACCGGAGGTACCCCTCCTTATACCTATCTGTGGTCAAATGGGGCGACTACCCAGGATATAAATGGGCTTTCTGCTGGTACCTATACGGTGACATTGACAGATAACAATGGCTGTGAAGTAGTTGAAAGCTACTTCGTTCCAAGTGAAATCGGTTGTCAGGCCGTGATCAATGAATTCCCGTTTGAAGAAGGTTTTGAAACGGGCACTTTAGGCGTATTCGGACAAGGAAGCGGCGATGATTTCAACTGGCAGGCGAATTCCGGTGGAACACCGACTGGACGCACAGGACCTTCCTCCGCTGCGGAAGGAAGTTTTTACGCTTATGCTGAAGCGACCGGTAACACGGGAGGCCGGACTGCCATCCTGGTAGGATGTTTTGATTTCACTGGTTTGACGGCTCCGCAGGTTACTTTCGCTTATCACATGTACGGTAGTAATATCGGGTCCTTATCCGTCGAAGTAGAAGATGTTAGTAATGGACAGAATGCAGTGGTTTGGACGGAATCTGGCAATCAGGGAGCCTTCTGGCAAGAGGGAACCGCTAACCTGTCCGGCTTCGGAGGTAAGAATGTAGAGGTACGCTTCATCAGTACAACCGGTATTGGTGGTAGCGATCGTGCGGACATTGCCGTGGATGATATCCTTGTTGAAGTGGGCGCAGCCTGCGAAGCGCCGGTTTTGAGTTTCAGTTCAACACCTGCTGAATGTAACGGAGAAGCATCCGGTTCGGCGACCGTGACGGCGACCGGGGGAACGCCTCCGTATGCTTACGCTTGGTCAAACGGAGGTACAACCGCAACCATTACCGCCTTAACGGCAGGAACTTACAGCGTAACCGTAACGGATGCGGCTGATTGTACGGCTAATGGATCCGTGCTAGTAGGAGAACCCGCTCCGATCATTTTAGATTTGTTCGTATTGAACGAATCGGGTCCGGGAGCCGGAGATGGTGCTATTGACCTAACCGTTAGCGGAGGTACACCTGGCTACACTTACGCCTGGTCGACCGGCGCAACTACGCAGGATATTGATGGCTTGAGTGAAGGTACCTATGCCGTAACGGTTACGGATAACAATGGCTGTACCGAAACGGGAAGCGCTACTGTCGAAGTCGGTGGTGGTGGTACTTGTAATGGAGAAGGTGTTGGATTGCCGGTGACTCAGGACTTTGAAAGCAGCTTTGGCGACTGGGAAAATGGCGGCGATTTTGACTGGATCAGAAACTCGGGGTCAACACCGTCTCGCCGTACCGGGCCAAGAAGTGCTTTCCAAGGTAGTGTTTACGCCTACGCCGAAGCCAATGGCAATCAATTGGATCAGGCGATTTTATTGAGCCCTTGTCTGGATTTGACGGGTGTTGTTGGTACCGTAGAGTTTGCTTACCACATGTATGGTACCACGATGGGAAGTCTTGCGGTACAGATAGCCGAAGACGGTGGCCCGAACTGGGAGACCTTGTGGATAGAAAGTGGCGACCAAGGAGATAGCTGGTTTACAACCAGCGTTGACTTATCTTCCTATTCAAACCGTATCGCCAGAGTACGTTTCGTAGCAACCATCGGTGGCGGATCAGCAGCCCGTAGTGACATTGCCATTGATGACGTTAAGATCATCGAAGGCAGCGGCTCGACAACAGTACCGGCTACTGCAGGTACTACCGAAGATGATGAGCCTTCTAACGGTGGTACCTTCGGTGGATATTTCGGCGGCAGTTACGGTGGTTTCTTTGGATTTGAGAAAAACACCGACAACAACGGACTGGAAATAACCGCTTTAGTACCCGTACCGGCCAGATATGATTTGAATGTTCAATTAGTCAGTATGAAAGACCAAAACGCGACAATCAGCGTTCTGGATTACTCCGGAAGGGCGATCAGCCAGGAAAGAACAACTTTCCTTAAAGGAGAGAATATTTTTGATATTGATTTAACGAATATGCCTTCAGGGCTCTATTTCTTGAGTATTGAGGGTAGTGATACACGTACGATCAAGAAATTTGAGGTAATCAAATAATTTGGACTTTTGACGCTAGACGCTAGACGCTAGACGCTAGACGCTAGACGCTAG
>CAZHNG010000095.1:7534-19876 GCA_964533785.1 uncultured Saprospiraceae bacterium | reverse complement strand
TTAGTTAGAATTTTTAGTCTAACTTCTAGAGTCTAGCGTCAAAAGTCTAGTAATATATGTTTTAAACGAGCGCTTGAATCTAAAACAATACACATCCGATTTGGCGTTCTTAGGTTCTGGCCTGAATGTTACCGACGAAAACGAGAAATTCAATTTCCATTCTGAATATGATCCTTGGCAAAAGAATGTTTCACTGAGCTTGTTGTTTAGCGTCCAATATGCCAAATCTGTTGCCCGTAGACAGCTTTTTGACGATTTAATTGAAATGATTTTGACCGAGTTAAAGCAATTGATAACACAACACCGACTTAATTTCGATATCAATCAATTTGAAATGGATCTATGGTCGATCACATTTGAGGAAATGATGCAGCGGGTAAAGCCGCTTGATACCTGGAATCGCTATTAAAAGAATCAATCATGAAATTTAAGGATTTTCGAACAGGAGGCTACCATAAGTTACAAAGAGATTAAAAAGCAAAAAGAAGTAGTGTATCATAGTAATTAGCAACACAACAATCCTACCCTATTTAAAATTTTTATCCGCTCAAAATTCCTTCCGCCATAAAAATAATTGTTATTATTATTGAAATTTGAAATTGTAACAAATGGCCGAAAGGAAACCCATATTCCTCTTTGCATTTTCCAATGCCTACAACGACCTGCCTCAACTCAAAGAGGAAGAAACCGCTATTCGAAATGCCCTGAGCAATATTGAAGACCAGGGGAAAATACAGTACCGCTCCCTGGGAGGTACGACTTTGGATGATATCTTCAAATCTTTCAACCGTTTTCACAATCAGATCGCCGTATTTCACTACGGCGGGCATTCGGATGAGCAGTTCCTGGAACTGGAAGACAAACTCGCCCGCGCTTACAGCCTGGCGTATTTGATGGGAGCCCAGGAAAACCTGCAGCTCGTCTTTCTCAATGGTTGTTCTAATAAACAACAGGTAGAACGCTTGCTGGAGGCGGGGGTAAAAGCGGTTGTCGCTACCGACCGGCCGATCGAAGATACGATGGCTGCGGACTTTGCCCGCCAGTTTTACGAAGCACTCAGCGGTGGTAAATCCATTGAAGCGGCTTTCAAAACGGCTAAAGCTTACGTGCAAAACGACGAACCGGAACGGGAAATCATCAGTCACCGGGGAAGCGGCCGGGAAGCAAGCCTGGAATCGGTATCCTCCGGGCAAAAAATTCCTTGGGGGCTGTACGCATCAGATGAAGCGCACCTGGATTGGACGGTGCCCGATCCCATCGAATTGCCCGAGAACCCCAATTTAATCCAGGATGTGGATCTCCTCAACCCGGATATCAACAAACGGCTGGTAGAGTCGATACTGGAAGGTATGGCCCAGGTAGACGATACGCACCAGCAACTCTATGATCATTACAAGGCGAATCCTTCTCAATATTTCAATGAAGCGCAGAATTGTATCCTCGATAATTTTCCGTTAATCCTAAGCATTCAGATCCGCGATCTATTTACCCCTGAAGGACGGCGTAAAGGCAGGATCAGGCTGCAAATGCTCAATGATACTTACCTCATCCTGGGACAACTATTGGTGTCCTTTGCATTGGCTAATTTATGGGAAGCGGTACTTCAGTTCAAGGCAGAAGATAAAAACCTCCTCTTCCGGGAAAGTTTCAAGTCAGATATTAAGGAGTACCTGAACCGCAAGAAAGAGCAATTTGGTGCTTACGATTACTTCTGGTTATTGGGAAGCGTCGGTCGTATTTTTGATGAGAATGATATCCAGCCTTTTATCGAGGAGTTTGCTTCTTTGAAATCGAGCATCCTGGTGCCTGACCAATACTACGACGCCTACCGCTTTCTCGAACAAGAATTGCGCGTCCGCCTGCAGGCCCAGGATATTGATGTGGATGAAATAGAGTTTTTATGCGAAGATGCCGAAAATCAGCTGGGTTTGCTGCTGCAAAAATGCGCCTTTTTGTCTTCTTATCAGTTTCTCACGATCAATGATATTGAAGTAGACCGGCTTCGCAACCAACAAACGGCTAATTTTATTCACGAACGTGTATTGTTGAGAGGCCGCGATGCCTCTACGCTGGATGAAAGTCCTCTAAAACTGGATAAATTCATCTTTAACCAATCGATCATAGTCGCGAAAAACGGATCCGATGAGATCACTTTTCTCAACCTGTCGCCCTTCATCATCGATGAAAATGCCTTTAAGTTAAGATCAGATCAATCAAAGATCCTGTTTTATGCTTATCGCACTTCCCAGGGGGTCTACTACTTTCAAAATGCTTTTAACTTGAGCGACAAACTATTCAGGGTACAGGAACGCTACCACCGTAGCAAGTACCTGAGGCTGGATAAGGTGATCAAACAATTTGAACTATTTGAACAAGACCTGGATCTTTAAAAATGAAAACCCATGTCAAAGAGTCCTTTTAAATTTCTCAATGCCTACGAAAAGGAAGATAAAGAACTGTTTTTCGGCCGGGACCAGGAGACGGAAGATCTTTACGAATTGAGCTTTAATACCCGCTTGATCCTGCTTTACGGGGCCAGCGGCACGGGTAAGACGAGCCTGGTAAAATGTGGCCTGGCGAATAAATTCAGCGAAGCCCGCTGGCAGGAAATTTTCATTAGGAAAGGAGATAACATCAACCAATCCTTACGCCATAAGATCCGGGAAACCATCAAATCATTAGGCATTGAAGATTATGTTCCAAAAGAAAGCCTATTAGAAGACCTGGTTTTTTTACACCGGCATTTATTTAAACCCATTTTTCTGGTCTTCGACCAATTTGAAGAATTGTTCATCCTGGGTGACCAGGCAGAACAACAACAGTTTTTTCAGTTCATCAAAGACCTGCTGGCGGAAAAAGTCCCGGTAAAAGTAATCTTTGTGATGCGGGAAGAATTTATCGCTTCCCTTTGGGATTTTGAGCGGGAGATCCCCAATTTGTTCGATTACCGTTACCGCATCGAAAAAATGCGGCCGGAAACCATCAACCAGGTCGTAAAATCTACCCTTACTACTCTAAAATCGCAAAATAAACTGGGAATTGAACAACCGGATCAATTGTCGAAAGGTATTACGGATAAACTGCGGGTCGGCGAATCGGGTATTGAATTGACCTATTTGCAGATCTATCTCGATCAGCTTTACCAAAAGGCGGAAACAAACGAAGAAGGGATGGTCGTTTTGAAACCCGAACTGCTCGACGCTGTCGGAGAAATTGAAGATGCCATTGGGAATTTACTGGACAATGAGCTGAAGAGGATGGAAGAGCGGTTGGGTAAAAAAGGATTTCCCATCAAATTATTAGCCGCCATGATGTCTGACCAGCAAACCAAGAAAACGATCTCCATCGAAGATCTGGAACCCATTAGAATACAATACGACGTTTCCAAAGAACAATTGGAAGAGTGCCTGAGCACCTTTGAAAATATGCGCGTCATCAGAAGATACGAAGAATAACCAATATGGCCTATGAAAATTGAATTTACGCACGATATTATCGCTAAGATCGTTGGTCAGCGCGTACCAGCGATGGAAAAGCGCTTGAAAGATATTCGCAAATCCATAGCGCAACGCCTGCAAGCTTACCACACCGGCCAGGGTGAACCATTGGGTCTCAAAGACCTTGCTGCCATTGAGGATTATCTGGACGAACTGATGCTCTCCGAAGAAGAACTTCAATTTATTGAAGAAAGCAGAGCAACCATTAAAGCCAAGCAGGAAAGAGAAAAGCGCATCAACCGCAACCTCCGGCTGTATTTGGCGCTTGCAGTTGCCTTATTGCTCATTTCGGCGGTATTGGGATTATGGGCCCTGAATAACAAGCGAAAGGCGGATCAGGCATTGGCCAGGGCCGATAGCAATCTTCGCCTGGCCATCTTTACGCAAGGGGATAAATTCTTAACCACCGGCAATTACAGAAACGCGGCTCAACAATTCAGGGAATACCTGCAAATAGCCGACGTAAAAGCAGATACCAACTACGACGAGGCGGCGCGGTATCTCGCCCGCGCATACGAGAGAGATACCAATGGCATTCGAACCATTACCGAAATACAAGTCGATATCGATTCAACCATTGCCCCCCGGTATTTACCGCTTTTTCTATCTACCAAAGCCGATATTTACTTCAATCGATTAGCCGATACAGCGAATGCTGAACAGACTTATATTCAAGCCATTAGAGAAGCGCAGGCTCCCATCAATGTTGAAGTCACCGATACCAATAACATTTTTTACACCCCCTGGCATTTGGCAAACCTCAACAACTTCTACGACAGTACGGGATTGGAACAAAAGCTTCCGCAAACCTTACAAACGCTGATCGAGCAGGAACCGGAGGACGCAACCCGCATTCCCTATTTTGACCTACTCGCGAACCACTATGAAGAAATGGATTCCATTGCTTTGGCCCAACAGTCACTTGAAGAAGCCGTAGCCTTGGCCTCCGGTGATCAACTGGCGTATTATCAGCAAAGAATTGACAATATCAGCAAAACTGCAAGTATCAGTGAAGCCAGAGGGCCTGAGAGCATAACTACCACCAAACGGGGAGATGATGCGGTTGAAATAAGCAACGGCAATCTATCTGTAGTTTTTAAGAGTTTCCGGCGAGGCTATTTCACCGTCGGCAATCAAACGGTAGCGGATTTCCGGCGTAACCACCCGGAACTGCTGGAGGAAACGGGACTGTCGAACTCTTCGATCAAAGTACTCCAGGCGCTTTCTTTAAATCAAGGCAACCTCGACGCTATCAATACCTGGGATAACAGCTTTCTTTCCTTCGGAATACTGCAGTGGACCATCAATCCCGGTGATGATCCGGGTAATTTACCCATTTTACTCACAGCTCTACGGGAACGTTACCCCGATGTATTTGAACAATATTTCGGTGAATACCGGATCGGATTGGCGGTCGATAACAATTATAGTGGATATTTGACATTTCGGGGTGATACCGTAAATACACAGGCAGCCAAAGAACAATTTCGTACCCTCTACTGGGCCTTTCGTTTTTGGGTAGCCGGCCAGGATCCCAAAGTACAGGCCGTACAAATCGCCCATGCCTACGAAAAACTATCTTTTTTTTATAATTCGTCCCGTTACCAAATTAAAGGATACCGGATCAGAGATTTAGTCTCTTCAGAATTTGGCGTTGCCCTGGTTTTAGACAACCGGATCAACCGGCCCGGATACGTCAGGGCCTGCCTGGAGAAGGCACTGGAAGAAACCGATCTGGGCGATCCTTATAACTGGAGTACCGCCGAAGAAAAGAAGTTTATTGAAGCCTATTTAAAGATCAGGGAAGTATACGGTAAATCCCCTATGACGAATGCTGCTCAACGCGCCGACCGCTTCCACAGATTAGTAAGCGATGGTATGCTTTCTGATGAAAGGGGCTCTTTTCAGCCGTTTGATAGTTGAAAGCCTCCGATGCCGTTCCAATATTACGGTGTTTTTATTACTTCGTAATTAACCTTTCCCTGTTCATCATAAAACCGGAAGGTAGCCTTTGGAGTGCCGTCTGTCCTTTCAACAGCCACCCATAAGAAACCGCCGCCGGCTGTTTCATTGGTACCCTGAACATAGTATTGTTTGATCAGGCCGTCGGGGTCGGTAGAGTTGGGATCACCGGCCATTCTTCCTGCTCGGGAATTGTTATCGACAAGCGCTCCGGTGGAGAATTCTTCAAATCCGCTGGGATGCCCGGCGTGGTATTGCCAATGCCGGTCGCCGCAGATGAGGTACAAATTTTTGTTGAGGAAACCATTGTCGGCCAACCATTGAAATATCGCTTCCCCCTCGTATCTGAAGCCTTTTTGATTAACGTGATTATCGCTTTTGTAGGCATCGTCCGGCCCGACCATCGGCGTCGGTGATACGATCAGCTTGAAAGTAGCGTCGCTTTCCAGCAAGGTTCGTTTGAGCCAATTGAGTTGTTCGGCACCCAAAAGGGTCTTATTCGGTCCATCTTCCATTTGATTGGCGCTGCGGTAATCCCGCCCTTCAAGAAGCCAAATTTGCAGATCACGGTTCATCCGGTGCGTACGGTACGTTTTGGCAGCCGGATCATCAGGGTCGACTACCGGTAATTGTTCGCGAAAGTTCTTGATGCCCAGTTCGTGCGAAATCGCCAGTTCCTGGTAAGGATCGGCATCATTGAAGCGGTAATCATGGTCATCTTTTTCCCAGTAGGTGCCCACCCTAAGAAATAGCTGGCGGAACCTCGGCTGCACCAACTGTTCGTGGTATTTACGCCGCATACCGGTTTCGTCCTCCACTTCCTTGCCACCGTAACGGCCGGGATGAGGGGCCCTTCCCGCCTGGACCGCCCTTTTGAAGCCGGCTTCGTTGGGATGATCAAAATAGACATTATCCCCCGTTCCGATAAAATAGTCAGGTCCCAGGTTCTTAATGGTTTCCAATGCAGGATAACCCAGATCCTTGTCGGGGCCGGCGTACGCCTGGGTGCTATCGTATTTCCCAAAGTGGAAATGGTAATAGTTCATCCCGGTTACGACTACGAAGGAGACTTTATCGTCATTATTCGGTCCCGGTAAAGTGCGGAAAGTACCAACAGTGCTCTTATAAAGATCAGTCGTATCTATGCCATAGGCCAGTTGGTAATAATACCTGGTGTTGGGCTTGAGGCCGGTGATTTTCTTTTTAACAAGGAAATCATTCGCCGGCAATGCTGCCTTAAGATCAGTAGTGGTAGCAGTGCCGAAAGTTGAATCGGTAGAAACTGCAAATCGTCCGTAGCCGGCTTTACCCGGCAGATCTCCTGCGAGCAAAGTATCCGAAGCCGTTAAGCGCGATTGCAAGATCACGGTATTAGCCGTTATTTCACCGGCCATGATGCCTTGTCCGGTATAAACTTCCCGGTTGGGTGTTTGACAAGCAGTAAGGATTCCTACGAGGAAAAGCGTTTTAAGAATTGATTTTGCTTTCATTAATTAGACTTTTAAAGACTTCACCTTTCAAAAATTTATTGAACCATGTAGAACATTTAGTTCATGGAGATTTTTTGATCATCATTCTCTTCCTTACGAAAGCGAAATGTAATGTATTTGATTGAGATTTAGTTTGCTCCGCCACGTAGGGCCCGCCTGGGCAAACATACGAGGACATGAAGTAACACGGGAAAAAATTCAACAATTTTTTACCGTAGCCTCTTTGTCCTCAAACGTTTGCCCAGGCGGGCCCCACGTGGCGGAGTAGATCCAACCTTCAAAAAGAAAGGAAAAACAACTCCATACCTCTATGTTCTACATGGTTCAAACAAATTTGGAGAGACGAAGTCTCGAAAAATAGAGGTTCCATCAGGATTTTACAGATCAGTTAATATACAGTTAGCAGGTTTAATCCGGCATTTCACTCACACCGGCAATAAAAATACGCGAATAAACTTCACAATACCATACCTGGATTTACCTTTGACATCGGCATCGATCAAAACCAGGTCATCGGCTTGCTTTTTCAAATAAATACCACTCATGAAGACGTCGACCATTGTCAGTTCCGATTCAACATTAAAATGCGTATTCTTCTGCCAGGCTAGAATGCGGCTGGTGGGGACGCTAATTCTGCCTTTTTGATCTTCACCCGTGATGGGATTGCCGTTGGTTTGTAAGATCAATTTGCCGGGCCCTTTAGCCGAAGTAAATATGAGCCTGCCCATTAATAGAGAAGTTAATCTCAGGCTGATGACAGCCGACAACTGGATTTCTTCACTCATTCCGACAAAATTGGTGAAATGAAATATTACTTCTTCGTCTTCCGCAATATCCCATTCTACAAATTCTTTTCCACCCATCGACCGGAAAACTACCGGGTCCCTACCGGCTTTCATCATTACTTTATTCATGGCGTAGTTGCGGGTCGTAAGGCGGGCAAGAATTGCTGCGCTCCATTGGGGCAGCACGTATTTTGGTGCGTGGCCACTGGGTTCGAAGGTTCGGGAAACAAGGTAATTACCTTCCCCTTCTGGCGGAATAGTATATTGATTTTTAAACTTAGTGAGTTTTCCGCTTTTCATTTCTTCATCCGAATCCATTAAGGTCACATAATTTTCTTCGTTAGCAGAAAATGCAACCCTCGCAAATACGTACAGGAAGCTTTTCAAAATGACGAAGCCGAAGAGAATATCCATCAATAGATTAAAGAAAAAGAAAGAATCAAAAAGGAATTGAAAAGTACTTTGCATACCGGTTTTTAACCTGTTCAACTGGGTTTTTTCCGTTGCTTGTAAGTCTGCTTTAGTTGCGCTTACCTGGTCTGTCGTTTCCTCCACTTTGGTATTTACCTTTTTGATCAGTTTCTGCTTGCTTTCTGCTCTCCAGCCCTGGTAGTAATTTGCCGCATTTTCTTTTGCACAATTAATAGAGGTGCAAACGGGGTACCGGAATCCTACATAACAGGTTTCTTTTTTTAAGATTCCTTGATTTAATTCCTTTACAGTAGGCATGATGTCTTAAAAAATCTTACCTACCTCTGTATCGAGGTTTTCGGTATTTTCAATGATACTTTGATCCAAATTTCCAATGACATCGTTGATGGAATCTCCTTTGCTTTGAAATAAAGCATCCAGCGAAGCATTAAACAAGGAAAAATCCTCAATGGCGGGGAGAAGGCCAATTAACACAATTAACCAGTATACATGGTTGGGCCGGATCCGAAGCTTCATGCAATGATTTTAAACTTATGAGGGTGTTGAAAGTTTTGCCGCATCTTTGAAATTATCCTGACGTGGAATTATGATATCGTATAATTTCAGTCAGCGTCATACTAAATTGAATTTATGGCAGCAATTTCTTATGTGAAACGTATTTGGGTTGCCACTAAAACACAAAAGCTCAAAATCCTCACAAAAAAGATTAGTGCAATTTTGTGTTCCTGCCTACCCTGCCGGCGGGCTGACGGTATCGGCAGGCAGGTTTGTGGCGATTTTTTCTACGTGTAAATTCTACATGAGAAATTGCTGAATTTATAGTAAAAATTTGCAATGACATCACAAATTCAAATTAGTATCAATTTGGAAATATAGTTAAATTTAATGACTTAAGCGGGATGCGGGATTGCAATAGCTAAGCCTATGTTACTTCAAGCCAAATAAGTCTAACACTATATGAAAAAGATCCCCTCATACGCTCCCCAAAATTTTTCCCATCACCCAACTAACATGCAATCCCGAAGACCCCGTAGAGGGATGAGGTTTATTCCCCAACAGATGTTCCCGCATATTTTCAACGTGGTGTAATTGAATATTTTCCGGATGTTCAATAAACCGTTCCTGTTTGCCGGATGCATTTTCTAGTACAATGGGATTTTCGGCAAAAACAGAAAATCTGATCACCCCTTTATCTCCGGTGATGACCACCTGGTCCACTGATTCATAACTCCCAAAGTTCCAATCCCCGGTTCCGGTAATACCCTTATTGTGCCGCCAGCAACCGACAACGGCGTCTTTTGCGGCGTACAATCCTTGCTGATTCAGGCTAATACCTTTGGCTTCCGTAATATCCCCCAGTAAAAATACCAAAAGGTCGAGGTCATGACTCGCCAGGTCGTCAAAATAACCGCCGGGAGCTACTTTGGGATCCGTCCTCCAATTGTAAGCGCCCGAAATATCTAATTGACCGGGCGGTTTGGATAAATACCGGGCCACATGCCGCACTTCACCGATCTCTCCCTGGTCTATCCATTGTTTCACCTGCAAAAAACGAGGTAACGACCGGCGGTAATAAGCGATGAATAAAGGCAGTTCCTTTTCCTGAAAAGCATTGTAAATGGAGAGGCTATCCTGGTAGGTTGGTGCCATTGGCTTTTCGATACAGCAGGGTTTTCCCGCCGCCGCTACTTTTAGTCCGTAGTGCCGGTGAGCATCCGGAGGGGTAGCAATATAGACGGCGTCCACTCCTTCGTCATGAATAAGGGCATCGGCATCCGTGTAGTATTTTTTAATCCCATGCCTTGCGGCGTAGTCTTTTACTTTATCGGGAGAACGGCGCATAACGGCAACAACCTCAAATCCCTCGGTTTTTTGGTAGGCCGGGCCGCTTTTGACTTCGGTGACATCGCCAACGCCGATGATGCCCCAACGCAGGATCTTTTTCTTGGTATCAAACATGATTACAAGGGTCTTTTTTCACCCGAAAGATAGGACAAAAATAAATGTGACTGCCGTCTTTTGAAAGGATTTACCGATTTTGCCCAAACCTTGTTTTGCATTAGACAGGTTTTTTAATCATGCGCGCTCCAATCGGGTATTATGCATTGCGCACTCCTTTTTTCCAGCACCTTTTGAAAGTCCGTAATACTTTCCAGCATAAGTTCACTATTTTGATCGTGGCAGGATAAGCAGGCACCAACGGTCAGCATACGTTGTTGTTCAAGTATGCTGAAGGGACGTGCATAAGATCTTGTTGACCCCGATGATCGGGAATTTTGCAAAAAGCCGATCCATGCATCTTCAGGAAGCTGATCAAAATCCGAATTGGCGTATTCCGGAACAAATCGCCAAATACCTTTTCCCGATGAAGTTTCATAAGTTAATTCTCCTCGTCCGTAGCCAATTGCAAGAGGGTTGTTGTGACAGGATTTGCACGAACGCCCCGTAGCACTGGTGGTATGTGCTGAAGTTGGCGCATACAGCCTGTGAAAGATCGCAGGAGCAGGCCCGCTATCAAAATTTGACTTATCTATAGATAAGATCATTCCGGAAATAAAGGTTTTGATTTCCTCTACCTCCTGGTCTTGACTATTTGGCAACTCAACGATACCCAGGGTCGGAAGATCGGAGAAGAAAAGACCGACATGCTCGGTCCACTTGCCATCAACGGACTCTTTTGCCAATAGATCATATCCCTCTTTTTGAGGGGCAAAAGTGTTGTGACAACCGATACATTGCGGTGCCCAACTGGTGTGACAAGCTCCACAATCCAGCCTGCTATGACCTCCTTGTAGAGTACAGACGGAAGCAGGAGGCCTTAAAGGGTAAGTTTGGTTGTTATTCTTTCCAACCAACTGACTATTGTTCAGGCTATCTATCCATCCGTTCACCAAAGCCAAACCACTGTTGGAAAGGATAAACCGTTTGTTTTGCGGATCGATATTTCGCAAGGCCAATAGTTTTTTACTTTCTCTATCCAATTGTTCATAAGGTACGGTGTTAAAGCCGGCATGGGTATGGCAATCTTCACACTGGATTTTAAGGGCCTCTTCTTTGTGCTGGTAGCTTTTACCGTCGCCCATGACCTCATCAACATGATGACAATCAATACAAGAAAGCCCAGCCTGGTGATGGACATCATTCTGAATGAATTCCACAACCCGACCATCCTGAAGCAATCGATAATGAGGATTGTTCTCCTCCATTTGGTCAGCCGTCAGGTTGGTCTCGTGCCACCCTTCGTAATTTAAGGCGATGCGACTGGAACGACTATGACAACCAAAACAATGATCGTCTTTCACCGCTACCGTTAGTCCCGGGTGAAGGGCAGGTTCATCAGCCGGTTCCGGATAGTTGAGGTGACAGGCATTACATCCACCACCCCTCGAAAGTTCGGTAACGGGACCAAGTTGATCCTTTTGGTTGCCCAGATGACAGGAGGCACAAAGGTGCCTTAAATGGGTATCCGCTGCTGTATTCCCCAGATCTTT
This sequence comes from uncultured Saprospiraceae bacterium, assembly GCA_964533785.1. Lineage (GTDB taxonomy): Bacteria > Bacteroidota > Bacteroidia > Chitinophagales > Saprospiraceae > JANQRV01. Next base: position 8,219 of record CAZHNG010000095.1, on the reverse strand, counting down.
GATGTGGAAGTTACCTTCAGGAGCATCCAATTCTCCAAAAACAAAACGGTCGACGCTGATGACACCGGACATAGTCGTCATCAAAGAATGCGCTATCCGATCGGCAATATCAAGGTGGCAATTAGCGGCACCACAGGTTTGATGCACATCTGTGAGATTACCGGGTATGAGGATAAGCCCCTTGTGGGCAACCTCCTTTGTATTAGCCAGCGGATCTCCCGAGTGACAGGGCGTACAACCAATAACTTCAGGGTTATGAGCAGGAGCGAACCCTTTCAAGTCATGGTGACATTGCATACAACTTTCAGTCCCGCCGAGCATTTCATGCACTATTGGAGAAGCTGGTAAATCGTTTCGTTCATTCAATCCAAAAAAGAAATACCATACCAACGCCAGGAAAAAGACGAATATCAAAAGGGCTTTCTTCTTTTTTAACATGGTAGTTACTTAAGAATTCCGGTAACGTAAGTAGATAGACAAGTCTAATGATAAATATCAAGGAATAGTGTGATGATCATCACCAAAAACACCCTCCAGGTTTTATTCCTTAGGAACCGTTATTTTGGACTTTTGACGCTAGATGTATTGTTTTTTCAACCTGGGGTGATTGTTAATATTTAAGGTTTAATGGGTTATAAGGTTATGAAGTTATAAAGTTATGTGGGGATAAATCTTGGGCGTATTT
>CAZHNG010000095.1:0-7434 GCA_964533785.1 uncultured Saprospiraceae bacterium | reverse complement strand
TTATGAAGTTATGAAGTTATGTGGGGATAAATCTTGGGCGTATTTTGCATAACCCCATAACCCTATAACCCTATAACCCTATAACCCAAAGCTACACTTGACGCGAAGTGTTTTTTTAATTGATTATCAAATACTTATAATATCACGTCAAAAATCCAAATTATTACACCAGCATAAAATTAACTTATCCGAAATAATAATGCGTACACGGAGAGACTTTATCAAAATTTCATCTTTGGGAATCGGGGGAATGGCGCTGGGATTGAGTGCCTGTGATCTGACTAAGGAAGTGAAGTGGTCTGAAAAAACTGGTCTTCAGGCCCTGAACCGGGTGCCTACCTATTGTGAAGTTTGTTTTTGGAAGTGCGCTGCCTGGGCTTGCACGAATAGTGAAGGCAAGATCGTCAAATTGGAGGGTATTGAAGACGATCCCCATTGCAATGGTCGCCTGTGCCCACGCGGCATGGGAGGGTTGGGTATGTACGAAGATTCCGATCGATTGACTACCCCATTGATCAGGGTTACTGAGAATGGCCGGCAAACGTACAAGGAAGCTTCCTGGGAGGAGGCCTTGGATCTGATCGCGAACCGGTGGAAGCAGATCATTGATGACTATGGCCCTGAAACTATTGGATTATTTAAACACGGCTCGTCGGGCGATCACTTCCAGCACTTATTTAAAGCTTTGGGATCACCAATGATCACTTCTCCGTCCTACGCACAATGTCGCGGACCCCGGGAGGTTGGGTTTTATGCCACCTTTGGCTCATACATTGGTTCTCCGGAGCCAACGGATATTAGGGATACCAGGTGTCTGGTTTTGATCGGTTCTCATATTGGAGAGAACATGCACAACGGGCAGGTCCAGGAAATGTCAGACGCCATTGATAAAGGCGCTCACATCATCACCGTTGACCCAAGGTTTTCCACAGCAGCCAGTAAATCCAGCCATTGGTTACCCATTAAGCCATCCACCGATATTGCCTTGCTCATGGCCTGGATTCACATCATTATCAACAAAGGATGGTACGACAAGGAATACGTTGAACGCCATACTTATGGATTTGAACAGTTGCGCAATCATGTACGCTTAATGACTCCGGAGTGGGCCTACGGGATCACCAATATCAAGCCCGATCAGATCGTTGAAACGGCGCGCATTATGGCCGGCGCCGCTCCTTCGGTGATCGTCCATCCCGGTAGGCATGTTACCTGGTACGGCGATGATACGCAGCGGTCCCGGGCTATTGCCATCTTAAATGCTTTGTTAGGCTCCTGGGGACGTCGAGGTGGTTTTTATTTTAGCGAAAGTAAGACTGTTCCAACTATGGAACATCCGCCTTACCCAAAGCCGAGATGGTCCTGGAGGGACTTGATGAAAGATAAATTTCCGCTGGCTGCAGCTTCAGTATCCAATGCCTTGGTGGATGCCTCCATCCCCGATCGCATTGACGAACAATACCGGCTTCGCAGCTGGATGGTCTCCGGGACAAATTTACCGGAAACCATGCCCAATAAAGCGGACTTCCTCGAGGCGGTCAATGCGCTTGACTTCATCGTAGTCGTGGATACCATGCCCATGGAAATAACGGGCTACGCGGATGTCGTACTTCCCGAGTGTACTTATTTGGAACGCTACGACAAAATACGGAGTTCGCCTCACCGCGTACCCAATATCGCTTTACGGATGCCTGCCGCTAGCCCAAAAGGAGATTCCCAACCCGCATCGTGGATGGCCAAAGAATTGGGTCGGAGAATGGGTTTGGAAGCCTATTTCCCGTATAACGATTACAAAGAAGTGATAGAAGAGGAGTTGAAGAAAATGGGGAGTTCTCTGACGGAGATGGAGAAAGTTGGAGTTAAAGCCTACGAGCGGCAAAATCCCTATCTCTATCTTCCAGAGGACGTTGATTGGCCATTTGACACCCCTACCGGGAAGATCGAACTGTACTCGAATATACTTGAGCAGGCCGGTTTTGACCCGATTCCCGTCTACCAGGAACACCCACAACCGGGATCCGGCTTTTATCGCCTGATCTACGGCCGCGCTCCCGCGCATACCTTTACGCGTACGGCGAATAATCCATACCTGACGGACTTGATGAAAGAAAACGCGCTTTGGGTAAATCCAAAGGTCGCCAAACTGTGGAATCTCTCCAAAGATCAGAAAGTGTGGCTAAAAAACCAGGATGGAGTTATTTCCTCCTTTCCGATAAAAGTGAGAATTACCGAGCGCATAGGCTGGGATGCGGTCTACATGGTTCATGGCTTTGGTCATCAACGCAAAGAATTGACGAGAGCCTACGGTAGAGGTGCCAGTGACACGGAATTAATCACCAATGTCATGACCGATCCAATAATGGGAGGAACGGGTATGCGGGGCAACTTTGTCACTTTCTTATTAAACAACCCAAAAGAAAATAGCTGATTATGAGATATGCTATGGCTATTGACACCAAGAAATGTGTCGGATGCAGTGATTGCGTCATTGCCTGTCAAATTGAGAATAATGTACCTATCGGTTATTGCCGGGATTGGGTGACGGAGACGGTTATCGGCACTTATCCCCAGCTTGAGTTGGAGCTAAGATCAGAGCGGTGCAACCACTGCGCGAACCCTCCCTGCGTGCGTTGCTGCCCGACCGGAGCAAGTCATATCGTAGAAGGCGGTGTTGTGTTAGTGACGCCCGAAGAATGCATTGGTTGTGGAGCTTGCATACAGTCTTGTCCTTACGATGCCCGGTATTCACATCCGGAGGGATACGTAGACAAATGCACCTTTTGCATTCACCGGGTCAGAGAAGGGCTGCAGCCGGCTTGTGTAGCGGCTTGCCCCACTAAATGTATGTATTTTGGCGACCTGGATGACCCCCATAGTGAAATAACCACGATCCTGGAGAAACGCAAATACAAGGTATTGGCACCCGAGGCGGGGACTGATCCGCAAATCTATTACCTAATTTAATCCTGTTACAATGAATGAAGAATTATTCATTAGCGGACGTGATATTCCAAATATAGATCCCCACTTACATATATGGCATTGGCCGGTTGCGCTTTACCTTTTTTTGGGCGGTCTGGCTGCCGGGTTGTTATTTTTTTCTGCCCTTTACACGATTTTGGGTAAGGAACAAGAATTGCCGACAGCGGTAAAATGGGGAACTTTTATTGCTCCTTTTGCCTTGGTGATCGGCTTGATCGCTTTATTTGTAGACCTTAAGCATCCATTGTATTTCTGGCGGCTTTATATGACCCTGCGGATAGAATCTCCAATGTCCTGGGGAGCGTGGACCCTAATGGCGGTCACTCCTTTGTCGTTTATATGGGTCGGTGGTTATTTGCGGGAATTGGTTCCCGCCTGGGATTGGAGGTTTACGGTATTAAAAAAATTCGAGAAATGGGTACAGGATAATCGTCTATCGCTGGCCTGGGCTATATTGGTATTGGCGATCATTCTGGGGATCTACACGGGCATTTTACTGTCCGCTTTCAATGCCAGACCATTGTGGAATACGGCATTACTTGGACCGTTGTTCCTGGTTTCGGGTTTGTCAACCGGAGCGGCCACCATCATGTGGATGTCAAAAAACCATAAAGAACAGCAGCTATTCAGGAGACTGGATCTGATCTTGATCACTACGGAATTCTTCTTTATCATTCATTTATTTATGGGGTATCTCGCTGGTTCTCAAGTTAAAATTGATGCTGCTAATTTATTTTTGGGTGGGGATTACACCTTAAGCTTTTGGGGAATTGTTGTTTTTGTGGGCCTGATATTTCCCGCTTTTCTTGAAATATTGGAGTTGAGGGGGAAAAAGATCCCGCCGGCGATTCCTGCGCTTTGCGTTTTGATCGGGGGGCTGGCTTTCCGCTTGATCATGATCGATGCCGGGCAGGTTACCAGGTATTTATATTGATTGAGATGTTGGACGTTAGAGTTTGATTGCGGAGGATTCGTGTGTAAACTCTGTTTCACTTGGCAGAACAAAAAATAAAAGAACTGATCTATATGCGATATTTAAGTTACTTCTTGGCAATAGCGGCAATAGCTTTGGCGCTGGTTTATGTTTTCATTGGCTTACCCAAGATGCAACAGTACCAAGAACTACCGATCGACCAGTTGTTACTGGAATTACAAAACGAAAAAAGATTTATCTCCACAGATCAATTGGCGGAACGCATGATCAGCCAGGATCCAAGTTTAGTGCTGGTTGATGTTAGGGAGGCCGCTGATTATAATGACTATTCCCTTCCCGGATCCGTAAATATGCCGTTGGGAGAAATTCTCGATCCAGCTTACGATCAATACTTCAATGAAGGGGAATTAGACGTTGTTTTCTTCAGCAACGACAACTTCTTGTCCGAACAGGCATGGATGATCAAAAAACGGCAAAATCATCACCGGATCTTTATTTTAAATGGCGGGCTTGATCAGTGGGAGGAAGATATTTTTTCACCCGAGGCTCCACCCGAAACGGCTCCGATCGAAGTGTTCGACCGGTATGCTTTTCGCAAAGCAGCCCTCCAATACTTCAATGGGGAAAGCAGGGCTTTTGATCCATCGACGATTCCCGGGAATGCGGAGGTGGCTCCCAAAAAGACCATCAAGTTGATCCCTAAAATAAAGACCAAAAAGCTAGAAGGATGTTAATACAATTTGAAAACTTATGGTCACAATAAATAAAAAAAACAGATTCACAATGGGGATCATCATAGCTGCCGTCTTAATGGTAGCAATAATTGTGGGGGGCAGCTTTTTTGTCAAATACAAAAAGTCCGCTTATCAGTTGTCTGTCCCGGAACTTTTGAAGGAAATGGGGAATGCCGACCGGTTTATCAGCGTAGCGGAGGCCCAAAAGATCCTTTCCGGGAAAGACACCAATTATAAGTTTGTCGACGTACGAAATTCGATCGATTTTGGACACAGGCATCTTGAAGGAGCCCTCAATATTCCATACCACAAACTGCTGCAGCCAACCTATCTGAAGAAACTGAAAAACGAAACCGCTCAGTTGATCCTTTACGGTGCTACCCTTACCCAAACCAATAGTGCCTGGATGATCCTAAAACAAAAAAATATTCAAGGGTTAAAAATCCTTCAGGGGGTTTTCGAATCCACCGCTAACGAATTATTAGCGGTGGAGGAAGTTGATATTCCGGAAATTGCCGCTTTTTTTGAGTCGATCAGTTACGGTGATGTAATCACTGCCGTTGACTTCATGGAGCTTTACAATTCCAATGAAGGTTTGGTCATCATTGACGCTAATAAGGCAAGTGCGTACAATAGTTCACATATTGAACGTGCCGTGAACGTTAATCATTCTGACCTCTACCGGGAAGGAGATATTCCGAACTTATTATTGGAACCGGCTGAATTGGTAGCTTATTTTGGCCAAAAAGGGCTTAGTGAAAAAAGTCAAATGGTCATTTACGACGATGGTACCCAAAAGTATTCGGCCCGCGTTTATCATATTTTGAAATATCTCGGAGCCGTTGATGTGAGGATTTTGCACTATAATTCTAATCAATGGAAAAAAGCCGGCATTCCAATGTCCGCTGAGCCCGTAGAATTGCCCCCTACAACATTTACACCAAGCGTAGATACGCAGCTCTACGCATCGATTGATTACGTAGATGAGCATAAAGATAACCCGGCGGTCAAGATACTGGATCTGAGAACATCTTACGAATACAGTGGGTTTGTTAACAGTAAAGGCCATATTCCCGGTGCGATCAACTTAAATCATTCCGAACTGCTCACACGATCGGGGGCCTTTAAATCCAAAGAAGAATTAGAAGCCATCGCAAAAGAATTAGGCATTACGCCTGACCAGGAATTAATTTTTTCCTGCCGTACCGGTATTAGGGCATCAGTGGGTTTTGTTGCCTTTAAAAATATTCTTGAATACGAGAAAGTACGGGTCTACGACGGATCCTACATTGAATGGGTCAGTTCGGGTAAAGATATACAACAATAGCACTACAGGTTATTGCTGTTTTGTAACCACAATCACCAATGGAACAAGCGCATCTTTATAAGTTTACCACAAAAAGGATATGGAATTGCTGAACACCTTTTTCCTGGCCGTCCTGGTTGCCTTCGTTGGTTTTATGCCACCGGGAATGATCAATATGACCTCGCTGAAAATGAGCCTGGAACACCACCGCAAAGAGGCACTCTTGTTTGTCTCAGGGGCGGTTTCCATTATCCTCATCCAGGCATTCCTGGCCGTAACTTTTGCAAAATTCCTGGTACGCAACCCCCAAATTATCGAATACCTGAGCTATGCGGCTATATTTGTATTTCTGGGATTATCGTATATGTTCTTCCGGCAGGCCCGAAGGCAGGTACGCCTGCAGGTTAAGGACCAGAAGCGGAATAGTTACCTGGCGGGGCTGACCATGTCTTCCATGAACATGCTGGCCATTCCTTTTTTCCTGGGTTATAGTACACTGTTGGAAGCTAAAGGGTGGCTGAATATCGACCCACCTCATAATTACATTTTTTCGCTGGGCGCGGTCACCGGGTCTTTCCTCTTGTTTTTTATCTATGTATTGTTTGCGGAGTACATTCAAAAGCGGGTGCAGTTTATTGCGAAGAACATCAATTACATCTTGAGTTTACTTTTTTTGGTGTTGGCTGTTGTCACTGCGTACAATGTCTTTTTGAAATAGGGTGGAAAATAAAGGGTTAAGGGAGAAAACACTAAAGCTACTCCAAAACCTTCCATTCTGCCGGAGTGGCTCTTGATTTTTGGTATTCCATTAAGCCATACCAGCGGTTGTTGCGTTTGACGAGCAGCATTTCAAAATGCGTATAATATTCCGCCACCGTTTTGCCGGAGTTATCAACAGAGGTATAGTAGAAAATGCCTGTTTCGTGGGCCGTCGTTTCATCCCCTATCCTTTGGGAAAACGGAATTCAACATTACTGGCGACTTTTCCTTGCTTGGTGTCGAGCAATCCCTGTTTCCAACCCTCTAGTGCGGAGGATATGGGCACTGAGGTTTTATGCTCACCAGCCGCAAAGACAATCACTGCGTCCGGATGGTAAACCGCTCCCATCCCTTCGAAGTCCCCTTCGCGAACGGTTCTCGATAATTCGGCCCAGTAGCGGTCTAATTCAGCTATTCTGGTAGAATCTCCTGGGTCTTCTTGCCTATTAACCGCATCGTTCTTTGGATTATCTGCTGTTGCTTGTCCAATACTGAAGATTAGGACAATGGCTAAGAATAGTAGCTTTTTATTCATTTTTTGTTTTTATAATTCGTTCCCCTGCATTTTTTAAAAAATGACCTTTTTTCATTTCCCTCAATCTAAAATCACCATATTTTCCATATTTTCAACAAAAATTAGTACTTTTTTTTGAACTAGACTTATGACGCTACAGGCTGGCCAGAAATGATCCAATCTGCTAAATTTTTGAAATTTAGTA
>CAZHNG010000094.1:10250-19970 GCA_964533785.1 uncultured Saprospiraceae bacterium | reverse complement strand
TAGTTAGAATTTTTAGTCTAACTTCTAGAGTCTAGCGTCAAAAGTCTAGAATTTAAAATATTTGGATTTTTTGGCAGCTATAATCCATACGGTGTAGGAAAGACATTTTTGGCATACGATTAAATTTTGTTACCCCGTATTAACATTTTGTCTTGAAAACCATTTTATTTTGCCATGCTTTGCAAAGCAATAATTTTTATACACAAATAGTTGGACGTTCCATGATTAAAGTTACACATTTATTCCCGTTGGTTATAGTTTTCTGGAGTTTGGCAGTGTCCGCACAAAATGGTGAGATGCAGGAGGCAATTGCCCAATATAATGATGGTTTTTATGATGCTGCAATTGAGAAATATCAGAGGGTACTGGAACAGGGTCTGCACTCCGCAGAGTTGTATTACAACCTGGGCAACTGTTATTATCGAAAAAATGACCTGGGAAATGCGATCTACAACTACGAGAGCGCATTATTGCTCCAGCCTAACGACAAAGATATACAGCATAATTTGCGCATAGCCGAAAGCCAGATAGAAAATCCGATTGAGAAGATCAACGAATTTTTTCTGATCCAATGGAAAGAAAATGCACAGGCATTGTTGGGCCCGTGGTCCTGGGCTTTCATCGGTCTTTTATTATTATGGATCGGGACGGCGGGTATGATTCTCTGGTTGACCAGTAATAAGCGACGGCAAAAAATAATAGGATTTACGGGCGGATTAGTACTCTTGTTTTTGAGTTTGTTACCCTTCTATCTCGCCGCAAATAGAATTTACTACCGAAGCAATACCAACAAGGCAATCGTGATCACAACAAAACTGCCGCTGAAAAGTGCACCGGATGAGGCCAGCGAAACGCTGCAAACCCTATCCGCCGGTTATAAAGTAAAAATGAGAGATCGCATCGGGGACTGGCACAAAATAAGGTTGTCTGATGGTAATGAAGGGTGGGTGCCCGGCGAAACAATTATGGAAATCAAATTAGGTGAAAATCTTTAGTTGGTAGATCCACCATGGTTTTAAAAATATTGGAAATGATCGTTTCACCTTATAGTTCCAATACCATTTCATACTGCCCGACAAAGGGCTCCATACCAATTTTGTTAAGGAACCTGGTGGTAGCCTGGTCCGATTGATCGACGTTGATGACGGAAAGACTGGCATCCCCCAGCCGGCTCATATAACTGAAAAGAAACCGGCCCAGGCCTTGTCTGCGGTATTCGGGATGAATGCCAAATTGAGGAATGCGGCCGCTCTTGGGATTTACCATTCCGTACCCCACGAATTTATTGTTCTTAAAAAGGCCCAGAATGCGGTAATGGTTATTAGCCCTGCGCATAGCTGCGAGGGAGTTTTGCCAGGTGGGTTTACCGTTCCAAAATCTGGGTAAATCATCCCAGTTCAACTCATCCAATTCAATGACCTCAACATTGGAAAATTCAGGTAATTTAGGATCGTACAATACTCCTTTGAAACACAATAAATCGCGAATAACTTGAAAGCCTGACTTGATATAGACGTGAATAGCCTTGGCATTGGAGTCGATAACTTCCAGGTAGCACCGTTGAATGCCATCCGCTTTCAGGAGGGGGATGATAAATTTGTACAATTGCTCGGCAATACCCTGACCACGGTAGGCCGGTAGCACTCCGGTACCACCGTTATAAACGACTTTTACCCCCTCCACTTCATCGTAAGCATGAAGAATAAACCCCGCTAATTGTCCGTGCAAGAAGGCACCAACAGAATACCTGAGATCGATATTCTCAGTAGCGATCTTTTGTTGAAATGCCTGTTCGGTAAGCTTCACTTTCACCTGATAGTCAGCAAAAGCTTTATTGAAGGCATCAATTATGATTTCGATGGGTGTATTTTCTAGTGTAACAACTTGCATTTGTCCATGTCTTATTCAGCATCCACTTGGTTAGGCTATAAGGTATTTTTAAATGGCCAGCAAAGATACGAAAACTTAAAAAATTAATAGATAAGTCACATTTAAAATTTCTACTTGATATTCATCCATAAAATAAGGCTTCAGGCATGGATACGGGATTAAATCGATGTTGTTAATAAGTTTATCTATTTATACAAAAACCTTCTGAAATGAATCAAAAGATAAACAACTCAACATCATAGTACCGGAAGAGCCGATTGAGAGGCTGCCGAACAAGTCTAGTGAGCAAACTAATCAGCTTGTTAGCATTGAAAGTAGCAAGGAGTGAATCTTAATTTATAGTGTGAGAAACAGACATCATCTCGAATGCTTTATGCCAATAGTAAAATGCCGATTTATCTTTAATTCGTTTCAAGCGGTTCAAAAAATTCCAGCCTGGATCTTCCACACTCCAATTGTTAATGTCCTGGTCATTATATCTTTCGATAGATTGTAAATTCCCTGTATAAAGCTTCGTTGCCAAATAAGCGACCTTTGAAGCTGCTCTTATTGCCTCATTTTCTCTAAAAGAACCGGATATCAGAAACGCATTAAATCCGCTAATTCCCCTTTTTAGCTCTTCAAAGTTGTCTTTCTGTATAGGTGTGCAGTTTCTACCGCGTTTTGCAAATATCCGGCACGTATCGATTATGTCCTGAAGAACGTCTTTTTCCGTTATGTCAATATTTCTGTAATTGATTTCCTTGAGCGCGAAAACTTTGAAGCTCTTATAGATAACCTTTATATTGTTACTTTCATCAAACAATTTTTCCAGATCAAAAAGCTGTTTGATAATTTCTTTTGAAAAGCTCTGCTTGTTTTTAAAGTAAGGTATACCGGTTGTGTTAGGTGCAAAAGCCGTTAGTTTATCTCCAATAATAGAGTCGATGGATGGAACGGTGACTTTTATACTTTCTTCAGACTCGATCCACTTTGTTTCTATAGGGATGTCCTTCACTACAGGATAATCGACCTTCTCAAAAAGAATATCCAGCAAAATATAATTAGCTGTTTTATTGAGTTCGGAATCAAAATATATAGAGTAATGTGCTTTGGGAACTCCTTCTTTGTAACTGCGGTTTTCATCCAGTTCCCAGCTTTTAAAGTTCGAGTTTGATATGATTTTATCTAAAACCTTTTCAATGTCTTTTCTGGATTGACGTGTAACAATGTCAATGTCGATCGAAAACCGATTGGATTCCTTTAAAAGAAGGATCAGGCTTGTGCCGCCTTTAAAAGTGAAATCCAATCCATGCACTTTAAGGTTTTGAAGAAAATATAAAGCTTGGATCATCTTCTCCATTACAGGAGGATTGATCCTTTTGTAAGGCCTTTGTTTTTTGAACCCATCTATCCATGCCTTCGAGAAACACTTCGATTTGATCATTTGATAACGTCTTTTATGGCTTTCTCCAGCTCCAGCTCTTCAAGCAAAAAAACTTTTAGCTCATCACGCTTTCCCCGCCTACTTGCATAACTCAATAACTTGGTAAAGTCTATAGTATATGATTTTATCGCCGATTCAAATATGTAGTTTTTTTCGATACCATACAGAAAATAGAACGTCTCCGAGTCAGAAAACACATCAACAAGGATTTTTTCAAGGGTGGGCGTTATAACGTCTCGGTTCTTGTAATGAACATTTTGAACAGGTGACCGGCTAATGAAATTGGTTATAACAACAGCCTTCTCATAATCTGCCACATTTCGTTCAATAATATACTTATCCGGCATGAGAAAGGTGTTTTTAAATCCATTTTCTTTCAAAGCAAAAAGAATGGGTTTAGTCAGTTCCTTTTCCACTTCCAAAATATTGAAGTTTATAGAAAACTGATGTTGAGTGAATTCATTTAACCACTCAATATTCCAAGCACAATATTGGAGATCATCAAATTCTGTGTAAGCTACAGCTGTAATTCTGTGTAGCTCATTTGAAATTTTGGGTTGATATTCCGGTTTATCAGTAATATTATAAACTCCTCTTTTTACCTGCTTAATCAATCCTTTTTCTTTCAAATCATAAATACGCCAACCAAAGGTTCCTTCTTTAAGATCGGGGTCGAATTTTAAATAAAAGTCGAAAAGCTCTTTTCTGGAAAACCCCCCTTTTTCCTTAAATTGATGCATTAATTCTCTAATGATGTAATCAGACATATTTGAATTTGGTTTCGCCAATATTTGCCAATAATACACTTTTTTGGCGTAAATTGGAAATCAAATATCTGCCAATAAATTTAAAAATTGGTTAATTTTGGGTGCCTGGTGAGTTTTATCATTTCATAACAAGTATGATCAAGCGGTTAGCAAGCAAGGTGTTTTGAATTCTAAAAGATGTTATCGAGCCTAAAGTCGGACAATAGGTTAATGGCCGTAAACGTCAGATTTTAGTGGATGCGTTAGGTTTAGTTTGGTGGGGTTTAGTCAATGCAGGTAATGTTTGATGGCCCAGAAGGGGAAAAACTAATTGATAAAGTTCAGCAGCATAGCAGCAGATCGAAAAATATTTTAGCAGATAAAAACCTGTCGGGGAGAATTTATCAGATATGCTGCAAAAAAACTACCGGAAATTGAAGTCGAGCAAAGTTATTCAGCACAAAAATTAAATCTCAATAAATCAATACTTAAATTATGGTAAAACTAGTAATCAGTGATCTATTGCCAGGTTTTATTATTAAAAGTATTATTGAGACTTTTAAGCTTCACTTCGTTTTGTACGTATTTTTCACCATCGCGATAATAATCAATGGTAACGATTTCACCGGGCCGGTGGAGTGCGACTTGCTCCTGTAATTCGGGAACTGAATTGATGGAAATGCCGTCAATATGCGTGATAACGTCTCCGGCCTTCAATCCTGCTCTATCGGCACTGCTATCCTTGCCTACGTTGGTGATATAAACACCTGCTACGGCGGGCAGCCCCAATTCTTCGGCAGTACGGTTATTAATATCGCGGATAACAACACCTAGTACCGCGCGTTTTACCTCGCCGTAATCGATCAGGTCTTCAACGACTTTACGTACCAGGTTAGAAGGAATAGCAAAAGAGTATCCTTCATAATTACCCGAATTGGTAAGAATAGCAGTATTGATCCCCACTAGCTGTCCGCTGGTATTAACCAAGGCTCCACCGCTATTCCCCGGATTGACGACTGCATCGGTTTGAATAAATGATTCTATTGAATATTCACCGCGCAAGATGTTGAGGTTACGTGCTTTTGAACTAACAATACCAGCTGTAACTGTCGAATTCAATCCAAATGGATTACCGACTGCCAGCACCCATTCGCCGATTTGTACCCCGTCCGAATCGCCAAAACTGATAGGAGAAAGCTCTTCGGCATCGATTTTTAATACCGCCAGATCAGTAGTCGGATCGGCACCAATAACCTCAGCACTAAAGCTTCGCCGATCTTGCAAAAGGATCTCCAATTCTCCGCCGCTTTCAACAACGTGATTGTTAGTGATGACATAACCGTCTTCAGAAATGATAACCCCCGAACCAGAACTGGTGCGAAAACCAAGTGAAGCGTTGGCTGTAATATTCACGGCTGAAGCCATTACCTTTTTAGAGGCTTCTACAAAATCGTCAGGAAAAGCACTATTCTTATCTTTTTCCGTAGCTAAATTGATGGTTTTAGGTCTTTCATTTACCAGCCTGACCGGAACTCTGCGTTCAATGATCACCTCTTTAGGTTGCTCGAACTTTTTAAATAACAAGAATGCAACTGCGGTACAAATAAGTGCGATTGCCAGATTTTGAATGATGCCCTTCAATGTCATATGCAAATACTTAATAACTAACAAATATTCTTCACAACTAATTAAACTCAAAATATAACACTGAGGATTCAACAGCCAAGGTGAAATATTTTGAATTTTAGGAAAGCAATAAACAATAGACGTATTTCTTCCATAAAAGTTGTAGTGTTCTTCCTAATGTTTTGTTAAAAGCTTTTTAAATGAGATGCCAGATAAAAGATGCCAGACCGCAGATCTAATATTAATGTGAAATTATTATGCCCTACAATTTCACCAGCATTCCTTTAACAAATAGATGCCGGCGCATCACCCTCTAACTTTTTGTACAATTTGTTGTAATATTGTTAAATAAAATCCGACTAATGGAGCAGTACCACCCAATCATCAGTTCCAAATACTCTGTTAAAGTTATACTACCACTGGCTACGCCAAAGCCATATACTTATTATTTACCGGAAGAACTGGTAGATGATATTCAATTCGGAGTAAGGGTGGAAGTGCAATTTGGAAAAACCAAGTATTATACCGGCATCGTCATTGAGGTCAATGAATTTGCGCCCGAAGGTTACGAATTGAAGCCCGTTAGTGCGATTATTGACGATGTACCCATTGTAACGGAACAACAAATCATACTCTGGCGCTGGATGGCGGAATATTACTGTTGTACCCTGGGAGAAATCATGAATGCGGCATTGCCCGCCAACCTAAAACTGACCAGCGAAACCATCTTAACTTTGAATCCCATTTTCAAAGAAGATTATACTAAGCTCGACGATAAAGCTTACCTCATCGCGGAAGCACTCACCATTCAGAATGAGATCACTATTGACGATGTCCGCAAAATTCTCAACCAGAAATCCGTATACCGGATAATCAAAGCTTTATTGGAAGAAGAAGTCATTTCCGTCCGGGAAGAACTGAAAAAGAAATATCGCCCTAAAAAAGTAGGCTGCGTCTGTCTCCAAGAACCCTATGCCTCTGATAGCAGTTTAAACAGCCAAGCTTTCGCACTGACAGCCCGCTCAGAAAAGCAAACCCTGGCATTCATGGCCTACCTAAAATTGAGCAAGGAACAATCATTTGTTCGCAGGCAGGATATTTACCAAGCCGCCGATGTCAATTCTTCGGTACTCAGAGCCCTTGAAAAAAAGGGGATCTTTGAATTCTACGACCGCGACGTAAGCCGGCTGGGAAGTTACGAAGAAGAAACAGTGGAAGCTGCGCAGTTATCTCAACAACAAATAACAGCCCTGCAACAGGTCCGGGAATCATTCCAGCAAAAGCAAACCGTTCTGCTGCACGGGGTAACCGGCAGTGGAAAAACAAGGGTCTACGTGGAGTTGATCAAGCGAGTTATTGAAAGTGGCGGACAAGCGCTTTACTTATTGCCCGAAATCGCCTTAACGACCCAGATCATTGCCCGCCTGCAAAAAATTTTTGGCGACGATATTCTTACTTACCATTCCCGCCTTAATAACAACGAAAGAGTAGAAGTCTGGCAACAAACGCTGAAAGGCCACCCCGTGGTTTTAGGTGCGCGATCCTCTTTATTTCTCCCTTTTCGCAACTTACAACTCATTATCGTCGACGAAGAGCACGACCCTTCCTTCAAACAGTATGATCCGGCTCCCAGGTACCAGGGCCGCGATAGTGCCATTTATTTGGCGGGCATCCATCAGGCTAAAGTCCTTTTGGGAACCGCCACGCCCTCCATTGAATCGTATTATAATGCAACAACCGGTAAATACGGCCTGGTTGAAATGTCTGAAAGATACGGAGGCATTTCCCTTCCGGAAATAAAAATTATCGATTCAAAGGATGCACTTAAAAAAAGACAACTCCAGGCTCACTTCACTACGGCTCTGCTGGAAGCGTTAAAAAATGCGCTTGATCAGGGAGAACAAGCCATATTATTTCAGAACAGACGTGGATACGCTCCGACCTACCATTGTACCACTTGCGACTGGCACGCGGAATGCATCCATTGTGATGTCAGCTTAACCTACCATAAATTTCACGATCATTTGAAGTGCCACTATTGCGGATACCAAACAAAATTACCCAATGCCTGTCCGGCTTGCGGCAATAAACAGCTCATTCTAAAAGGGTTTGGTACGGAGAAAATAGAGGATGACATCAAGGTGTATTTTCCCGATGCCAAGATCGGAAGAATGGACCTTGATACCGTACGCACCAAAAACTCGCATGCCCGGATACTGAATGATTTCGAAGAGCGAAGGATCGACATCTTAGTCGGCACGCAAATGGTCACCAAAGGACTCGACTTTGAAAATGTCGGCGTGGTAAGCGTATTAAGTGCGGATCAGTTGCTGCACTTTCCGGATTTTCGTGCCAATGAGCGGGCCTTCCAACTAATGGTACAGGTAAGCGGAAGAGCTGGGCGCAAACAAAAACAGGGGAAAGTGATTATTCAGACCTTTAATCCCACTCACCCTGTCTTACAGGAGGTCATACGGAATGACTACCAAAGCCTTTACCAACGTGAGATACAAGAAAGGCAAACATTTCATTACCCTCCTTTTTACCGGCTCATCAGTATCACCCTGAAACACCGACAACCGAAACAGGTAAATGCCGGCGCTAAATTATACGCTCATTTATTAAAAGAAAAATTAGGCGAACGGGTTATTGGCCCGGCAGTGCCCTACGTTGCCCGGGTTCGGTCTTATTATCTCCTGAATATCATGGTCAAGTTGGAGCGGGATAAAAAACTCATGCATTTTGCCAAGCAAGTCATTCGGGAGGCAGCTACACAAATGCAAAAGAAACCAGGCTTATCCAACGTACGGGTGAATGTGGATGTGGATCCGAATTGATGAATTGTTTTAAAAAAGATAGGGCAACCAAATCAGAAGATAATTTGTAACTTTATACAAATCATCAAAAATGACAATTCAGGTAACAAAGAGATTGATTAATACGGATGAGTACCACTTGATGGGAGAAGTAAACTTCCCGTTCAATTCATTTAAACCCGATAAGTAACCATTATGAAAGATGCCATCAGCACCTTTGACATGCTGAAAATAGGTATCGGCCCTTCGAGTTCCCATACTTTGGGGCCCTGGAAAGCGGCCTTAGCTTTTGTGAAAGAACTGGTTGAAGCTGGCAAGCTTAAGGCAGTAAAGCAATTGCAATGCCATTTGTACGGCTCATTGGCTTTAACGGGTATTGGGCACGGCACTGACGTAGCAGTATTACTGGGTCTATCCGGCGAAGAACCGGAAACGATGCCGTTGGAAAAGGTAGAATCCATTCCGGAGCGAATACGGCAATCCGGTATTTTACAGGTTGGCGGGCAGGCAAATATTGCTTTTTCAATAGCACAGGACTTGCAATTTCACCCTAAGGAATCGCTGCCTTTTCATCCGAACGGTATGCGATTTATCGCCAGAGATTCCGAAGGGTGTACGCTCAACGAAGCCGTATACTTTTCCATCGGAGGCGGATTTATCGTAAAAGAAAACGAAGAGATCATTATTCGTAAGAAAGTCCCAGAATGCAATTTCGAGACCGCTGCCGAAATCATCCATTTTTGTGACCTGAAAAATATTTCCATTGCTGAACTGGCATTGGAGAATGAACTGACCTGGCATTCAAAAACTTACGTTGAAGAAAGATTGGATCAGTTATGGCAAGTGATGACGGCCAGTATATTCCGGGGTTGCCATTCGGAGGGGATACTGCCGGGCGGATTAAATGTCGTCCGCAGAGCCGCTGGTATAAATCGGAAATTATTGCGCATGCCCGATCCTGACCATTACAAGGAATGGATAAGAGCTATTTCTTCGATTAAACGCTCTTTTTCGGATACCTTAAAATGGGTGAGTTGTTTTGCAATGGCCGTCAACGAAGAAAATGCCAATTTCGGCCGTATCGTCACGGCACCGACTAACGGAGCGGCAGGGGTTATTCCAGCTGTCCTTCAATACCACATTTGCTTTGCTGACCACAAAGTACAACGCAAAGAAATTCATCACTTTTTATTGACGGCATCAGCAATCGGTAGTT
>CAZHNG010000094.1:0-10240 GCA_964533785.1 uncultured Saprospiraceae bacterium | reverse complement strand
GGGCAACCATATCCGCGGCAATGGGTGGATGCCAGGCGGAAATCGGCGTATCGTCATCAATGGCAGCCGCTGCGTTGGCGGAAGCCCTGGGAGGTACTCCCCGACAAGCTTTGATCGCCGCCGAGATCGCCATGGAACACCATTTGGGGCTAACCTGTGATCCTATTAAGGGGCTGGTGCAGGTTCCGTGTATTGAACGCAATTGCATGGGCGCTGTTAAAGCCATCACAGCGGCAAGCCTCTCCCTGGAAACTAATCCCGACAAGGTAAAGGTTTCCCTCGATGCCGTGATCAAAACCATGTGGGAGACGGCACAGGATATGCACCATAAGTATAAAGAAACTTCGCAGGGAGGCTTGGCTACTAATGTGATTGAGTGTTAGACGAGTTGGGCGGGTTCGCGAGTTGGAGAGGTGAGTTGTCAATAGTCAATCAACAGTAACGCGGTATTTTCTTCTTTTAACCGGTAGACTTTTCTAATGAACTGATTTAAAGTTTTCTGATGGCCTGCGGTCTAAGCCCTTATGGAATCCCGATATATATTCGGGACAGGCTCTGGCTTCTGCGTTTTTCTTGTCTCGAAGATGGGGCCCCTTAGCCCATTTTCTCGATACTTTCCAAGTACGCACTCAAAAAGCCTCATCGCCAGAACCCACAATGGCTTGACTCGGCTGCACCACAATACTTTAAATCAGATCAATGGCTGTATTGATATATTTTGTATTTACGCGGCAATATCTTTTAAGTGATTGTCGACACATCAATCCCAGTCCAGCAATTGCTGTATGTTCCCACCTTTTACCTTGGCCCGATCGGATGCGGAATGGTCAGCCATGTGTACATCGACAATTTTTGGAGAACCACTGCCCCATACCATTCGATCAGCGCCAAACTCGCGAATAACACGTCTGGTAAAGGATAGTGCACTTTCAAAATACGGTGCATCTTTCGCAAAATGGCCGATACCTGATAATTTCATGTATACATTGGGATATTTCGCCAAATCCAATACGTCGGCAAATTCTACTGCAGACCCGAGATGAGGTTCAGCCAGATGATCGATAAGCACTTTACAACCTTTAAACTCCTTGATTAATCTACCCGCCTGTGCTGCATAATTCGGGCCGATGTGTAATTCTATCACAAGACCCAGATCGAAAGCTTTCTTCCATAGCTTCTTAGGGCCCGAATCTTCAAAACTATCGAGATAGCTTTCTTTTCCGCGATGGGCATGGAATCTTGTGGAAACGATATGCGGCACTTGCTTGACCAAGGATTCCAATTTCTTTGGAGCTTCTGGATCTTTGGGATAAAACAAACTGGTTCCGCGCAGTCTTTCCGGCTCACGATTTAAACAATCGACAATCAAACGGTGGTCATCACCATAAGGTTCGGGATGTACGATCACTGCCCGATCGATCCCTTCTTCGTCAAGCCGCTTCAGATAAGCCGCCAGGGGATCAGGCGGGTGTATCGATACATCAGGAGTATAGGTAGCTTTTGGATGAATGGGATATTTTGATGTATCCGGGCTGAATATGTGAGCGTTCCATTCTATTACCGGCACTTTTAAAGGTATTTTAATTGCCGCCCAATCCTTTACTAAACCCAAGCTTAGCATGCCAATGCCCGCTACATTTTCCATTGCTTTTCGCCGGTTGATTATTGTTTTGTTAAAAATAGCATTCATAAAATTATTTTTTAATTACTCCTGTGTAACCGTTCACAAAAAACAACATCACCATTACTAAAACTTGGTTTCATTGAATCTCCTTCAACAGTAAAAGAATAGGCCTCACATTACCTATCATAAAGATACACAAATAATGCTTTTAGGCAAGAATTAAAACATATAACTTTAAAAAGGTTGTGTTTTAACTATGAACCCGATAAAGGAACTTTTTGTATTTTCCGGAAAATCGAGGGGACACCTCCTCCCAAAATATAGCACCATGGAAATCACCATTGCACTCAACAAAGCCGAACTAGGCCATAAAGCTGCCCAAAAAGGCACCTTACTCATCAACCAGGCTATTCAGCAACGAGGAACAGCCAACATCATTCTTGCCACCGGCGCTTCCCAATTCGAAATGCTTGCAGCTCTCGTCCAAGAAAACGTAGATTGGTCAAAAGTGACCTGTTTTCATCTAGATGAGTACATCGATTTGCCAATCAGCCATCCGGCCAGCTTCAGAAAATACCTGAAAGAACGATTTGCGGATAAAGTGGCGGTCAAAGCTTTCCACTATATCGATGGTGAAGGAGATACTACGCAAGAATGCCAGCGCCTCAATGTACTAATTGCACAACATCCAATCGATGTGGCTTTCATCGGTATCGGTGAAAACGGGCATCTAGCTTTTAACGATCCGCCTGCCGATTTCATAACGGACGAGCCATACATTACAGTAAGGTTAGACGAGGCCTGCCGCCGGCAACAATATGGCGAAGGTTGGTTCGATAGCCTTGACCAGGTACCCAAACGCGCCATTAGTATGTCTATCCGGCAGATCATGAAATCGAAATATATTATTTGTACCGTACCAGATCAGCGGAAAGCGAAGGCAGTGCAAGCGACGGTGCGGGGTGAGATTACTCCATTAGTGCCCGCTTCCATTTTGCAGCGGCACCCTTGCACTTATTTGTTTTTGGATGGGGAATCGGCGAATATGATATAGATGACCTTAATTCTCACTGCGACTAAAGTTTCGATATAATATACTAAAATGATCACCCTATTCCACCGCCAACTGCAATTTCATCTTCCGCACCCGGTCTTCCAGTTTTTCGGAACTCAATTTTTCCCTTAATCGATCGACAATGATCGGAAAAGCAAAAGGGGTAGGTTTATCGGGCTTACTGAGCAGGATCTTTTGATTTTGAATGCGCTCCAAGGCCAACCGCAACCGGCCTTCTTCCAGCCAGAAATTCATTACCTCGTCGTAGGATTGGAGTAGCAATAAATTCTCAGGTTCATAATCATTAAAAACATCAAAAAATAACTGCGAAGAAGATTGCAAGTGTTTGTCTTTCTTTTCCCTGCCGGGAAAGCCGCGAAAAACCAATCCAGAGATGCTGGCAATATCCCGGAATTGACGGCGGGCCATTTCTACTGAATTGATGCTTTTTTGAATATCGAGGCTTAAACTATCCGTGGAGAACAAATCTCCTTGTAAGGCTTCTTCAATTGGTATTTCAGTATCTGATAATAGTTCAAACCCATAATCGTTCATAGCGATCGAAAAGCTCAATGGCTTCATTTGTGAAAGCCGGTAACCGATCAGAGAGCCCATCCCTTCGTGCACAAAGCGGCCTTCAAAAGGGAATATTACCAAATGATAGCCTTCTCTGGACTGAAAATACTCGATCAATAATTCATCCGTTCCCGGTACGTACGATCGTGATTCCTGGGTTTCAAGTAAAGGCTCCAAAGTTTTCAACTCGACATCTTCCAAGTGATGGCGTTTCAACTCATCCATCTTCAGGCGCAGAAAAGCGGATAATTCAGAAGAAAGCGGCATCCGTCCTCCCATCCAAGAAGGCACCTTTCCCGTCTTTTTGTTACTCTTGCGCACGTGTACTTCCATTCCCTTAATCCGGACCAACTCCAGGCTACGACCGCCGAACCAAAAAGTTTGCCCCGGATTGATCTGTGAAATAAACCATTCTTCAATCGTACCGATCTTCTTACCGCTGACATATTTGACCAATAAATTGTTATCGCTAACGATAGTCCCAATAGAAAGGCGGTGCCGCATAGCGATAAAGCGTTCCTTAACCCGGTAAGCACCATCGTCTTCGATCGTCACTTTTTTGTATTCATTATAGGCGCGCAGAGAATCACCGCCAGTAGTAATGAAATCCAGTAGCCAGGACCACTCCTGCTCAGTTACGGTGCTATACGAAAAAGTGCCGGTGATTTCTTTATAAATTTCGTCGGGATAAAAGCCGTCCGAAACTGCTAAAGTCACCAAATATTGCACTAGAACATCAAAGGATCGCAGGTAAGGAATTCTGCTTTCCAATTTTCGTTCTTCTACGGCCTGTCGCAAAGCTGCACTTTCCAATAACTCAAGGGAATGAGTAGGTACGAAGTAAATCTTACTGACTGCTCCCGGTTGATGGCCGCTCCTGCCGGCCCGTTGAATAAAGCGAGCCACCCCTTTTGGGCTACCGATTTGGATAATGGTCTCTACCGGCCGAAAGTCTACCCCTAAGTCGAGACTCGAAGTGCACACCACCGCCTTCAACACTCCTTCGTGCAGGGCATTTTCCACCCAATCCCTCAATTCCCGACTGATCGAACCATGGTGCATGGCGATAATGCCCGCTAAATCAGGCGCAACGGCCAGTAATTTTTGGTACCACATTTCACAAAAGGAACGCGTATTCGTAAAAATGAGGGTACTCTTACTTTGCTCAATAATGGGCAAAACTTTTTCCACCATCGTTATACCCAGGTGGCCGGCCCAGGGAAATTTTTCGATCTCATCGGGTAAAAGCGATTCGATCTCCACCTGTTTGACAATATTCGACCGGATGACTTTGTATTGGCCGGTATGGTAGGTATGCCCTAAAAGCACTTCCAGCGCCTCTTCCATATTGCCAATAGTTGCAGAAATACCCCATACCTTCAAACCGGGTAAAAAACCTTTCAGGCGAGACAAAGCCAGTTCCATCTGTACCCCCCTTTTGGATCCTACTAATTCATGCCATTCATCTACTACAATGGTTTTCAATTCTTTGAAGTACTTGGCGTAGTCTTTTGAGGCCAGTAAAAGGTGCAAACTTTCGGGTGTAGTGATCAGGATCTGCGGTGGTTTTCTTTTCTGGCGGTTTCTTTCTTTGGTTTTCGTGTCGCCGGAACGAATGGCTATGTCCCAGTCCAAACCAAGTTCATTGGCAGCTCTTTGTGCTGCGTATTGGATCTCCCGGGTTAAGGCCCGGATAGGCGTAATCCAAATGGCATGCAGGCCTTTGTGACCGGCTTCTTTTCTTTTATGAAGATCCGCCAATTGTTTTTCCCGGATATACTCTAACAAGATCGGAATGATCAAACTGTAAGTCTTCCCGCTACCCGTGGGTGCATTGACCAGGCCGGAATAGCCTTCCAAATGAGCTTCCCAGGCTTTTAATTGGAAAGGAAAGGGTTTCCAGGCTTGCTGGGTAAACCAGGATTGACCGATCTTGATGTATTCAGCGTTTTTCATTGTGCCGATTCGTATAGTTAAGCTGCTGGTGGGAACCACTAGGCACGAAAAAAAACAAGAATTTACCGGAGAAGTTCAAGACCAGATGAGCCACATAAAAATACACTCTTCATACGTTAAAATTGGTCTTGTTTTCCAATCAGACTTGCCATTGCTGCAAGCTACGCAATCTGATCTGTACGCAATTGAGTTGATACATATCACCACTTATAGTGATTAATATCCCTTGAAGAAAAAGATATTGACAATAAATTGATAGCTAAAGCAAATTTATTATGCCATTCTACCAAAAATTAGACCCTAGTAGTGAAGAAGGTAAAAGGACCGTCGATAGATTAATTAGGTTACGCAGGTCCCTTCGAGAACAAATTCCCACGCGGACTCAATCAAAAACCCTTTTACTGGCGACTTGGAATCTTCGGGATTTTGATAAGCCGATCTATGGTTATCGATTGACGGAATCCTATTATTATATCGCTGAAATTATTGCCAGTTTTGATATTGTTGCTGTACAAGAAGTATACCGGGATATGACAGCCCTAGATAGGGTTATGGAACTATTGGGTGGTCATTGGAAATATATTTTTTCCGATGCTACGGAAGGCAGACAAGGGAACGATGAGCGTATTGCTTTCGTATATGATTCTCGCAAGATAAAATTTAGCGGTTTAGCTGGAGAAATGGTTCTCCCCCCTGTTAAAAACGAAGCTGGAGAGAGACTGCCTATTGAACAAATCTGGAGAACACCTTTAATTTGTGGATTTTCAGCAGGATGGGCCAAATTCATGCTTTGTAGTGTACATATCCAATGGGGTGAAGGTACGGCTGAATCACCAGAGCGTGTCGAAGAGATACGGCAAGTAGCTGATTTTCTGAAGAATAGAACAGAAGACCCGACAGCCTGGGCCCGCAAAATCATACTCCTCGGGGATTTCAACATTTTCAAAAAAGAAGATAAAACTTACCAGGTTTTGCAAGAAGCTGGTTTTGAATGCCCTTATCCATTATTAAAAAAAGATTACTACACTAATATTGGTAAAAACAGACGGCAATATGATCAAATTTTGTTGAGGGAAAGAAAGAACCGGTTTGAGGTCATGCGCGGTGGTAATTTTGATTTTTTTGATGTTGTTTTCAGGGATGATGAAGAAGCAACTTACCAGAGCTTAATGAAAAAACCTAAAAAAGAAGAGCTATACAAAAACTATAGTCAATGGAGAACCCACCAAATTTCGGATCATTTCCCACTTTGGGTGGAATTGAGAATTGATTATGCAGATGAGTACTTAGAGGATAAATTAGAACGCGCCTCTTAATCTTCAGGGATATTTAACTTGACACTAAGGTAATTAAGTAAGGCGGTTGCGGAAAGCAACCGCCTTACGTCGCTGCGTGTGATTAGTAGAGGATTCTTATTCTCCACTTTTCTTAATCAGACTTATTCGGAAGGTGTTATCAATTGTTTATTCAACAATAAACTTTCCTTGCATTAAGCTGTAATGCCCCGGAAAAGTACAAATAAAATCGTAAGTCCCTTTTTCAGGAGCGTCAAAGATGATAGAAGTAGATTCCCCTCCACCGATCATCTTGGTATGAGCGATAATGTCTTCCCCATCTTCTGGTATATAATCATTATCCTTTGCTTTCATAGCTTTCGCCGCAAAGAGTGGAATGCCGACAAATTTCTCCAGCAACACAAAATTATGCCCCATGGATTCTTTCGGAAGTTTCCCCGTATGAGTAAAAACCAACTTAACCCTTTGGCCTTCTTCTACGCGGATCTCCTCCTTATCGTAGCGCATTTGGTCATTTCCCGCTAGTTCAACGACCACGTCAAATGATTCTTCCTGATCCGTTTCATCCATTTCCACTTCATTAGTTGTTTCTTGCGGAGTTGCTCTATCTTCAGACTCCGTTTGTGAGGTAGTAGTCGTTGCATTCGTATCTGACGAACTTTCGCCACCACATGCAACGATGAATAAGCTCAAAAGTGCAACGATTAAGATATTCTTCATATTAATTAATTCTTTATAATTGATCATAAAATAAATACGTTTAATTTGAGCAATTAAACACAAAGTTGAACTGCTTTGTTCTCAGGTCTTCGGGATTTTACTTTTTTCTTACGACAGCACAATCACAGATCGATGATCAGATGGCGGTATTGTCATTTCACTAATTCATAACTGACTTACCTTTACCACTGTTAGGTCAGATCTTTTAAAAAAACCCGGGCATCCTTATTCGCTCAATCAGAAGCCACCGAACAAGTCTAATCAATTTCCGGGTATAATGTTCCAATTCCTGCCTCACTGGCTTCGCAAATCCCACGCTCGGTGATCAGGCCCGTCACCAGATGGGCAGGTGTTACGTCAAATCCATAGTTCACGGCCGGACTGTCCTTTGGAGTGAGCAACACCTTTTTTATAGCATCACCATGGAAGCCCTGGATGTATTTCACTTCTTCAGGATCGCGTTGTTCAATGGGGATTTCAGTTCGACCGTCGCGAATGGTAAAATCAAAGCTTGAAGAAGGCAGAGTCACATAAAACGGAACGTCATTATCTTTAGCAGCCAAAGCTTTTAAATACGTGCCTATTTTGTTAGCTACGTCTCCGGTGCGAGTGGTCCGGTCGGTGCCGACAATGACAAGGTCTACCATTCCGTGCTGCATAAGATGACCACCGGTGTTATCGGGAATAATAGTGTGCGGCACACCGTGATGAAGTAATTCAAAGGCAGTAATGCGGGCACCCTGATTGCGGGGGCGGGTTTCATCTACCCATACGTGTACGTCAATCCCCTTGTCGTAAGCCGCATAGATGGGAGCCGTAGCCGTACCGTAGTCAATGCAAGCCATCCAGCCGGCATTACAATGGGTTAAAACATTGACAGGTTGACCTTTTTTTTTGAGGCTGATGGCTTCAATGAGGGGTAATCCGTTTTCTCCAATTTGCTTGCAGTGTGCTGCACTTTCGTCGATCAGTTCCGTAGCCGCTTTTAGGGCCAGTTGCACTTTTTCCGATTTGGAAGTACCGGACAGCATCGATCTTTTCACCCTATCCAGTGCATTAAACAGATCTATCGCCGTAGGCCGGGTATTCTGCAATCGTTGAATAGATTCTTCAACAAAGATCTCAAACCCATCATCATCATCGGGAGCCGTTAATACCGCTTTATACAATCCTAAAGCAGCCGTTCCGCCTATCAAAGGAGCACCACGCACGTGCATCTCGCGTATTGCATTGACAAAATCGTCTACTTCAATAAGGTTCTCAATGACCAACTGATGGGGTAACCACCGCTGATCGATGATCTGTATAACGGTAGGATCACCCTGCTTCAGCCAAATAGTACGAAAATGTTGCCCTTCTATTTTCATCTTTCAATTTTTTGAATTGACGCTCGAAAGTAACCTATTTCTGTAATTCTTGAAAGGAGATTTCAAATTTGAGGGGCTTTTTCCGGGAACTCGTCGTTTAAAATTTTGATTAAAACCGCCTACTGTCCCAGGTTATGACCGCCCACGTGGGGCCCGCCACGTGGGGCCCGCCACGTAGGGCCCGTATGGGTCAGGGCTGGAATAGAGAACATAGAGGTTGCTTAATTTTGCTGGCGAAGCGACAAAAGTGAGCAATTGTTTTTACGGGATTTATTTTTCGTAAATACTTCGATTCATGGAAGCAAAATGCTCCCATTTGCGTGAGATTTTAAATTTTTTAAAAAAACTTCAACCTACTGATGACAAAACTTTTTTTGATTGCTTCTGCAAAAAATTAAATTAATTATCGGAAATACCCTGTACGTTTGCCAACTGCATTGCGTAGAACAGGGTGGCCATAACGTCCTCTCTTTCCAATTCAGGATAAGTGAACATGATATCTTCTATGGTCATCCCCGATAGCATAAACCCTAAAATTTCACTAATGGTAAATTCGCTGTTCTTGATAGATGGTTGCAGTTTGCCCATATCAATTCTGGAAAGCAGTTCTTCTCTGCTAAAAGAAACACTCGTTTGCATGTCGAAATGATTTTAATTACACCAATTAACACAAATATAAATAAAAAAATAGTATAAAAACTTTTATTTTGACAATTATTTTTTAAAGCTGTTTTAAAAAACACAAAAAATAACACTTTCCCGGATTATTCCGTTGCCCTGCGCACCTGCGCGGACGAACGATTTAATAGATCCAATTGCAGATCCCTGCATCTGCCAAAATGCTACAATCCAATATTTATAAGCAGCAAACAGCCACCTGACTATTGTCTACCCAACTTGTTTATGATGCAAATTTCCTTTGAGGGAGAAAATGAAGGAATCCAAAGGTATCCCTACCTTTTATTCCATTTCATATATTATATAGGTGTGGAAAGCTAAAACAATGTGGGACTAATATAGGGTTAAGCACAGTCAAAAGCAAATCTCCATGCTGCATTTGTAAAATAAAAAAGGCCGCCGACTGGTTTAGCATTAAGAGAGCAGGATAATTACCGAAAACCATAATTAACCAAAACTATTCCAGGTAGGCGACCGTACTTACTATACCGACGTTGAAATGGTTTGGGAACCCAAACCATCTTTAGGTACGGTATATACTGACCGAAGTAGGTTTGGGAAATCCCAAACCACTTCGCGTCAAGTATAAAATATATACGAAAAGGAAAATCGCTTTTAGAGATACCAAATTTCAGATGCCAGATTTCACCTACCCGACCCTGCCGGCCATTACTGGCACAGTAGGTGAGGACGCTAGATGACATGAGTATGATGAGTGCGATCGCAAGCTTTAAGGTCCCTAAAAACCAGATCCTATACATCTCATCTATTTTATACTCCTTTGTCACCCCATTATCAGACTCAGAAACCGTAGGACTACTACTGCACAAAAAATTCATTCCAATAACTTCCCCTTTCCTCGGCATCTGGTATCCGGTGTCTTACAAAACGAAACAAAACAAAGCTTTTTTTCCATAGGGCAAACGCATCAAAATAAATAAATGAAAATAAATGAGAACTTGTGGGTAAA
>CAZHNG010000093.1:0-20309 GCA_964533785.1 uncultured Saprospiraceae bacterium | reverse complement strand
GCGGTTGAATTTTTACCTTATCGATATCATAGGGCAGCATTTCGGTCATTTGGCCTTCGATTTGGTAATGCGTGGCCATTTTGATGGTTGAGAAAGTATTGAGTACGTCAATTTTGGTAACGGCCAACTGTGTTACGCCGTTTAACATGATGGTGTATTTGAGTTGAGGAAGGTCGATCCATCCGCACCGTCTTGGTCTGCCGGTTGTAGCTCCGAATTCCTGGCCTTCTTGCTGTAGTTTTTCACCAAATTGATCCATTAACTCAGTGGGAAAAGGTCCCGATCCTACTCTGGTACAATAAGCTTTGGTAATACCGATAACTTCACCGATTTTAGTAGGAGCAACACCCAAACCGGTACAAACGCCGGCAGTAATGGTATTGGAAGAGGTGACGTAAGGGTAGGTACCATAGTCGATGTCCAACATAGATCCTTGCGCACCTTCGGCAAGAATCTTTTTTTGTTTTTTTAGTGCCTGATTGATAAAATATTCTCCGTCAACCTGGGGAAGGGAACGGATGAATGCTACACTTTCGTGCCATTTATCTTCTTCTGCTTGCAGGTCAAAGTCGATAGGCGGATAGATTTTGAGCAACTGGGCGTGCTTATCTTTCAATGACTGATAACTTCTTTCGAAAGAAGCATTGTTCAAATCACCGATCCTCAAACCATTTCTACCGGTTTTATCCATATAGGTTGGACCGATGCCTCTCAGGGTAGAACCGATTTTTGATTTTCCTTTCGCTTTTTCTGAGGCAGCATCCAGAAAACGGTGGGTTGGTAAAATAAGATGGGCCTTTCGGGCAATGAAAAGACGGTCGGTATAATCAACACCCGCTTCGGTTAATTTTTTTAGTTCTGCGGCTAAGGTAATGGGATCAACGACCACACCATTCCCGATCAAATTGATCTGGTCTTCACGAAAAATACCCGAAGGGATGGTGTGTAAAACGAATTTCTTCCCGTCAAATATAAGGGTATGACCGGCGTTGGGGCCTCCTTGAAAACGGGCGATAATATCATAACGGGGAGCAAGATAATCAACAATTTTTCCTTTACCTTCATCCCCCCATTGCAAACCTAGTAAAACGTCTACTTTCATTCCTATGATTTTAAATGTCCTTTACACAAACCAAAGAACCTAAAGGACATGAAGTATCCCTTAGGTTCTTTAGCCAACTTTAATATTTTAATCTCAGACTTTTTGTTTGAGTAATTTTTCAGCTTCGTCAACCGAACCGGCTAGCAAAAATAGTGGTTTTAACCTTGTGATCTCTAACAATTCGATAATTTTTGCGGATGCATTTGTTATTACCATCTTTCCACCGTGATTTTTACAGATATTTTGAAGCTTGATCAGAAAATTTAGTCCCATGCTGTTCATAAAAGGAGCTGCGTCAAGATTTAAGATCAGCCATTTAGCCATGTTAGCTTCCGCTGCTTCGATAATTTCCTGGTTTTTTGATTCGCTGAATAGATTAAAAATATGGATGATCTGTGCCTGATCCTTGTAAGCTATTTCGTAATACTTCATCATAGTGAATTAGCTTTCTTTTTTTCTTGGGCAAGTACCATCGCAGGTACCATATAAATTCAGAGAGTGCTGTGAGATTTTAAAGTTAAAATATTCTCCGATACGGTCTTTTATGATTTGAATGTTCGGATCACAAAATTCCATAATTTCCCTGCATTCTTCGCAAATCAGGTGATCGTGTTGTTTGTAGCCGTAAGATTTTTCGTACTGAGCCAGGTTTTTACCGAACTGATGTTTTTTTACCAGATCACAATTGACCAATATTTCCAAGGTATTGTAGACAGTTGCCCGGCTAACCCGGTAGTTTTGATTCTTCATATGGATGTACAAGGCTTCTGCATCGAAATGATCTTCTCTTTTGTAGATCTCCTCCAGAATGGCGAATCTTTCCGGTGTTTTTCTAAAACTATTTTTTTCTAAATAATCCAGAAAAATTTTTTTGACTTCTTTTATTGTATTTTCTAGTGTATTTACCACTTTATTTTGGTTTTATTTTTCCACATGCTCTACCCGCTCAACGGTTGTTACATTGTCAAGATGTTTTAAAGCTTTTATTACCAGATTCAATTGGTCTTTATTGCTAACCAAAAGACTTATGTTTCCTTCGTAATAGCCATCATTACTTGCGATTGAAAATGAACGCATATTCAGGCCTAATTCATCTGAGATTTGTTTGGTTAATTTCTGAATTACCCCGACCCCATCATCAATTCCGGTTACTTTAAGGTTTGCCACAAAAGAATGATTGGTCGTATTGACCCATTCTGCTTTCATGATCCGGTAACTATAGTTGGCCATCAGATTGGTGGCGTTGGGACAATTAGAACGATGGATCTTTAATCCTGCATTCATTGATAGATAGGCAAATATACTATCTCCCTGAATAGGATTGCAACAAGTCGCAAAAAGGTAGCTGAATTTTTCTGCCGGCTCTCCATTAATGAGCAACTTGGCACCAGTATCTTTAGTTTTCTTTTTCCTGGGTTTTACCGGTATATTTTCGGGGACGACGGTTTCCTCCTTGCGAATCGATAATTTGCCGTCTTCCACCTCGAAGAGCTTGAATATTTCACTTATAGTGAGATTCTCTACCGCAATATCATAAAAAAAATCTGCGTAAGATTCATATTCAAAATATTTGGTCAGAAAAGCAACACTCTCTTCAATAGAAT
Source organism: uncultured Saprospiraceae bacterium (assembly GCA_964533785.1). GTDB lineage: Bacteria > Bacteroidota > Bacteroidia > Chitinophagales > Saprospiraceae > JANQRV01. The sequence continues at coordinate 17,603 of CAZHNG010000093.1, read as the reverse complement.
AAACCTTGAGATTTTTTAGTTTCCGTTCCAGCGCTTCCTCGGCAATTTTGCCAATTTTCCGCTTTTCCTCTTTCATGGCAGACCTGATCTTGGATTTGGCTTTACCAGTGAACACCATGTCCAGCCAATCCTCAGTAGGCTTTTGGTTAGCATTGGTGATTACTTCAACCTGGTCTCCATTCTGTAATTCATAGCTCATAGGTACAAGGCGATTAGAAACCTTGACCGCATAACAATGATAGCCGATATCACTGTGAATACTAAATGCAAAATCCAGTGCCGTTGCTCCTTTAGGCAATACTTTCAAATCTCCTTTCGGGGTATAAACAAAAACCTCGTCATTAAACAGGTTATTGGTCTTGAAATCTCCCAAAAACTGCACAGCATCCGTATTGGGGTCGTCAAGGATCTCCCTTACGCTGTCCAACCAGCGTTCGTATACATCCGGTTGACCAGATACGCCTTTGTATTTCCAATGAGCGGCAAAACCGCGTTCGGCGATCTCATCCATTCTGGTAGTGCGGATCTGCACTTCCACAAATTTTCCTTTCGGACCGATCACTGTAGTATGAAGAGACTCATAGCCATTGGATTTCGGGACAGCTATCCAATCCTTTAATCTTTCGGGAATAGGATCATATACATCTGTAACAAAGGAATATACCTTCCAGCAAGCGAATTTTTCTTCTTTAAACGGCACATCTATTATGATACGGACAGCAAACAAGTCATAGATCTTATCAAACGGCACATTCTTTTGCTTCATTTTTTTTGAAATGGAATAGATAGACTTGGGTCTGCCGAATATCCGGAATGGTATGTCTGATTGTTGAAGTTTTCTGGTGAGCGGACTGATAAAATCTTCAATAAATTCGTTGCGGGCTTGTCTGGTTTCATTAAGCTTGCGAGCAATTTCATGGTAAGTTTCCGGATCCGTAATTTTCATACACAGATCCAAAAATTCCGTTTTGAAATTATACAAACCTAAGCGATGAGCCAATGGTGCGTAGATGTAGCTTGTTTCAGCAGCAGTTTTTAATTGTTTATGTGGCGGCATAGAGGAGATCGTTCGCAGGTTATGCAAACGGTCAGCCATTTTAATCAAAACCACTCTGACATCTTCAACTAAAGTACTGAGCACCTTTTTAAAATTCTCTGCCTGCGGACTGGTAACGCTATAAGCACTATCCAGTTTAGTAAGTCCGTCAACGATTTTTGCGATGCGGTCTCCGAAAATCTCTCTGATGTCTTCAAGCGTTACTTCAGTATCTTCTACCACATCGTGGAGTAAAGCACAAATGATCGCTGTTGCACCAAGTCCAATTTCTTCCGCACAGATCTTTGCTACGGCAATGGGGTGTAAAATATAAGGTTCGCCGGATTTGCGACGCTGTTCCCTGTGAGCGTCAACCGCAAGTTCATAGGCCTTTCTGACCATGGCAGTATCCTCTTCGTTCATATCGAATTTGATAGAACGCAACAATTCTCGATATGCTTTGCTGATAAGCTTATCGTCACTCTTCTCATTCCCCGTTGTTATGGTTGCTAATTCTGCCATCATCACGCTTTAATATTCAAGATCTGCTCCCGTCACCCTTACAAATCTAACAAAATAGTGTCAAGGGTTATAGTAAGAGATTTAGATAATTTTTGTCATTAACTGGATTTTTTTCTAAAAAAGGTTTTATCTTTGCAACGCTTTAAAATAAAGGTCATTGAATTTTAAATTTAAGAAATAGTAAACAGCTGCTTTATTTAAATAGATTTCAAAAGATTATAGTTTAAAAGGCGTTCTAGTTTTAATCTATTTTTGAAACTTTTTCTCGATGCGGGTGTGGCGAAATTGGTAGACGCGCTAGACTTAGGATCTAGTGCCGCAAGGCGTGGGGGTTCGAGTCCCTCCACCCGCACCATTTTATACAAGCTGGAGATGCTATTTTAATATTTTGAGCAAAAACAAGTTTGCTTTTTTTAAGCTGGTAAATGATTCCTTTTACAGGAAAATAAAAACTTTTTTCTTGCCTTAATTCAACTTTGAAGAACAGTTTTTACTACTACGGCACCTCTTAATTCTTTTAGGTGTACCAAATTACTATACGAATTTCATAATCATTAAGTTCCACGTCATGCCCAAAGTCGTAAAAGAAGATGTTGACAGTCTGAATAGCCAGTTAACCATTACTATTGAAAAGTCAGATTATGAACCGAAGTTTCTGCAGGAATTAAAGAAATACAAAAATCAGGCGCATCTCAAAGGTTTCCGAAAAGGTAGAACTCCAATGAGTGCTGTCCGGAAAATGTTTGGCAAAGGAATCCTTTCTGAAATTGTCAACGATCTTTTTCAAAAAACACTCTACGATTATATTAAGGACGAAAAACTGGATGTTCTCGGGCAACCACTGCTGAAAGAAGGTCAACAACCTTTGGAGTTTGACACCAAATTCCTGAACGACTTTCAATTACAATTTGAACTGGGATTGGCCCCAGATATCGATATTATGGGGTTGGGCAAAACCATAACCCTTCCGAAATATAAAATTGTCGTTCCAGATGAAATCATCGAAGAAGACCTGGAAAATGCCAGACTGAGATTGGGCGATTTTAGTCATCCGGAAGAGGATATACAAGAAGAAGATGCCCTGGAACTAGAAGTAGTAGAACTGGATGAATCCGGATCACCCAAGGAGAATGGGCTGGAAAGTCAGTTTACCGTTTTGGTAAATGATCTATCGGAAGAATACAAAACGACTATTCTCTCTAAAAAGAAAGGAGAGGTGCTGAAGGTGAACTTGTTAGAGCTGGAGAGCGCTTTTGCGGATATGGAAGAAGATATACGAAAGCAAAGAGTTCAGAGTTTTTACTTGCAATTGGATAAAGATGCGGATATCGACTTCAATCCGGAATTTGAAGCCACAATCCTTGATGTGCGCCGCCGGAAAAAGGCCGACCTGGATAATGAGTTTTTCACCAAGTTTTTTGGTCCCGATACCGAAATAGAGGATGAAGAAGGCGCGAAAGAACAGATCAAGAAAGATTACGAAGAGATGTACGATAAACAAGCTGATTCTTTATTGTATAAAGAGACGCTCGATAAGCTGCAGCAGCTTAATGAATTTCCGCTTCCCGATGATTTCTTGAAAAATTGGCTCAAACAAACTGACGAAAATATCAGTCATAAAAAATTAGAAGAAGAGTATGAAAAATTTGCGGAGCAGACCAGACGCAGTGTTTTGATCACTAAGTTGCGCGACCAATATGAGTTGGAAGCCAGTCAGGAAGAAATAAAGGAAAAAGCCATAGAATCTATCAGTGAATACGGTGCTTATTACTTGGGGGGCAATGAAAGTTTGATCGCACAAGTGGCGGAGCGTTCACTTTCAGACCCTAAGCAAGTTAATCGGTATTACGAAGATGTGATGCGGGAAAAGCTTTGGGAAAAATTAAAAGAGGAGATCAACACCGAAGAAAAGGCGATCAGTATAGATGATTTTCAGGATTTAATGAAAAACGTTCAGGAAGCTATCGAGGCGGGAGAACCTAAATTTTATGACGAAGAAGAGTAGAGAGCATTTCTAAAAGAAAGGACGCTACATTTAAAGTGACGTCCTTTTTTTGTTTAGGAGATGACCAAATTTATTTTCATGAGTTTTGTAAAAAACTGATTATTAAAAATTTGTAATCTTTTGTCTTACATTCTGGATCAGCAGTCTTGCTGTTGATCCGAAATTATTTCAGACCATTCCGTTTCTCATTCAACCAGCTTTGATCCTTTTTGTTATTAACTTTATCTTTTCAAGCTTAAACAATTAAGTATATGCATAACGATAACGAATTCTTGAAGTATGCTACCAAGCATTTGGGAATGAGCAGCAACACGGTTGAAGGTTTCGCTAAGTACAACCTGAAAAACCTGACACCGAACATTATAGAAGAGCGTCAATTAAACGCAACGGTATTGGATGTATTCTCACGCTTGATGATGGACCGCATCATATTTTTGGGTACGCCGGTCTATGATAATGTTGCGAATATTATTCAGGCACAATTGCTTTTTTTGCAATCCAGCGACCCAAAAAGGGATATTAGTATGTACATTAACAGCCCTGGTGGTTCCGTAACTGCAGGTTTGGGTATTTATGATACGATGCAGTACGTCGCTCCGGATGTAAGTACTATTTGTACAGGGTTAGCAGCTTCAATGGGAGCAGTACTCCTTTGTGCCGGGTCGGCAGGCAAGCGCACTTGTTTATACCATAGCCGGGTAATGATACATCAACCATTGGGCGGTATGCAAGGACAGGTTTCCGAAATGGAAATTTACTATAACCTGATCAAGGAACAGCAAAAGGAATTGTACGATATATTGTCTCACCATACCGGACAATCCTACGAGACTATCGAAAAAGATTCTGATCGTGACAACTGGATGACCGCCAATGAGGCTAAAGAATATGGATTGATCGATGAGGTGATCGGTAATAATCTGAAAAAAGAAGAATAGGTAAGTAAGATGAGTCATCTGAGCAGTTTATGCAAAGGCTAATTATTAAACTCTTTTCAGCAGTTACAAGGTTTCTGGCTTATTGAGCTTTTTACCTATACCATTTTGATCGGTTAATATTTCCTGAGATTTCAATTATTTGAAAATCAATTCGATAATTATCTTCTTAGATGGCTTATATTCCTTAATTTTATCAGCGTCCAATATTTTTTTCTAATAGATTAACAAGATATGCGTAGGAGTAAGCAAAATTTTAGATGTTCATTTTGTGGTAAGGATAAATCGGAGGCCCTCATATTAATTGCGGGGATTGACGGGCACATTTGTGAAGTATGCGTAGAACAAGCGGGGGAGATTCTCGAGGAAGAACTCTACGGCCGTAAGAAAAAAACAGAACCGGAAGAGCTTCCAATGCCGACTTTGGTCCGACCGAAAGAGATTATGGAACATCTGGACAAATATATTATTGGGCAGGATGAAGCTAAAAAAGTATTGTCTGTTGCCGTGTATAATCATTACAAAAGGTTATCTCAGCCGCGACAAGACGATGTAGAGATAGAAAAATCGAATATACTCTTGGTTGGCCGCACGGGTACTGGTAAGACACTCTTAGCCAAGACGATCGCTAAATTTTTGAATGTGCCTTTTGCGATTGTAGATGCCACTGTTTTCACGGAAGCGGGATACGTTGGGGAAGATGTTGAAAGTATATTGAGTCGTTTACTTCAAGTCTGTGATTATGATGTGTCCAGGGCAGAACGCGGCATTGTTTACATAGATGAGATCGATAAAATCTCCAGAAAAGGGGATAATCCCTCTATTACCAGAGATGTTTCGGGTGAAGGCGTTCAGCAAGGGATGCTGAAAATGTTAGAAGGCTCCGAGGTTAATGTTCCTCCTCAGGGAGGGCGAAAACATCCCGAACAAAAATTAGTAAAAGTCAATACGGAAAATATCCTCTTTGTTTGTGGAGGCGCTTTTGATGGCATTGAGCAGATCATCGCCAGAAGAATAAATACTCAGGTCATTGGTTTCAATAAAGAAGATGCTGCTACGCGGATCAACAGGGATAATTTGCTGCAGTATGTTAATCATCAGGATATGAAAAGGTTCGGTTTGATTCCTGAGTTAATCGGCCGCTTACCCGTACTTTCCTTCCTCAACCCTTTGGATAAGAACGCCTTGATGCGTATTCTGGTAGAGCCCAAGAATAGTCTGGTCCAACAGTACACGAAACTTTTTGAGCTTGAAGGGATCAAATTAACCTTTAAAGAGGATGCTATTGAATTTATTGCCGAACAGGCTATGGAGTTTAACCTGGGAGCTAGAGGACTTCGCTCCATATGTGAAGCAGTGATGACCGATGCTATGTTTGAGTTACCTTCCCAAAAAGATGTGCAAATATTCGAAATAGACCGGCTTTACGCCGAAGAAAAAATTATGGGGTCTAAACTTGGCCATCTTAAAGCAGCCTAGAGGGTTTAGCGCTATCAGTAATTAATTGCTTGCTGTACCGGAAGCAGAAGTACATGCGGTATTTTGTAGAATTAGCATATAACGGAAAAAATTATCAGGGATGGCAACGCCAGCCAAATGGCCCGAGTGTACAGGAAGCTATCGAAAGCGCTTTTTCTACTGTTTTAAATACCTTCATTCAAATTACGGGCTGCGGACGAACTGATACTGGTGTACACGCCCGTAAGTACTTTTTTCATTTTGATTTTCCGAATGAATTACCCGCCAATTTTCATTACCGGATCAATAAGTTCTTGGCTGCTGATATTGCCATTTACCGGATTATTCCCGTTGCTCCTGATGCTCATGCCCGGTTTGACGCTTACTACCGCAGTTATGCTTATCATATCAATTTTCAAAAGGATCCATTTTCTACTGATACCAGTTTGTATTTTCCTTTAGGAAATCGGTTGGATATCTCCGCTTTGCAAAAAGCAGCGCAGTTAATGCTGCAATATCATGAGTTTTTCCCTTTTTGTAAAACTGGTCATGATGCCAAAACACTTCAGTGTAAGCTTTACCGGTCCGAGTGGAAATACGATGAAGACCGTCAACATTTGACCTATAACATTGCTGCAAACCGGTTTTTAAGAGGTATGGTACGTTTGATCGTTGGCATGTCTCTTAACGTTGGCATGGGTAAGATCAGTTTGGATGAAGTGCAAAAGGCATTGGAAACTCAAACACGGTTAAAATTGAGCAAAAGTGCAGCTCCTGAAGGCTTGTTCCTGACAGAAGTAAAATATCCTGAGGAAATTTTCGAAGTTAAATCCAGTTTTGATGAGATCAATACTAATTTATAGTCTGATTATCACAATTTTAACCCATTGTAATAGTCAGGTGCCTATCGATGATATCGAGCAAACCCCTGAAGTTACTGAAGCTGATAAAGCCTTTAAAAACATTTATCAATCTCTTGATGGCGAATGGAAAGGCGAATTTATCATTTTTGAAGATACTGCCAGGACAAGTAGGGACGAAAGTTTATTGCTGAATGTAAGTGCAGGAAATTGGGAAAACTTACCTTTAAAGAAGGTATCTTCGTTACAGGTAAAACAAATGTATCAATCCTTGACTCCTTATTTTCAAAAAGTAGAGATCAGGGACTATTATCCGGAATCTGAAAAAACCGTGGTAAGCCACGGTGTTAATAAAGTACAGGACGGTCAAATGTGGTGCGTGGTACGTAAACCTGACGAAACGGTCATTCACCGTGGACGTAAAGAAGGAACCCATACCATCATCTGGCAAAGAAATGAACAAAACCCTCCGCGTATTGAATACTTCCGGGAAACAGTTGAAGCGGAAACCTACCGTATCCTGGGCTGGGGGTATTATGAAGGGGATGATATAAGTTTAATGCCTAAATTGTGGTTCAGAGCAGATTATGAGCGGGTGAAATGAATAAAGAAGATTCGAGATTCCATTTTCTGGAATCTGACACCTGGCCTAATCCTAACAGGCATCGGCAGGATCTGGCTTCAATAAAAAACAATAACTCAAATGAATAAAAGTTGGCGATGTGTTCGTTCGGAACCCGGCCCGGATCTGAAACTCTTCAAAGGCCGATTTGATTACATGCTGAACCCCCGCAACGGAAAGACGGTCAAGATGATCATATTAGAAGCACAGGATTCTGCTAACATTGTCGCGCTTACTCCCGAAGAGGAAATGCTTTTTGTCAAGCAGTACCGGTTTGGCCTGGAAGTGGAAACCTACGAATTGCCCGGAGGTATGGTGGATCCGGGGGAAAATCATAGAATAGCTGCTCACCGGGAGTTGCGTGAAGAAACGGGATACAGTGGCAGCAAATGGACCTATCTCGGTAAAATCGGGAGCAATCCTGTTTTTATGGATTCCTATATTCACCATTGGCTGGTAACCGGTGTCGTAAAAACAGATGAATTAAAACTCGATGAAGGAGAGGCCATCGAATTGGTGAAAATACCAGTTCAGGAAGTCCGCGAAAAACTTCTGAACGGTTTTTTCCTGCATCCACATACAATTGGGGCTTTAGTGCTGTTCTTTGGCAATCACAAGACCTTATTTTAAATATTCGGAAGAAAAGCGCTTATTCAGTTTCTGGCCTTTCAGTATCGTTCCGCAAGAATTCATCCGTAAAATGTTCCCTACGTTTAGGCTGTGTAAATTTCTGCCGGTTAAATTCTGCTGACTTTCCTTTGGGAATAGATAAACTTTCCCATTTTTCCCCTTTTAACATTCGGCCAAGGTAAACGATTTGCCCGATATGATATGCATAGTGAGCCAACTGCCGGTTGACAGCTTCTACTATGGAATGACCTTGATTACGGATGTATATCATACTGTTTATATTCTCTTCATTAATGCTATCTAGCGCATTGAACAGGCAAACCCATCCTTCCTCCCACTTATTGAGCAATTCTGTTTTGTCTTGTATATCGCTTTCAAATTCTGCTTCCCGGTTTCGCCACTCCTTTTCTCCATCTGTAGTGAGAAAATTGGTCCAGCGGGATAGCATATTTCCCCAAAGATGTTTGACGATGACTGCAATAGAATTGCTTGCTTCGTTGTATTGCCAGAACAGTTCTTCCTCTTCTAATTGATGAAAGGTTTTTTCTCCAAGACTTTTGTAGTAAGCAAATTGCTTTTTGACAGATTCCAGGTAATTTTTTTCCATCTTCAAATATGTTAAAAAAGGAATAGAGTGACAAAAATCATGTTGTAAAGCACTAAAAATCATGATTTTAAATAAATGATAAGCCTAACTTAAAGCACAAATCTATTTAGCTAATGTAAAAATAATAGTTATGAAATCATTTGAATTAGGGCTCGCGGGTTGGTTTATTAGACTAATATTAATGATGGCTGTAGTGATCATTGCCGGTTTTTCAGGTATTTGGTGGTTAGCGTTTTTAGCATTTCCCATTTTTATGAGTGCAATGTTGGGGATTGTTTGGAAGAAGGAAGGTGAAAAGAAAGGTTGAAATTACATTGAAGGAGACACTTTGTCGGAAATAGCTGCGAAAAGCTGTCCCCTTAAGTTTAGTTATTAGCACGTGTACCGTTAAATTCTTATTTTTGCATTCTATTAAAATTAGCGGTTAATGATTGATAAACTAGAAGCGATAAGAGAACGGTATGTTTACCTGGAAGAGCAGTTGGCTGATCCGGAGGTGATCGCCGATATGTCTCGTTACAAAAAGATCAGTAAGGAATATAAAGACCTTAAAGACATTGTTTCGGTATACGAAGAATACGAAGAACTACTGGGTAATATTGCCACGGCTAAAGAGATGATGAGCGAAGAAGACGCAGATATGCGGGAAATGGCGAAAGGCGAATTGGAAGAATTAGAACCACAAAAAGAAGAAATAGAGGAACGCATCAAAGTATTACTGATCCCCAAAGATCCGGAGGATGAAAAAGATGTGATCTTCGAGATCCGCTCGGGAACAGGAGGAGATGAAGCCAGTATTTTTGCCGGCGATCTCTTCCGTATGTATTCCAAGTACTTTGAATCAAAGGGCTGGAAAATGGAAGTGATCAGTGCGACTGAAGGTACGGTAGGTGGGTATAGCAAGATCGTGATGGAAATCAGCGGGGAGGACCTCTACGGTAAACTGAAATTCGAATCGGGGGCACACCGTGTACAGCGGGTCCCTAAAACAGAATCACAAGGGCGGGTACACACTTCTGCGGCAACCGTTGCCGTCATGCCTAAGTTAGAATTAGAAGATGTAGACATCAATAAAGCGGACCTTAAGATCGATACTTACCGATCAAGTGGTGCAGGTGGCCAGCACGTTAACAAAACCGAATCTGCCGTTCGTATTACCCATATCCCTACCGGAGTTGTTTCTGAAAGCCAGGACGGTCGTTCACAGATCAAGAACCGCGAGATCGCTATGCAGCGACTGGCCGTAAAAATCAATGAAGCGAGAAGGGCAGAGTACGAATCGAAAGTCGCCAGCAGCCGTAAATCTCTGGTCGGTAGTGGAGACAGGTCCGACAAAATACGTACCTATAATTACCCGCAAAACCGGGTGACGGATCACCGTATTAACCTTACTTTATACAGCCTGGATAAAATCGTGGAAGGCAACCTGGATGAAATTATCGAAGCACTTCAGGTTGCGGAGAATGCGGAGAAGATGAAAGCTGGTGCAGAAGAAGCCGCGGCATAGACTTCTAGCATTATTCAATACTAGTGGTTCCTATCCTATATTATCAAGATGCCTTTGATTAATTGTAGCTTTAAATGCCTTTCGATAGGTATCACTCACGGGAATAAGCGTTTCTCCTATCTGAACACTATCCCGGTCAATAACGTCAATCCATTCGATCGCAATAATATAAGAATGGTGAACCCGGATAAATTTGGAAGAAGGCAGTTGTTCTTCGAGCACCTTTAGCCGCTGCAGGGTGGTAATCTTTCCTTTGGGGGTGTGAATAGTAACGTAGTCTTTCAAGCCTTTGATAAACATGATATCATTCAATCTTACTTTGACGTGTTTTGTTCCGTCTTTGACAAAAAGATACGGTATTTCCTCCATGGCAGATTTATCTATTGCACGCTCTTTCAAAACCTTTTCTATCTGTGGGGAAGAGCTTGGTCCGGCCAGACGTTCTGTTATCTTTTCAACGGATTTTAAAAACCGCTCGAACGTAATTGGTTTCAGTAAATAGTCCGTTACATCCAGTTCATATCCTTCGATCGCATATTCAGAATAAGCCGTAGTTAAAATAACAAACGGTTTGGTTTTTAATATTTTCAATAAAGCTATTCCGGAAATTTCAGGCATCTGTACATCCAGAAATAATACGTCAGGCTCTTGAATCCGCAAAAAATCCAAGGCCTCCAAAGGATTGGAAAATGATTTGAGAAGTTTCAGTGAGGGAATCTTACCGATATACTCCGCGAGTAATTTGCGCGCCAAAGGTTCATCTTCGATGATAACGCAAGTTAGGTTCATGCCAAATTGATTTTAAGTTCAACGGAATAGTGATCTTCTAGATCTTTGATGTCAAGTTCAAAATTACTAGGATAACTCAGCTCCAGGCGGCGTTTTACATTCATCAATCCAATGCCTGATTTTTCCTTAACCGTTTTGCCTGATTCCGGAATTTTACTGTTGAGCACTTTATAATAACAGACCTTTTCTATTACCCTAATGGTAACATCGATCCAGGAATCCGAAATGGAGTTGCTAACACCGTGTTTAAAGGCATTTTCCAGAAATGTGATCAATACTAACGGGGCAATAGTAACTGCTGAAGTATCTCCCTGCACTTCAAAACGAATGGGCACATCCTTTCCCAAGCGTAACTTTTCCAGGCTCACATAATTTTGCATGTACTCAATCTCTTTACTTAGTGAAACGCGCGGATGATTACTATCGTGAAGCATATAACGCATCATTTGCGATAGTTTGGAAATGACCTCGGTAGTATTCGGCGATTTAGTATAGGCCAGATAGTATAAATTATTCAACGTGTTGAAGAGAAAATGCGGGTTGATCTGCGCTTTTAAAAACCGGAGTTCAGAAGACAAACTTTCATTTTCCACTTCTTTTTTTCTGGCTTCTAATTCAAACCAGTCTTCAACAAATTTTAACAATCCAACGAATACAACCAAAAACAAGGTTCCGATAACAACATTAATGGTAAACCTTGATGATTCTAACCAGTGACTCGGGATATACTCCGCTAAAATAAAACGCTTTCCCAATACTACTAAGTAGGCCAAAACGCCAAAAACAGGCATAAATTCCAATAGGTATCGTCCGAAGTTCTTGTCTTTTAACAGTCTTGGTAAAAAGAAAAAATAATTGAGATAACTAATGCCGATCATCGCTACCATGTGAAATGAGAAATCTTTAAATACCCTGCTCCAGTTTGGTTCCTGCCCAGCTTTGTTCAAACTGCTGATCTGATAAAAGAAAAAAGAGGCATAGACACACCAAAATGCTATGTGGAGTAATACTTTTTTATGTCGTTGTGCAAATGATTCCATTTTTTAATTCCTTAGACAGCCTCCAATCAAGTCTGTTAGTTTTCAACTGATCTCATTCCGCCAAAAATATCCATTCCAGTTACAGTCCATTAAAGGTCTTAGACCATCCGGGTATTTTGATCGATAGCTCCTCCAATATAATCTGCTATTCCGGCTAATAGAAAATAAGGGTTCAAATGCCGATCTCTTTTAACCGACTATATAAGGTTTCAAATTATTGTTTGGAAAAGGTTCAAATTAGCGGCATTGAATCTTTTATCATTTGAAATCTAAGACCTTCTGAAAGGTACATTTAAACATTCTAAAATGAAAAAATACTTTCTTACCTCCATTTTCCTGTTCAGTATCGTATTGAGCTTTGCTCAGGTCACCGGTGATCCGGCGAGCACTTCCCTTCGAAAAAAAGGCATCGGTAAAATTACCGGTAAGGTATTGGACGACAAAGGGGGAACCGGAGTAGAATTTGCAACAGTCTCTCTGTTCTTGGGAGACAAACTAGTAGATGGAACCATTACCGATGACAACGGGAAGTATGCACTGAATGAACTAATTGACGGTAATTACGCTATTGAGGTATCTTTCCTGGGATACGATAAGATCGTAATGGAGAATATCGTCATTGAAAAAGAGCGAACGGTCAACCTGGAAGATATCTATTTGTCTGAAACAACAACTACCCTGGATGAAGTAACCGTTACCGGTCAACGTGCTTTTATTGAAGAAAAAGTAGATCGAATGGTCTACAACGCGGAAAAGGACAATTTGGCCAAAGGCGGTGATGCAGCGGATGTATTAAGGAAGGTCCCCCTTTTATCGGTTGACTTGGAGGGGAATGTTTCTCTGAGAGGAAACTCGAACGTACAAGTGTTGATCAACAACAAACCTTCGACCATAGTAGCGGCCAATATTTCAGATGCACTGAGAATGTTGCCTGCCGACATGATCAAAACAGTAGAAGTGATTACTTCTCCATCCGCTAAATATGATGCAGAAGGCTCGGGTGGGATCATTAATATTATTACCAAGAAGAATAATTTGGAAGGATACTATCTCAATGTAAACACCGCCGTTGGATTAAGGGGGTCGAATTTAGGGTTGAACGGTAGTATGCGGAGTGGAAAATTCGGAATGACCTTAGGTGGGTTTGGAAGAGCTTTTTACAACGATGCTGAATTGGATATGCAGCAATTGACTACTTTGGAGGGCATTACCAATTCCACCAATCAATTTTCCGATGCTTCTGATAATGGTCTTTTCGGTCGCTATAATTTAGGCTTCGACTACGATATTGATAAGACGCAATTCCTATCAGGAGGAGTACGCTATGGCATTCGAAACTTTAAAAGGGAAGAGTTGCAAAGCACAGAGCTGTTTTCGAATAATCAATTATTCAATTTCAGTTTGAGAGATATTGACAGCAAACGCTTTTCCGGTACTGCCGATGTCAACCTCGATTATTTGAAAATCATTGATCCAGGCCACGAATTCAGTATTTCTACGCTCTACAGCCGTACGGATGAAAACAGCAATTTCATTTCCGATAATTTGAACGTGGATAGATCTCTTATCAATAGCATTAAAAACCTGGACGATAACCTTAACCAGGAGTTTACCTTTCAGACGGATTATATACGACCTATCGGAGATAAGCAGATTTTTGAAGTCGGTGGAAAGGGTATTTTTCGCCAGGTTAATAGTGATTTTTCCTATCAATTTGCCACAAATGAAGGGATTTTCACTCCTGACTTCAGCCGTCCTGCTGGTACTTTGGATTACAATCAAAACGTAACGGCAGCTTACACCACCTATACCGTTTCAACTGCTGGCAAGTATACCTTTAAAGCGGGAGTACGCTGGGAAAGAACCTTTATCGATGCAGTCCAGGATGGGGCTGATATCGATATTCCTGATTATACCAATGTGGTTCCCAGTTTGAATGTATCGAAAACGCTGAAAGATTTTACAACCATTAAGTTAGGTTATAACCGTCGTATTCAGCGGCCTTGGCTAAGACAGCTAAATCCTAACGTTAACCTGCTGAATAATCAGAATATCGAGGTGGGTAACCCTAACTTAGAACCAGAATTAGCGGATAATATTGAACTTGGCATCAGTAAGCCTATAAAAAATGTTTATCTAAATGTTTCTTTTTTTGGCAGGAGTACGGACAATGCCATTAACCGGGTACGTTATCCCATTGATTCCGTACAAGGTGCGATCATTTCTACCTACGAAAACATAGGAAAGGAAAGGTCACTAGGTACAAATGTTTTTGCCAATATCACGATTTCTAACAAATGGACGGTAAACGGAGGGTTCGACCTTCACTATGCTCAATTGGAGGGGCAGGTAACTGGTGCTGAAGGTATCTCTGAAACAGCCAGGAATTCAGGCTGGAATTACGGAGGAAGGTTGATGTCCCAATACAAACTAAACAAAGGTTGGACCATCCAGGCATTTAGTTTCATGCGCGGACGTAGAGTGGAATTGCAAGGCAATAGAGGAGGGTTTGGAATTTATTCTATTGGTTTAAATAAGGACTTCAATGATGGTTTAGGAAGCATTGGTCTAGGGGCCGAGAATTTCCTTAGCCGTGGATGGAATGTACGGTCTGAACTGGTTTCTCCTACCTTTTCCCAAACGAGCAACATGTTATTGGTGAATCGAAATTTCAAGATCAATTTCAATTATCGTTTCGGTAAATTGGATGCGCAAAAAGTCCGTAAAAAAACGCGGTCAGTCAGTAATGACGATTTGATGGGAGATAACGATGGTGCCGGTAACATGCAACAAGGAGGGAGTACACCACAAAGAAATTCCAGAAGAAGGCCCGAGGTGAACCGAAAGTCAAAATCCAACAACAACAAAGAGAAAAGTGATGCTCAAGCAGAAGAATCCCTGGGCATGGCTATTGACTTTAGTGGAAAATGGAAAGGCATAGCACAAACTCCGGGAGGAGAAATGGAGCAGGTCTACCATTTTCAAATTGATGGAACTGCTCTCACTGGTACCATTGAAACATCCAGAGGAACGCAGGAATTGTCTAATGGCCAGGTGGATGGGGGACGATTTTCTTTCGAAGTCAAATTCGGTCAGTTTACAATCACACAAAATGGTACGGTAATAGAGGAGAACAAAATTGTTTTGAAGAACGATAGGGGAGAAATAGAATTAAGTAGAGTTCCAAAGAATTAACAGATACGATACACCATTTTTGGGGACGAATCCCAAAGGAACATTTCCAGTACGTAAATTCTTAATAACCGTTTTTAAAGAGCGTATGGGCTCGTCCCATATGCTCTTCATTATTTTAAGAATGAACTGTATTGGCCCCAAACTTTGGTAGGAAGTTTGAAATCCATTACTATTAAGTAAGAAAGCAGATTTAACCTGCCTGCCCAGCCCATACGGGCCCTACGTGGCTGACTCTGGTCAGGTAGGCAGGGATGCCACCTGCCCACCTGGCAGTAACGGCAGGCGGTAACGCCAGACTGCATGGGCTTGAGGATTAGTCCTGACGGTACCGTCAGGAGAGTGTGAATATAACATAAAATAATTCTGCTCGACTACTTAACCCTTGATCACCGGATCGGTTGTTTCCTGATTTTGGTTTGCGGTGGTAAATGGTTGATGGTAATACCGCTGTCCCGTTGCTTTATATAAGGCATTAGCCAACGCGCCTATGGTACCTGATAGGTTACTTCACTATCCCTGCACCTGTTGTTCACCCAAAAAGGGCTGATTGTAGAATCGTTTGCCGGTTGCCTTGTAAAGAGCGTTGGCAACAGCTGCGAAAATTGGAGGAAATGGCGGCTCTCCCAGCCCGGTAGGATCAATGTCGTTTTGCACAAAGTGTACGTCGATAGCCTTTGGAGCCTCACTGCATTTAATCATGCGGTAGTTGTGGAAGTTTTGCTGTTCGGGTGCTCCATTTTTTAAGGTAAGTTTACCAAATAAAGCATTACCAATACCATCTACGATAGCACCTTCCGCCATGTTAGTAGCTGAATCAGGGTTGATAACGATACCACAATCGACGGCACAACAAACCTTTTGCACAACCGGTTTGCCTCCTTCCATTACCAAATCCAAGACATGTGCTACGTAAGTATTGTGGCAGAAATAGGCAGAAACACCGCGGTGAGCATTTGTATTACCTTGACTCCAGGCTGATTTTTCCCTTACCAGTTTCAGAACTCCTGCATAACGGTCGGGATCATAATCGTTTTCTTCTCCGACGGGATTATTTTTAGCGCGTTCCAATAATTCAAGGCGAAAATCGATAGGGTCTTTACCGGCTGCTTCCGCTACTTCGTCCAGGAAAGATTGTTCCGCACTGGCCATAAAATTAGACCTAGGAGCCCGAAAAGACCCAACGGTAATATTGGAGGCTATGGACCAATCCTCGGCCAGGTAATTATCAACGGCACCGGCGGGAAAGCGGTTAGGATACAAAGGTCCTTCCGGAATACCGCCAGCCTTGACATGAAAAGCGATCAGATTATTATCAGCATCCAAAGCTGCCCGGTAGACGGCATTGTAAGTTGGGCGGTAAATACCGGAAGTCATATCATCTTCACGGGTGTATACGAGTTTGACGGGTGCTTTCATTTTCTGCGAAATGACGGCTGCTTCAACCAACCAATGTGCGTAGGACCTTCTTCCGTATCCGCCACCCAGGCGTGTCATCTGTATATCGATCTTTTCCAAGGGAATACCCAAGCGGGCGGATAAAGTTTTTTCGGTATACTCCGGCTTCTGTAGAGGCCCGATCAACTCAGCTTTATCCTCGGTCACATGTGCAGAAAATTTCATCGGTTCCATACAATTGTGGGCAAGGAAGGGAGCGGTGTAAGTGCGCTCAATAATCTTGGCCGCATTTTTAAAGGCACTATCCGGATCGCCGTCTTTCCGGCGTACATTCCCCGGCTGGGCTGCCATTTGTTGCATTTGGGTTTTATGAGCAGCGCTGTTCTCCAGTCCTGCGGGAATATTTACCGTTTGCACATTACCAAACCGATCCTTGGTTAGTGTATAATCAGCGAAGGGCTCCCACTCGACGTTCAGGGCTTTTTTCGCATTCAAAACTTCCCAGGTGCTGTTTCCAACCACTACCACAAGGTCAGTAAAGGTGCAGGTATCAAAATATTGCCTTTGGTAGTCATCCTTCAGCGATTTAATGGTAAAAACGTCGCGAATACCTGGCATGGCCTTCGCAGCAGAATCGTCCACTGATTTTAATTTCATTCCAAAAGCCGGAGGATGAGCGATCATGGCGATCAACATCCCTTCACGCTTGATATCGCTACCGAATAACGGCTTTCCGGTTACTATTTTCTTTCCGTCGACATTTTTGCGGGAAGTTCCAATGATTTTAAAGTCTTTTACGTCTTTCAATTCAACTTCTTCCGGTACCGGTATATTGGCTGCGGCTGAAGCCATTTCTCCGTAATGGGCTGTCTGTCCACTGTTTTTATGGTATAACATACCGGCTTCCGTAGTGATTTCATCTACGGGCACTTGCCATGCCTGCGCGGCAGCCTCACGAAGCATTTGTCGTGCCGAAGCACCTGCAACCCGCAGACTCTTCCA
>CAZHNG010000092.1:0-20355 GCA_964533785.1 uncultured Saprospiraceae bacterium | reverse complement strand
CTTCATTGGAAAAACCTTTGATCATTTCAACGGCATGTAGCGCAATTACTGGTTTGGCTCATTTGAACAGTTGGTTTTTATTTCATTAATATTTGTTTGTTTTTTCAAAAGTTAAATAAAATTACGTGTATACAGATTAGCTGCGGTATCGCAGGCAGGTTTGCTTCACTTTCGCTCGTTCATGGTTCATGTTCATGACCCGCCGAACAAGTCTAATAAAAAACTGCCCGGTTGCACAAAGGCAACCAAAGCAGTCACAAAACCGATTTAAGTACAACTTTCGTTTGTATGAGTTATAGATCTTTGTTTTCAATTCATTAAGGACAAATTTTTAGATACCCCAGCAGTTCCGACAACCATCACCTTACTTGTGATCTATAAAGAAATGCTGCCAGTTAATAACTTTGCACGTAATACCAAGGAACAGCGCTTGTCCTGTTTACTTGATTTATCGCATTATCTTTGAGCGCTATACCTTTATACGATCAAGTATAAGTACGAGCCCAACCTGCGTTGTAAAGATTTCATAGTGTATACACTGTTCATCATTGAAAAATGGTCGAGTAATAGTACTAAGTTGATACTACTGTTTCACAGCAAGTATCAAGGGGGGAGTGTTTTGCGATCATCGTCTAATGGTAGGCCCAATCCGGGTTTATTCAACAAATCAGGCTACCCAAGGAGATGGCACGTGCATGAATGTAAATGGTCTGGAAAACCTAACGTCCATTCTCATTGAAAGGAATAGGGTATTCTCATCCAATCCCAATACATAACAGCCTCACAAACATAAACCATCTTAAATAGATGTTTTGTCTATTTCAGGTAAATTCTTACCGCACAAAGCAGTAAGAACAAATTGTATGGCAGACAGCTAGCCCGAAAGGGCTTAATCGGTCGAAGCAGGAAGCTTCTGGGAAATAATGGTAATTAAGGACAAATATTATTTGCCAACCTAATCAGAATATTTGTAATTTTAAAGATACGTGAAAAAAATACGGTGAGTGCCTTTCATGTGTTTGAAGTTACTGCGAAAATACTATTTATCCTTTGGATAAGCAACAATTAGGCGTAAAAAGAAATATTTTTCCGGGTTTCCGGTTAAAAATTAGTATTGATGAAATGATCAGTCCGCTTTTTTTGAGCATACTATTTTAGTGCCAAAAGAATCTCTTACTGTCTGGCATCTTTTATCTGACATCTCACTCACTTAGGGAGTAATTAAAAAACAGAACCCAGAAAATTTTCAACTATGAGAAAGATCGTAACTGTTATTGTTGTTGGTATATGTTTAAATGGCCTATATGCTCAGGATCTATCAGGAAAATGGCAGGGACTGCTTTTTCAGGAAA
The DNA here is from genome assembly GCA_964533785.1 of uncultured Saprospiraceae bacterium. Taxonomy (GTDB): domain Bacteria; phylum Bacteroidota; class Bacteroidia; order Chitinophagales; family Saprospiraceae; genus JANQRV01. The sequence goes on along the minus strand of CAZHNG010000092.1, from coordinate 19,003 downwards.
ATACAACAGATACGTTTTATTATGAAATTCAATTAGCCCAGGATGGGGATCAAGTCTCCGGTACTTCTTTTTCTAAAACAATGAATGGAGAAGCTTCAGCTCAATTTAGTTTAACGGGCATTATTGACTCTGCCAGCATTGTTCTTCAGGAAATCCGGCAGCTCACGCCAGAAACGCCCAAATGGTGTTTGAAATATATGATACTGCGGTTGACAACAGAAGATGGAAAATTGGTTTTAAAGGGTGACTGGAGAGCTAAAGGCTGTATTCCCGGAAAAGTAGTGCTGACCAATACCGATGTAGTAGCCAATAGTTTTGTTGAAAAGCGAACGGAAATTGAAGAACTTCCCTTTACGATTGATGGAAAATGGACCGGTTACCTCAGTCAATCTGATCGCGATTATGGTTTTTATTTTGAAATAAACCTGGAAGAAGGGGAGGCAGGAGAATCTTATATCGTTTCAGAAGATAATGGGGGAAGTGCTTTTCATCATTTGAGTTGGAAATATGATCCTAAGGAAAAATTTTTAGCATTAAATGAATCCGAAGTTAAGCGTAAAACGGATGAACGGTGGCCTTGGTGCATCAAAAGAGCAGGGTTGCAATTAAGTAAGAGAGAACACAATTATGTTCTGGAAGGTGAATGGAGTGGGTATATTGAGGGGTATTCCCCGCAAACGGGAGCCTGTGCCCCCGGCAGTGTTTACCTGGAAAAGCCCATCAGTACCCGAAAAGTCGTTAAAGAAATTGCCAAAAATGAATCAGTTTACCAACTTAAAAAATCCCGTAAGGTTAACATTCAAAGGATCATTGAAGTACAAAGTCCTAATCTGAAAATTAGAGTTTGGGATAATGGTACTGTAGATGGAGATATTGTTACGGTTTTTTTGAACGGAGAATTATTATTTGAGAATTACAGAGTGACAAAGCATAAATACACGAAACTGGTAACACTGAAAGAAGAGGATAATTTTTTAATCCTTCACGCTGAAGACCTGGGAGACATTTCTCCCAACACAGTTGCCGTATCGATCGATGACGGGGCAAAAGAACACGTAATTATTTTGAGTTCGAATCTTGACGAAAGCGGAGCAGTTCTGGTTAAACAGTTTAAATTAGAATAAATGTGGCTGTATGCTTCTTTTGTTAAGGAAGAAACCTTTTTTTTGTAGCGTGTAAAAATTCAAAATTATAATAAGTATGGCCTCTGATTCTGTAACGAAATCACTTTCCCTTTTAGCAGCTGATAATATAAGATTACTTTCCATTGCTGCCGTTGAAAAAGCCAATTCCGGTCATCCTGGCGGACCAATGGGCGGCGCTGATTTTATGCATATTTTATTTTCTGAATTTATGCGCTTTGATCCGGATGATTCGGCTTATCCCTTCAGGGACCGGTTTTTTTTAGATCCCGGACATTTATCGGCAATGCTTTACAGTCAACTTGCGCTATTGGGCCATTATGATCTGGATGATCTCACATCTTTCCGGCAGTGGGGCAGCCCTACTCCCGGCCACCCTGAAATCGATGTAGCTCGCGGTGTGGAAAATACCTCCGGCCCCTTGGGACAGGGACATACTTTTGGAATCGGAGCCGCTATTGCCGAGCGGTTTCTAGTACACCGTTTTGGAGAATGGATGGCGCACAAAACCTTCATTTATATTTCTGATGGCGGTATTCAAGAAGAGGTGGCACAAGGAGCGGGCCGAACGGCTGGATTTTTAGGTCTGGGCAATGTCATTATGTTCTACGATGCCAATGATGTGCAGTTATCATCCATGGTAGAGGAAGTGATGATGGAAGATACCGCTAAAAAATACGAAGCCTGGGGTTGGCACGTTATCTCCATCGATGGTAACGATCATGGCCAGATCCGGCAAGCACTACGAGCAAGTATTGACGAAAAGGAACGCCCTTCTCTGATCATTGGTAAGACGGTTATGGGTAAAGGTGCGGTCAAGGAAGATGGTTCTGCCTACGAAGGGATGGTTGAAATGCACGGAAAGCCACTCGGCAGCACCAAGGCTTCTTACGAAAAAACCGTAGAAGCCCTGGGCGGTAAGCCTAATGATCCTTTTGTTATCTTTCCTGAAGTGGAAGAACTTTATGCAACGGTCCGTCAGAATAAGAAACTGGAAATAGCCAGTCATAGAGAAGTGCACCAACAATGGCGAGCCAATAATGCAGCCCTTGCGGCAAAACTCGACGTTTTCCTGAATGGGGATTTGCCGCAATTGGATTTCAGTGCGATCGAGACTAAACCCAACGGTGCTACCAGGGATGCTTCGGGCGCAGTTTTATCTTATTTGGCTGATAAGGTGGATAATATGATCGTTGCTTCCGCTGACCTTTCTAATAGTGACCGGACGGATAAGTTCCTCAAGAAAACCAGCTCATTTAAAAGACATGATTTTTCAGGAGCTTTCCTGCAGGCAGGTGTTTCAGAACTGACGATGGCAGGCCTTTGTACGGGAATGGCTTTACACGGTGGTGTAATCCCCGTATGCGCCACTTTCTTTGTATTCTCTGATTTTATGAAGCCAGCTATTCGTTTAGCCGCATTGATGCAGCAACCAGTGATATTTATATGGACGCACGATGCTTTCCGCGTTGGAGAGGATGGGCCTACCCACCAGCCAGTGGAACAAGAAGCGCAGATACGGTTGCTAGAGAAATTGCAAAATCATGCGCACCGCAATAGTTTCCTGGCTTTGCGACCTGCGGATAGAAATGAAACAGTGGTAGCTTGGCAAATGGCGCTCGAAAATCGCGATACTCCTACCGGCCTTATCTGTTCTCGTCAGGGTATTGCAGATTTGCCGCAATCCTCCCTTGATAGTGCTCAAAAAGTAAAAATGGGAGGCTATGTGATAGCCGAAAGTGACGATGATCCGGATGTTATACTATTGGCCAATGGCTCTGAAGTTTCTACGCTGGTTGGAACGGCAGATTTGCTCAGACAACACAAAGGTTTAAAGGTCCGTATCGTCTCCGTTCCTTCTGAAGGGCTTTTTAGAAGCCAAAGCGACGAATACCAAGCGTCGGTCATTCTTGCCAATGTTCCCGTTTTTGGGTTGACGGCCGGACTGCCAGTGACGTTGCAAGGCTTGGTTGGTACCAATGGGAAAGTATATGGATTGAACCATTTTGGGTATTCGGCCAATTATAAGGTACTGGATGAACAGTTTGGCTTTACGCCGGAAAAGGTCTACGATGAGGTAGTTGCCTTCCTGGGGAAATAAATTGACCATTCCACTACATCCAGCGGCTACCCATACTACTTCCGGAAAAAACCGCCGAGGTTTCGCCCCGTGTTGGAGGAATTTCGGGGTTTTGGCCACTCCAATCTGGATCAATTATTCTCAAAACCTCGAAGGTTTACCCAGATGAGAAATTGCTGATTCAAAATAGTGTGATTTGGTATAGTGTTAATAACCAAGTACTTGCAGCATTTGCTGTGCCGACTGTTCTTCCTGGTATACCCTATCCACCAAATTGCCCTCTGAGTTCCGGTAAATGATGATGTGTTTGGGAGAGGGGATCAGGCAATGTTTGATTCCTCCGTATCCGCTAAGGGCGTCCTGGTAAGCACCGGTATGAAAGAAGCCGATGTATAGAGGCTCTCCGCCATTCGGGTTATAATCGGGTAAATAAACTTGACTTTCGTGTACTTCTGAATTGTAGTAGTCGGAGTTATCACAACTTATCCCGCCGATGTTGACCCGGCGGTATTCGTTTTGCCATTTATTGATGGGCAACAAGATAAACCGTTCCCCCATTCCCCAGGAATCTGGCAGGGTCGTCATCAATGAATTATCGATCATATACCACATCTCCGAATCATTTTGTTGCTTACGGGCTAATACGGAATAGATAATAGCACCACTTTCCCCCACGGTATATTTCCCGAACTCGGTAAAAATATCCGGTTCCTGTATGCCTTCTTCCTCGCAGGTCTCCATGATATTTTTTACAATTTCCCGAACCATGTATTTATAATCAAACTCGAATCCAAGGGAATTCCTGATGGGCATTCCTCCGCCGATATTGATGGCACTGAGGTCTTTCGATAACTTTTTGAGTTCGCAATATAGCTTGATGGCTTTGCGCAATTCTCCCCAGTAATACAGCGTGTCTTTGATGCCTGTATCTACAAAGAAATGGAGCATCCGTAATTTGAATTTAGGGTTATCCCCGATCTTTTCTTTGTAAAAATCGATCACTTCAGCGTGGCGGATCCCCAACCGGGAAGTATAAAACTCAAAATTGGGTTCTTCTTCGGTGGCAACGCGTATGCCGATATTACAAGAGCCCTCGACGTGTTCGTTGTAATATTCGATCTCATCTTTATTGTCGCAAATTGGGATAACGTTTTCAAAACCATCGTTGATCAGATTGACAATGTTGCGCAAATAAGATTCCGGCTTAAATCCATTGCAAATGATGTAGGTGGTTTTGGTGATCTTTCCCTGAGCGAAAAGTTTACGCACGATCTCAATATCAAAAGCCGACGAGGTTTCTATTTCCGTCTTGTGTCTCATTACCTCATCGAGCACATAGCGGAAATGATTACATTTTGTACAATAGCAAAAGTGGTACTTGCCGCCATAACCTAAAGAGTTAATAGCACGAGTGAACATATTGCGCGCACGCTTGATCTGGGTGCCGATCTTAGGAACATAAGTTAACTTAAATGGCGTACCGTATTTGCGGATCAGATGAATAATCGGGATCCCGTTAAAAATAAGATAGCCATCTTCAATGTCAAACCCTTCCTGGGGAAAGTAAAAAGTTTGATCGATGAGGTCGAAATATTTGTTTGTCAACGCTCAAATGAATTATAAAGGTGATCAATAATGTTTTGCAACAACTGTATTTCTTGAGTTAACAAAACTAACTTTAAAATGCAATTCTTAACAGAAAAAATATTCCTTAGTTTTGTTGCGGGTCACAAAATTTGATCATTCAAATATTGAACTATTTTATGGAAAAGATCGATGCGCTTAATCAGGTAGCAGAATTTCACCGGACCTTTAAACACCCTATTGAGAAACAGCCCGTTATTCCTGCTGAAGATCGGTGTAAACTAAGGGTTAACCTGCTGGCGGAAGAATTGAAAGAACTGGAAGAAGCCATTGCTCAACAGGATATCGTTGAAATTGCAGATGCTTTGTGCGACATTCAATACGTTTTATCAGGGGCCGTTTTGGAATTTGGACTCGGAGAAAAATTTAAAAACCTTTTCGATGAAGTGCAGCGCAGCAATATGAGCAAAGTTTGCAAGACTCAAGCCGAAGCGGAAGCGACTGCAAAATACTACCGGGAAGAAAGAGGTTTTGAAAGTTATATCGTAAAAGAAGGTAGTCATTTCCTGGTCTACCGTCAATCTGATCATAAAACTTTGAAGTCTGTCAATTATTCTCCCGCGGACTTGAAAAGGATACTCCTGTCTTCAACCATCGAAGAAACTACTGAGAAATAAGGTTTGACGTTGTTTAATCGTCTTTACCGATCAACCTAAAAATATGGAGTATCGCAAGTGCGATCCCGCAAAACCTCAAGTTGCAAATGTCACAGGAAGGGGTTACAAAAATCACCCCTGCCGCACGAACAACATACTATCTTGAAGATTATTTTATGAAAATCGAGCTATATGAATATTAAGATAAAAGATCTGATGGTGCACCAGGTAGTGACCACGCAGCCCCACAAATCGGTAGGACACGTTAAGGAAATCATGAAGAAAAATAAGATCAAATCGGTTCCCATTGTTAGTTCTGATAATGATCTGGAAGGAATTGTGACAGCCACGGATTTACTCGGCAAAGACGATTTGACGCCCGTTTCAAAAGTTATGGTCACAGATTTATATACGATTCCCGCCTATGCTGATGTAAGTCTGGCCGCTCGTATGATGCGTAAACGCAAAATTCACCACCTTCTGGTAGTGGATGAAAAGAAATTGGCCGGTGTAATCAGTTCTTTTGACCTCTTGACCTTAGTAGAAGATAAACGATTTGTTATGAAAAATCCGCCCACTCCTTCGAAGAAGAAAAAGTCGAAACGTGGCGTGCCGGAGTAATGAAATCAGGTGATGCTGTCTCTTCTTTCCTACTTCCTGGGCATTTCAAATAACTCCTGCATGTAGGGAATACTTTCCAACAACCGGGAACCATACCAGGAAAACATTTCACCATTGACCAAAAGGACTTCCTTTTTTGGGAATAGGGCTTGAATTTCTTTCTGGTGTTTCGCTTTAAATGGATAGGGCTCAGAGGAAAGGAAAATAAGATCAGCCGGTAGTTGTCTGATGTCCTTTTCCTCTAATTGGGGATATCGTCGTAGGTTGCCGCAAACATTTTGAAATCCGCCTAGCCGTAGCATATCCGAAATAAACGTATCTCCACCGATGGTCATGTAGGGGTTTTGCCAAATGAGATATAAGACTGAAACGGAAGATGCGTTACGCATTTCCTCTAGTTGAATGATCTTTTTCCGGATAGCCTGTAAGAGCTGTGAAGCGTTTGCTTCTTCATCAACTAACGCTCCAAGGTCTTTGATCAATTGTAGTGCGACGTCCACGGTAGGTACATCAGAGACCCAGGTAGGAAAGGACTGGGCCAAAAGTTTGATCTGCTCTCTGTCATTTTCTTCCTTATTGGCAATGATGAGATCCGGTTCCAAAGATTGAACCGTTTTGATCCGGAGGTTTTTGGTGCCGCCAACCTTGGCAATGCCTGAAATTTTATCAGCCGGATGGACGCAAAATTTCGTTCGCCCGACAACCCGCTCCACTCCGCACAAGTCAATCAACAATTCCGTTTGGGATGGAACGGTACTGATAATCCTTGCCGGCTTGCCCGACAGAAAAACTGACCTGCCTAACTGATCTTTAAAATGCCTGAACTTTTGATTCATAATTACCGCAATTCCACCGAAATCTTATTATAATAAATCGTCGTCTTTCCTTCAAAGCCAGAATCGGTGCCGACGACCAACCAAAGCTCACCATTTTCATTTGCCTGGGCGGTAAAAGCCTGATTGTTTTCCAAAATTTTTAAGGCATAAACGAAATCCTCCGTCCCGTTTCCAAAGTTGCCGATGACCACCATGTCAGTACCGCTCTGTGATTGATTACCTTTATCAATGTTCATCCGGTAAAAGTTGTCGCCGTCAATTATTTTGTCAGGTTCAATAGAAGTGGCTCCAATTTTTATGTAAACAGATTCAGCTGGGCTGCCCCCAATGCCAACGGAGTTTTCTGCTGCATCCGTCGCAAATTCAATACTGAATTTGAGGTCATAAGATTGATTGGGTTCAAGGCCCTCGATCTTTCTTTTGATGAACATAAACAAGTCGTCACTGCGGTTACTGCCCTCTTGCCTTATCGCACCTTGGGTTTGATCAAGTGGGGCGGGTAGAAAATCGTATCCGACGACTAACTCATAAAAAGATTCCTCTCCGACCGGGTAATCCACCAAAATCGCCGATCCATCCCTCCATACCTTGCTGGAAGGTGTAATCGTATTGATCAGGACTTACTTTTTCTTCCTTATCACACGATAAGAAGAATAGAACTAAAAATAAGCTAAGCATTGAAATGTAGAACTTCATAATTTTTAAGTTTTGAGTGACTTTGTTATTAATAAAGACGATAAAGGCAGAGCTTTTAGTTTGGATTGATTATTGACTTTAGCTTTTGCTTAACTTATATCGTTGAGTTGTGAAGGATGTATTAAATTTACAGGAGTATTTTCCAATTACAACTTATTAATGATGCCATTGAAATCCGTATTTCTTGCCGAGATTACCAATCTAGAATTAGAACAATTTTTAGCACAGCACCACACTGTATACATTCCGGTAGGAGCTACCGAACAACACGGCCCTCACTCTCCCGTGAGCACCGATGTATTGATCCCGCAGGAAATTGCACGCCGGGTAGCAGAAAAAACAGGCAATGCATTGGTTGCACCTGCTTTACCTTACACGCTTTCCTATCCGCACCGTGGGTTTGCCTGTGAGTTTAGCTTAAGCATTGAAACCTTCATGGCGACGATCAAGGACCTGGCCTTATCTTTCGCCCGTGCTGGTTTTAAACGTATCGTTTTCCTCAATGGGCACTATGACAATACCTACGCCATCGCCTACGCCTGTGCTCAGGCCGCTGAGGCGATGCCAGAAGGTGCGAAAGCTTTTCCCTTTAATTACTGGGACGGTGTGCCTGCAGAAAAATGGGCCGAAGTGACCGATAATGGCTTAGGCCTGCACGCCAGTAAAGGCGAAGTATCGATGATCCTGGCCATCCGCCCCGACTTAGTAGATATGGATCAATTGGATACGGAAATTCCCAATTTTCCGGATACAAGGACCAAGTCCTCCGCCCTGCATACAGCCTTTTTCTTTTCTTCTCCGGGCAGTGTTTATGAAATCACCAAATCAGGTACCTGGGGCGATGCTACGAAAGCCACGAAAGAACAAGGAGAAAAATTCCTTGAGTGGGGCGTACAGTCGGTGATTGACTTGATGGAGGATATTGAGTTGACGTTTCGGGAGTTGCCGGTGCGGTAGTGATTACAGCGTTACTGAATAGGAATACGAAGTGCCTGTCCCACCGCAATTGAATTGTCACGCAAACCATTCAGTTTTTTGATCACTTCGGTTGAGATCTTCCCATTCTCATCGACAACGCCATATTGTTTGGCAATAGAGAATAAGGTCTCTCCTGCCGCTACAATGTGTATGGTTTCTGTTCCGCTCGCAATTGAGGTGGCGTCTCCAGGTATAAATTTAGTAGTTCCATCCGAGTATTGAACTTCAATGCCCTGAACCGATGGAAGCGCTATCTGTTGCGGGGGAGGAGGGATAGGGGTAGGCTCCACTTGTATATTGTAGTTCAGGTTTACCTGAGGATCACCTAAGGTATTTCTTATCCTGTTTTTATCATTCTCATTCATAAAAAAATCGGTCAATCGTAAACTAAAGTTTACCGGTACGGATTGGGCAGATGACTTTGCCTGTAATATGGTATCTCCCAGCGTCATTTCAATAGGTTCCAGTGGCCTGTCGAATGTTCCGGTACCTTCTCTTGCTCCGGCCTCTGAAGTCATCCTGAGATTGCCGGAAAGTTTGGCAAAGATTTGATTAGCGTTCGGATTAGCGGAATCGCGATTAGTGTAGGCAAGAGGAACAACTACATCAGAAAAGGTCTGGTAAGTTATCGGTAAGTCTTCGGCACCGACCGGCACATCGATGGGAGAACCCAGTTTGATGGTAATGGTATCAGAGTCCGTTTCCTCATCAGTCCTGAAACTGGTTAAGTTGACCGGGTCGATTGGCAATTTGATCAAAATAGTATCCGAGGGTTTTAGTTTCTGGTCTATGATGATAGGCGGTAAAGGCAATTGAAAAGAAGCCGGATTATCCCCTATTTCAAGCACTTGCTCCTCCATCGTAATACCGATGCTTTTAGGTTCCTGAGCAATGTCGGGGATCACTTCAAAACTATTTTCGAACAACATGCCAAACAAAAACCACAGCAATAAAAGGAGAATTAAATATTTCCAGGCTCTTTTGATGAAACGGGTAATCACCTCTCTATCTCTCTTTTCGGCGAGGATCGGTTCGACCAATGTATCGTGACTAATTTCGTATATCGGATTACTCCCTCTTTTATGAATGCGCCGGATCAGACGAGATTCTTCCAATCTTTCTAATAAGCCAAAATCAATGCCTAGTATTTCTTTTATATACGCTGAATCTTTGGAAGTACGGTTCTTTGATTTGGGTAGGATTAGATGATTTTCCAGCAATTGGCGAGCTAGTTTGCGATCTTTCCGTTTTTCTATTTTTTTGATCTGACTAAGATAATAGCTGCGTAGCACTTTATCGAGATCGCCGATATCCTCCATTTCCAGGGCAAAAAAAGGTCTTGCCGTTTTTTCGGTGCTGCTGTGTTCTGCTGTCGTTACAGGTATTTTGGATTGTTCCATATCCTTTTTATTCAATCAATTTTCGCGCTATTTTTTCATTTTTTTCTCCCGATCAATGATTCTTTTTTCAATATGCTGACATACAATTTGGAGCTGGGAAGGATCAATCCGACGGGTATTTTTATCCAAAAGGAAGCTGATCAACTCATCCAGCACCGGTTCACTAATGGTAAAGGGAGGAGAAACAAATTCATCCCCGGCCAGAGATGCGGGTTGTTTGATGGCTGTTTTCGCCTGATCGATGTCAAAGCTTCTTAATTCATAACTGTTGAGCATCATTTCGGGGAGGTAGGCTTTGAGTCGCTCCAGATAATGGAGTTTGTCAGAACGCATGGAGACTAATATTTTGGCATCCAGGGGTTCCCCGATCCTAGCCATCAGTTGGGCCACTTTGGGGTTGGGTAGCCGCCTATCTTTAGGTTGGAGCTCTGCTTCTATGATCTGTTTTCTTTCCAGCCCTTTCCTTACCGATTCAGGCAGGGTCTGGTGGTAGAGCTCTTCAAGTTGCTGGGCAAATTCCTCCACACGTGCTTCAGGGTAAGTGAAAAGTTCTTCAAACTGATCCAGAATGAAAACGATCCGGAGTGGATGTACTGCCTGGTCAATCACCATTTTTTTAGCACTAAGCCACAGACTGGGTTTGGGCATGGGGATAGCTTCTTCCCAGTTATGTTCTTCACCTAAACAAGCCGTGATAAAGCGATCGATAGGATCTTTTATGAGATCAGGATCGGAACCCTGAAGACCTTGTTTTTCTCTTCTTATCTTTGCAAGTTCCGGGTCATAATTTGTAAACCGGATGGTAACGATATGATAGGGAACGTCCCAATTCCTGATTTTGCTCAAAGCCGGAAGAATGCCCGCATTAATAAGTGATGACTTTCCCATTCCCGAAGAGCCATGTAAAATGGTCAGGTTATCAAGATCCAACAACCTGCAGACAGACTCTATTTCCTCATCTCTGCCGAAGAAGTATTGTTGTTCTTCTGGGTCAAAAGGCCGAAGCCCGGGATAACGTGATCGTAAGTTGGTCATTTCCAGTCAGTATTTAAGCAGGGATAAACTCCGAGACACGATCAATAAATATTGATAATTTATTTCTTAGTTGCCGCCATTTCTTTTCCAGTTCCTCTTTGCTGAAACTTTGATAATTTTCCCATTCCCTGATTTTATGAAAGTTTTGCTGATACTCTCCCAATTCCTTTAACAAACCTCCTTCTTTCCCATCATTAATGATCAATTCGTCCAACTTTTCAAGTGCTTCTTCCAAACGGTATTTTTCAACCAAAAAATGCAATTCATCGTATTGTGATCCGGAGGTTGTTGTTTTTCCTTTTCTCAATAAGTTTTCTTCCTCACAAAGGCCGTGCAAGCCCGAAACAAATTCATCAATCTTTTTGTCGAGGAAGGTGACTTTAAAATTGGATTCGAAAAACATTTTATTTTGCCGGCCCAGGCCCGAAGATCCGGGGGGATGTGCATAGGAGATTTCTTTCTCATGGACTTTTAGTACGCGCAATAGCAGTTTCATATACCAATCATCGAAAGAAAAACCCAGAAAAACCAGGTGGCTTGCCTGCTTGATCTTATCCTGGATCAATTTAGGCAACTGCCGAACCCCAAGCACTCCAAAAATAAATTGATATAAACGATCCAGGGAGATCACCATGGATTCCTTATGCCGCACACTGCCAAATAAATTGTAAATGAGCGGATAATCATCCGAAAAAGGTTCTAATAGTGCAGGTTCCTGTAAATAGCTATAATACGCATACTGATGATGGATCTGATTTTTCTCAAAAACTTCATGGATGAGATCAAAGGGGTAGGTGGACAAAATCAGATCAAAGGGAATCTCACTGATTTTTTTAAATCGATTGAGTTGTTTGAGTCCCAGGTCTTTCAACCTAATCCGGGTTAATTCCATGAACATTCGCTGGCCACCTGCCCGATCAACAAGAGCCTGGGCAGCAGTGTAAAAATCCTGGTGGCTTCCGGATGGAAGGTCCCCGGTTAACTTTTGTTGTTCACGCAGGAGAAGATCCGGGAGAAAAAACTCTGATTCGGGATCCCCAGCAGTAGAAGCGGGTTTTGAAAAGGCATAATTGCCTAAAATCAGTACGCACTTTTTCTGTTCCAGTGCATCCAGGATCTCCAACATCTGATATCGCTCCCATTGACGTTGGTCCTCCGGGCTGGGCTTAGGGGCTGACGGCTTTTTTAGCTTCCCTTGCATTTGGTCAGGACTGGGGACGATAAATCCAGGGTTGGAAACAGCAAATACTTCCATAGGTTCTGTGATGTTCTTGAAATGGAACGAACCTACTGAAGTTAGAGAAAATTCAGATTTATTTTTGACTTGGTTCCTGACGGTTTTGGATAATAGAATGGAGCCGGGTACGCCCAGCGACTCAATGCGGGAAGCGATATTGACACCATCTCCAAAGACATTGTTGTCTTTGTAGAGGACATCTCCGAGATGTATTCCTATACGTACGGGAACTTCCTGTTGGATGAACTGCTGCTGCATGGACAGGGAAGCGCGTAAGCTAAGAAAAGCACTGTCAAAAGAAAACAAACAACCATCTCCGTAGTATTGTATTATTTGCCCCTCATGTTGAGGAATTTCTTCCTCGATAACCTTCTTAAACCGGTCCAAAACAGAAAGTGCTTTTAACTCATCAGCCTGCATCATTGCCGAATATCCCTGGATATCGGCAAATACAATTATGGCTAATTTTCTGGAAACGGACATATGAGGCGTTATTTGATTTGTCGAATGTACGAAATAATTTGAATTCAAAGAGTATGCCCCTGTTGTAAGGCTTACTCAACCAACGCTCCTGATCGGAAGGGTATCTACGTTTTGGCAAAAAATAGACTTTTCTGCTCTACTACTTACCTGAGCCCGAAACAATAATAATGTCCCCCCGCCTTAGTCCCCGGCTTACCGCCACCGCCGGCAGCGATCACAACGTATTGTTTTCCGTCAACGACATAAGTGGCAGGGGTGGCATAAGCACCTGCATCCAATTGATAGGTCCAGTCGTAACCGAATTCGCCAGGATGGGGGATGGTGTGAAAGATCCAGCGCATGGCTCCGGTATTGACATCGAACGCACGGATATGCCCGGGGGCAGCCGGGCCGGGCCCTTCCCCCAGCGTAGAGCCCATGATCAATAAGTCTTGATAAATGATGCCCGGAGTGGCGGCAGTTACCCAGGTGCTGCGTACTTCACGCCCCAGTCCTTCATAGAGGTCTACGATGCCCTCCTGACCAAAAGAAGGTATTGACTGGCCGGTTGCTGCATTAAGGGCATACAGGTTTGAGCCGGCCACATAAAAGATACGGCCGCTTTGTCCGTCATCGTAGTAGGTGACACCACGGTTAACCCCTCGTGCCTGCTTTCCGGCATAAGGATCAAAACGCCATAATTCTTTACCCGTTGCGGCAGCAAGTGCGATCACTTTGAGTCCGGGGGTGGTCAAATACATCACCGTGTCTATAATGATGGGATTGCATTCAATGGTAGTGGCTGGCCGTTCGCGCATATCGCCCGTGTTGTATTTCCAGATCAGTTCGAGTTGGCGGACGTTGGAAGTATTGATCTGGTCGAGGTGGGCATACTTGGAACCGGCTTTGTCAGCACTGTAGGTGGGCCAGTCGTGGCGGATGGTAGAGGATTCAGGTTGACAGCCAAGGAAGAAAACGGTTAATAAAAGAAGTAGCACGCGCTTAACTCCCTTTTTATGAAGTCGGTACTGCATTCGATTTTGTTTTGATAATGTTCCAAAATAATCATTTCTACGGTATCATACTGACTAAATTATCCAAGATTATATTTTCATATCAGTATTATTTTGTGGTATTTTTGAGATTGGCTTAAAAAGTTAGGAAGCGCCTTCGAGGTACCTTCTAACTTCAAAGAGCTATCTTAAATTCGACATATGAGCGCAACTTACACCATACAACTTCCCCAATTCGAAGGGCCATTCGACTTATTGCTCTTTTTTATCGAGCGAGACGAGCTGGATATTCACGATATAGCCATTGCTAAGCTGACCAACGATTTCCTGAATTACATCCGGGAAATGGAGCGCATGGATATTGATCTGGCCAGCGAATTTATCTTGGTGGCGGCAACGCTTTGCCGGATCAAGGCGAAAATGCTCATTCCCCGGAAACAACTGGACGAAGAAGGCAATGAGATCGATCCGAGGGAAGAGCTCGTACAACGACTTTTGGAGTATAAACGCTATAAAAGTATACTGGACGAAATGCGGGAATACGAGGAGAAACGTTCTAAACAACACGAAAGAGGAAACATTTCCCAGGAATTGAAGAAAATCGCCAATAAAGCGTTGGCTGATGTTGAACTGGAGTCGCTTTCCCTTTTTAAGCTGTTGAAGACATACGAGACCTTGATGTTTAAACTAAAAAACAGGCCCAAATCGGTTCATAAGATCTACCAATTTGATTATACCATCGCCGACCAACAGGATTATATCTATCGTCAGATCAGGAAATACAAAAAAGCAAGCTTTAAACAGCTCTTCGACGTTTGTGAAAACAGGATTCACGCAATTATTACTTTTCTGGGGTTGTTAGAGCTAGTTAATTTGCAGAAATTAAGTATCATTTCAGGAGAGGGGGTCAATAATTTTTGGTTAGAGGAAAATAAAGCTGAAAAGGAGACATCCGAAGAGGAAAAAACTCTTAATGATCCGTGGATAGGGGATAGGTTGATCGTTGATCAAGAGGATGAGGAGTAATTTTGATTCTTACTTTTTGAACATCTTAGATTTCCTTGCGGAAGTGAAATGTAGAGCATTGACCATCTTTATCTTCTCAATTAGTTAAGTAGCAGAGCAGCATTATTCTATGTTTACACTCCCCTGACGTTTACAGGCAGAACGATGAAGTCCTGATCGCAAGCATCAGTACCCTTCATAATCAAGCGCATGCAGTCTGGCGTCCCTGACTACCTGACCAGAGTCAGCCACGTAGGGCCCGTATGGGCTGGGCAGGCATCTTAAATCTGCTTTCTTACTTAATATCAGGAATAAAAAAAACTGCCAGTGTTAGGTCGGGCGACGTAACGCTGGCAAGAAAGCGACTTTAGATTGCAGGAAAGATTATAATATCTGAGAAAAGATGACAGCAAGAATGACTAGATATTTTTTCCTTAAATCTGATAGTGCAAATGTCATAATCGATCATGAATTGGAAATTAAGGCAAGGTTAACTGCTTATTAATAATTGTGTGGGCATCTTGTCAGGCTTGAAGGCTCTTTAGTTTATTGGAAAATAAAAAAGTGATCCTTGGAAAGGATCACTTCACAAATTAAATTGGTTGAAAAAACGCTCACTAAAGCCTTGACGTCCCGGTTCGGGACGCATTATATCTTGTTAAAGTACTGGCTTTCAAAGTCGGCGATGACTTTACCAGAATCTACGTTACCAATGGATAAAACCATTTCATCACCCTCTAAATAGTCGATGCCGATGACAAAATTCGGAGTTCCGTCTTGCGGGTAGAAAAAGAGATATTGCCCGTCTTTAGAAAGAGACCACGTTCCGTATTGCTCAGTGCAAGAACTTCTAGTCTGAGTTTTGCTGACATATTCTCCGTTATCGTTGAGAGAATAGCTCAAAAAGTGAATGTTGCCGGATACATCGTGGATAGAGTTTTGCCAGGATCCCACTATTGAGTTTCTTAAATTATTCAGTTCGTTTACCTGTTTTTCGTACGATAATTTTTGCGTTGCACCATTGTTCGTATTGACCAATTCGATCTCTTTACATTTAACGAAAACTTGAAATTCTCTAATGTTAGTATCATTGTTAAATATCAAGTGGAAATAAGGCCCACCACTCTCATCCTGTCTGGCTTCCCAGTTGCCAAATTGGTAACTGGTCAATTCATTGTTATGATGAATTAATAAATTTACCTGGCCATTCGAATTGAAATAAAGAGACCGCTCAGAAGAACCGGCCAGCGCATTGGTTTTGCTTGACCAAATATTATTGACCAGATATTCGGTCATTTGGTCTGTCAGCGAAGCTGCTGAATTAAGATACTTCGAATCATTGCATGGGAAACTGTCTGCACCGAAAAGCACGTGCGAACCAACCAATAGCGCAACAATTATTAATACTTTTTTCATCCTTCATTAAGGTTTAGGTGAATTACCAAGCATTCACGAATCAAAAAATCAGTCAGGTGATTACATTTACAAAATAACAATGCAAATATAATTTTAAATTTAAGTCAATATAACCTTTGTGTTAAAATTTTGTTTGGCAAAACGGAGGTTTTTTACCAAATCCTTTTTATTTTTTGAAAAAGGATTATTGACGTAGTAAAAAATAGCCGCTCTGGGTCTTCAGCAGATTTTTGTTTGGAATAAAATGCTTACTCTCTGCTGTTTTAACTGAAGTGCTGTCGTTAACAATTAATCGCTTTTCGGTTTTTTTGTTCGTCTGTATAGACAGTTAATTCTCGAAAAAGACGCACGAAAAACAAAAATAGCTGTACTTTAAGATTTGTTTAACGCTTTTCGTTTCTTTTTCTTTAGAGAATACTAACCAATAAGAAAATGGTTACACTATTATTATGCTAATTCAAACCCAAGGTATCGTTTTTAAGAGTGTAAAATATTCCGAAACCAGTTTGATCTGTACGATCTTTACGGAGGAACTAGGGGTTCGGCAATATATCATAAGCGGAGTGAGAAGCAGTAAAGCCAAGACAAAAGCCAATCTTTTCCGGCCGATGAATATATTGGATCTGGTCGTTTATGACCGCCCTAACCATTCTCTGAACCGGATCAAGGAAGCTAAGACTGCCTGCGTTTATCAGTCAATACCCTTTGAACTGGTAAAAGGAACCATCGGCCTTTTTATGATCGAAGTTGCCCAAAAAACAATTAAAGAAAGAGTGGAGAATACGCAGTTATTCAACTTTTTAAAGGAGACTTTTGTCTTATTGGATCTTGCTCAAGGATCTGTTGCGAATTACCCTCTGTTCTTTCTAGTACAATTGAGCTACCACCTGGGAATTATGCCTAGTGACCACAAACCCTCTGATCCTTGTTTCTTTGATTTGCAAGAGGGGCTTTTTGTTGAATCCAGACCCAGCCATAATTATTTCATGAATGAAGACTCTAGTGAGATATTTCACCAGGTATTATCAGTTCCTTCTTTTGATGCGATCACTGAATTTAAACTTGCCAAGCCACAGCGAAAAAGGCTGCTCAACGACCTGATCGATTATTACCGGCTTCATATTGAAAGTTTAACGGGATTGAATGCGCCGGCTATTTTACGGGAGGTCTTAGGGTAAAGGAGGGTTTACGTGATTGCGTGTTAGACAAGTTAGCGGTGATAGTCGTACTACTTTAACATTTTAAAATAAAAAAAATCGAATTGACCTTTAAGGTAAACTATTGATTGTGTGGTTATTCGATTGTCAAACACTTAAAAGGTTACGTTAAAAGTCTAATTGATTTATAAAATATCAATAATCCGTTTTAACGGTACGATCAAAAGGTACCTTAAGTTGGTAGCCGATATTTTCATCCAATTCATCCTCCAATACATCCACTCCGTAACGGACTTTTCGGGGATCATCGTAAACCAGGGTGCCGAATAAGCGATCCCAGAATGAGAAAATATTGCCGTAATTCGAATCCGTCCAAGGCCGCTCGAAATGATGGTGGAATTTATGCATATTCGGCGTGATAAAAATGAGGCTCAGGGATCGGTCCAGCCATTGGGGTAAGATGATATTGGCGTGGGTAAGATAGGTGAAAAAGACCGTTAAAATGCGGTAGAATATGTAGAAGGCGATCGGTATTCCGAAGAGTACAACCGTAAATAAAGAGAATACCTCGCGGATGAAGTAATCTCCCGGATGATGGCGGGTACCCGTGGTCGCATCAACATTGGTATCACTGTGGTGTACCAAATGAAATTTCCACATCCACTTTACTTTATGCAGCAGATAGTGCGCAAACCACTGGGCGATCAGGTCGAGTAACATCACTGCCAGGATGAGTTCCAACCAGAATGGCAGTTCTACCCAGTTCAATGCACCAACATTATTTTGGATCACCCAAACGTAAACGCCGGCGGTAGCAGCCGTAAATAAAACGTTGATCAATAGGTCAGAACCCAGAAAGAACAGGTTTACGCCGGTATGCTTCAGCTTTTTGTAATTCAATTGAACGAGTGGAATGGCACCCTCTAGTATCCAAAAAACCAATAGGCATAAAAAAACCCATCCTAGTTTTTGTAAAGATGATAGCCCTTCAAAGGCGTTTATGAAATTTTCCATAATTTCCTGTTGGTTGAAATTCATTTCATTGACTTCCCAAATCGTCTCGGTCTGGAAAGGAAATAGTATTTACCTTGGCTAACCAAATTCCATACGTAATCCGTTTTATCGTTGTACAGTAAATCTTGTTCAATCAATTCACTGAAAGTCTGGCGCCCAATGGGTAATTCTTTGAGTTCGTTTGAATTCATACATGTAAAAATACGGCTTTTTGTTTAATGTATTTAACAACTACATGAACCACATTGCGCAAACCCCGATTGATGAGGTATTTCAAAAATGAGTTTAAAGGCAAGAATAAACTGATTGACCAAAAAAGGAAAATTAGAAACCCTTTATTTACGAGGCTCTTTTCATCAGTTGAGGAGAGCCTCCACCTTATCTTTTATCCGCTTATAGTTCCTACGATCTGCTTCCTCTTTTGAAATCTGAATTTCACCATTTTTATCTATTCGTTCCATAGCTGCACCCCTGGAAAGAAAAACTATCGTTTTAGCTTTGTTAGCAAAATAGCCGGTTGGAAAACCCAAATAATGTTTAAATCCAGATATCTCTAGACTACTACTGTCTTTTCCTCTTTTCGCAGAGGGAATCAAAGTAATTTTAGAAGAAAAATCATTAGACTTGTTCGGTGGGTCATGAACGAGCGAAAGCGAGGCAAATTTTATGCT
>CAZHNG010000091.1:19993-20841 GCA_964533785.1 uncultured Saprospiraceae bacterium | reverse complement strand
TCTAGCATCTAACGTCTAGCGTCTAGCGTCTAGCATCTAGCATCTAGCATCTAGCGTCTAGCATCTAGCGTCTAGCATCTAGCGTCTAGCATCTAGCGTCTAGCGTCTAACGTCTAGCGTCTAGCGTCTAGCAAAATTACTCACTTACAACTATTGATGATCAATTGCCGGTAAAACCGTATCATTTGTTTGTAATTCACGGCACTAATTCTTTCGTTTGCGCCGTGAATTCTGGACAATTCCGCTTTATTGATCCTTACCGGCATAAACCGGTAGATGTTTTCGGTAACACTGGCATAGTGGCGGCTGTCCGTCCCTGCAATTACCAATCCGGGAGCAACGATTACCGCAGGAAATATTTCCTGAATAGTGCGCTGGATGACCGTAAACCCAAAAGCATCCGTAGGAGATACGGGTGACGGATCCTTAGCAAAAGCGGCATTGACTTCGGAGATCTCGATGCGTTCATCATCGATCAGTTCTTTGACATAGGCTTTAACGGAAGCCGTAGTTTCTCCTGGTAATATTCTAAAGTTTACCGTTGCCTTTGCCTGAGCAGGCAGCACGTTGTCTTTTATTCCCCCACTGATGATGGTGGGGGCTACGGTAGTACGTATAGTCGCATTGGCAGGAGGATCCTGACTCAACTGACGAGTTAACACTCCCTTTGTCAACCATAAATTGGCGAACAAAACTTTATACAATGGAGACATTTCGGGGCCGATGTAATTGAACAACTGCTTAGTCGCTCCGTTTACTTTTGCCGGAAAAGGATGATGCTGTAATTTTTCGATGGCACTGCTCAGTACGCTGACGGCGGTTTCCGGCGGTGGCATCATTGTGTGTCC
>CAZHNG010000091.1:0-19983 GCA_964533785.1 uncultured Saprospiraceae bacterium | reverse complement strand
CACCGGGCATTTTAACCGTCAAATGCAGGGAAACATAACCTTTTTCTGCAACACCGATCATTGCTACCGGTGGCTCTAACATTGCCAATGCATTCTCCAAAACAACCAGTCCTTCGTCCAAAACATATTCAAAACGGATACCTTGCTCGTGAAAATATTCAGCAATTGCTTGTGCACCTTCCAATCCACCGATCTCTTCGTCGTGCCCAAAGGCAAGATAAACGGAGCGTTCCGGGTAATATCCCTCTTTCAACAACATTTCTACGGCTTCCAACAAACCCATTAAGGAGTTTTTATCATCAAGCGCTCCCCGTCCCCAAACGGAATCATCCTGAATGATACCGGAAAAGGGAGGCACCTGCCAGGCTGATGAATCCGCCACCGGAACGACATCCATGTGTGCAATTAACAAAATAGGTGCCAGCCGTGCATTTTTACCCTCCCATTTGTAGAGGGTACTCCAGTTGATTTTTTCCTTGATCAAAAAGGAATCTACCAGCGGGAAAGCCTCAGAGATAAAAGTATCTAGTTCGTAAAAAGGTGCTGGATCTGAAAAATTTTCATAGGATATGGTCGGAATCTGAACAGCGCTGGACAAACGTTGCAACACTTCATCGTCAATCTCTACTGCTTCGATCGGGCTAACGGGAACCTGGCGTGAAGAAAACCGCAAGGTGTTAAAAATTATCACTAACACTACACCCCCAATCAAAAAACTAACAAGCCGGAAAAACAAACGAGAAATACGCCGCATTTTAATTTTTTTTTAAGATTCAAGACTAATGCGTTTCCTTCTGCTTAATCAAATTTAGCAAATACTGGCCATAACCGCTTTTGATATACTTCATAGCCAGTTTTTCCAGCTGTTCAGCATTAATAAAGCCCATTTCGAATGCCGTTTCTTCAATACAGCCGATTTTTAAACCTTGTCGTTCTTCGATAACTTGGATAAACTGACCGGCTTGCATTAAGGAGGTATGTGTTCCCGTATCCAGCCAAGCGATACCGCGGCCAAATACTCCGACCTTTAACCTGCCTGCCTTCAGATAGTGTATATTCACATCCGTTATTTCATATTCTCCCCGCGCACTGGGTTTTAAATTTTTAGCAATTTCTACCACCTTGTTATCATAAAAATACAAACCCGGAACGGCATAATCGGATTTGGGGTGACGGGGTTTTTCCTCAATGGAGATGGCATTGAATTGATCGTCAAACTCTACTACCCCGTATCTTGTAGGATCGGCAACACGGTAGGCAAAAACTACACCTCCCTCCGGATCAACACTTTCCCGAAGCGTTTCTTCCAAACCACTGCCATAAAAAATATTGTCCCCCAAGATCAGCGCAGCACTGTCGTTGCCTATGAATGGCTCGCCTAATACAAATGCCTGGGCAAGTCCATTCGGTTCGTACTGGGGAATATAAGAGAAACTAGCTCCTAAGTCACTGCCATCTCCCAATAGCTTTTGAAAATTTGGTAAATCGTGCGGCGTAGAAATGATCAAAATATCCCGAATTCCCGCTGACATCAACGTAGACAAAGGATAGTAGATCATGGGTTTATCATAAATCGGCATTAATTGTTTACTTACGGCTAATGTCAAAGGATATAAACGGGTGCCAAGCCCTCCTGCCAAAATAATTCCCTTCATCTTTTGTTTTGATTGAGTAAAGTACTGGTCAAATGTAAAGAAAGTTTGATGATTTATGGAAATCCACACCAGGATACCCAATACGCCTAATTTCTAACTTTCCGGCTTCTGTTCTTCCAACCGGAAACCGACGCCGTGTATATTGTCGATCTTTAGGGAAGTATCACTTTTTAAATATTTACGCAGCCGAGAAATAAAAACATCCAGGCTACGGCCCAAAAAATAATCGTCGCGCCCCCACAATTTCTTCAGGATTTCTGATCTTTTGGCTACCGCATTCCGGCGATCGACCAGGAATTTCAATAAATCAGCTTCCCGCTGGGTCAGCTTTTGTAGGTTATCTCCATTGATCAACCGTAAATTGGGATAATCAAAGGTAAAATCACCTACCGAAAGGGTGCTTTCTGAGGGTTGGGAAGAAATCTTACTGCGTTTGAGGAATATTTCTATTTTAAGGATGAGTTCTTCAATACTAAAGGGTTTAACGATATAATCGTCACCTCCAATTTGCAATCCGTGAATGCGATCTTCTTTTAGGGACTTTGCCGTTAAAAACAGAATGGGAACCTGGTGATCTTTCTTTCTGATCGCTTTAGCAATCGTAAATCCGTCAATTCCCGGCAACATTACATCTAGAATACACAGATCAAAGGTTTCTGTCTTTACCAGATCCAATGCAGTCTTTCCGTCTTTACAATGAACGATTTTATAACCTTTCAACTCCAAATTATCACGGGTGACAAACCCCAGGGTTTCGTCGTCCTCTACGTATAAGATTCTGGCTTCCATGTATTCAAATGATTTAAATTGACGATCACGATAAATTAAATGATTCTTAATTTGAAAAATTAAGATTTTTTTTTGATTAACAACTCATTAACCAAGTCTAGGTTCTCAGTGTATCATGCATCCTCAACTGCAATTCCCATTTCACGCATTAATATCGTAGCATTAAAGCTTTGGCTTACACCTTTCCTTAATTTATAATCAAAATCTAACGCTCCGTCTTTGATAGAGACTTCCATGCACAGGTTTTCAACGGCTCCGTTGTATTGTTCTTCCAACTTACCCAAGTCGAGGTCGTGGGTAGCAATGATCCCTGACCCTTTGGCAGCGATCAGTTGTTTGATCAGCGCTTTACCACCGGCATGCCGGTCGTTGGAGTTTGTGCCTTTCAAAATCTCATCCAATAAGAATACCGGCTGATAAGGAGCGTCTTTTTTACTTTCTACGGCTTCGATGATCAATTTTAATCGCTTCAATTCGGCGTAAAAGGAAGAGGTGCTTTCATGAAGGGCGTCCTGCGTACGCATACTGGTGTATACCTGAATGAGCGGCAATGTCATTGCCCGGGCACAAACCGGAGCTCCGGCCATTGCCAGGACTGTATTCAACCCTACCGTTCGTAAAAAAGTAGATTTCCCCGCCATGTTCGATCCGGTAACCAATTTGATATGTCCGTGCAATGGCAGTTCTATGTCATTAGCTACTCTTTTCGCAGAGGAAATCAGTGGATGCCCCAATTCTTTTGCTTTTAAAATATCGTCCTCGCCTATGGCAGGAAAAACCCAATCCGGATTATTATAATAAGTCGTTGACAAACTGTTTAAGGCTTCGATTTCCTGCAACGCTTCAAACCATTCAAAAAGATTCGGAGCGTTTTCTTGCTTCCATTTCTCCAGCCGGTAAACCCAATGCAGATCCCACAGTCCAAAAAGATTAAGCAATATGGCGAAAGGGTTATAACGAACGTTTAGCTGATTGATAATATAAGCCAATTTGGCCAACTGCTCGGAAGCCAATCCTTTTTCGGTCTGAAATACCCGCCGGCATCGGATTAATTGCTCATTCTGGAAAGACTCCTGCTCTACCCAACGGATCAACTGGGCATAAATAGCCAAAGCCTTACCTGCCTTGGTGGTGTGCGCGTGAATGACATTAACAAGCTTTGTCGTAGTACCCAGAATCCAACCAGCAGGTAATAAACACAATAAGGTAAAAAACCAGGGATAATAAGGCGCGATCAATACCAAAAAAAGCAGAGACCAAATAGGAATGATGATCAGCGCAGCCTTTAACAGCCCATTTTCCAGCATGATGTTTTCTTCTTCCAGCCACAACTTCAAGGCTTCCAAATGTTCTGGTTTATCCTCCGCATCCATTCCGTAGGCCTGGAAATGTTGCCGCCAATCCAGTTTAGCACTCAATTCCTTAATGGCCAGCTGCCGGGCTTCTATCTCTTCTTTCCCCGCAGGATTACTCAGATAGGTAGCCAGACAGTTGCGTCCAATAGCAGTCGTCGTGCGATTCGTATATTGGAAGAAGGAATACGGACCAAAGACATCCAGATCTACTGCGTAGGGATGCTGGTGATCGAGGAAAGTGCTTCCATCATCAAATTGTTGATACTCATGCTGGAGACACCTCAACTCATTTGAATTGACCTTGGTCAGAGCCAGGTGGTGTTTTTCCTTTTCTCTGATCCTTTGATGCCATTGTACAAAGCGGTAGAACCCTACGATAAATAAAATGGCAAAACCCAGTCCCAATAACCAGGAAGTGCTCCACAACAAAATAACCACCGTTATCGCCAGCAAGAAAGCGATCAACCGGACGTAAGCAAAGCGATTGTATTTTTGTTTTAATTGCAATGACTTTTCGAAAAAAGCTGCCTGACGGGATTGATACTGCTCGATTAAATTCATGTTTTAATACCCTAAACTGTTTTCATGATTTTGATACTCTTCTGAGTTTCCACACTATCCAAAACAAAATGAAGGCGATTAGGATTAATATCCCTCCATTTAAGACCTCTGGCGGCAAGTCAGCCATGCCGGGAAGCGTCCTTGTCAATGCTTTTGCGAGATTATTGAGGCCTAGAAAACAAGTGACCCCGACGATCAACAGGAATAGGCTATTGAGGAGCCAGCCCCTCGTGGCGTATTCTCCAAGCAAGGCGCGGTTATTGACCGTCAAAATCAGATAAACCGTAACGATGGGCAATAACAATCCATTAATAGCCTGTGCTGCAATAATGACCGGAATAGCCTGAAAGTTCAGCATGGCAAAGGAATAACCGGTCAGCATAACGATCAGCCAGACGAGACGGAAACGCCAGGATGCCGGTGCCCAGTCTCCCCCTTTGTCAAAAAGACTACCCGCCGTTATTGCCGCCGCCAAAGGTGCGGTAATGGAAGAGCTGAGACCAGCGGCAAAAAGGCCCAGCCCCATGAAAGGGACGGCCCAATTTCCAAGTCCGGTTTCCAAGGCATTTGCTAAAGCCGAAAAACTAAACTCCTCCCCTACCGTTTGGGTACCTACAATGAGTATGGCAATGGAGATCAATCCGCCGATCAATACCGCTCCGGTGATGCCCCAACGCATTTCCTGAATATCCTGTCCCTGGCTGATACCAGAGGCTAGGAACAGGTTATAAGGAACAATTGTGGTTCCGACTAAACCGATGGCCAACCATAAAGAACCGTCGGGCAATTGTGGCGGAAAAGCAGCATAGGAAGCTGCACTGGTCAGGTCGGCATTCCAGGCAACGAAGACAAAGGCAACGCCCATACCTGCTACGATCAAGCCCAGAAAGTTTGCAATAATTTTATAATTGCCAATGAATAGCAGTCCGCTCCCTACCAAAAATATTGAAGATGTCGTTATCCATCGAGGCAGGGTAGTAAACAATTCCAGGCCGGAGATAGCCCCCAGCATATTCCCTGCCTGATAAGCCGCGCAACCAAAGGCAACGGCAAGAAATAAGAGGAATGCAATACGACGGGAATTTCCGGTAGTCTGTGCGGTGATAATCTCCCCTAAGCTTTTACCGGAAGCAATGGAGATCCGCGCCGCCGCCTCCTGCAACACAATAGTAGCAAAGATAGAAAAGACCAAGGCCCACAAAAGGGCCAGATTGAAGGAAGCACCTGCTTTTGCGGCTGTAGTGACGGTACCCGGCCCGATAAAAGCAGCGGAAATGATGGACCAAAATACAATACTTAAAAAACGGGAACGAAACCGAGATACTTTTCTAGTCAAAAGAATTTTTGGCTAAAGATAGTAACTTATGGTTTTTATAGAACGGTCTCCTTATTTTGGCTTCAATGAACTTACCAAACCTTTTTCTCCAGCAAATAATTTTTGACATAATCCCCAATTCCTTCTTCCAGGCTGTAAAAAGAACGGTCATAACCTGCATTACGCAATTTATTCATATTGGCTTCTGTAAAATACTGGTAGGTATCCCGGATATCGGCAGGCGTATCGATGAAGGTTATGTTAGGTTCGAGCCCCATTGCTTGAAAAGTATTGACGGCCAGGTCCCAAAAGGTACGCGCCTGGCCTGTACCTAAGTTGTAAAGTCCGTTTTCTACTTTATTTTGCATGAGAAAATAGCATACGTCGACCACATCTTTGACATAGATGAAATCGCGGCTTTGTTCGCCGTCTTTTACATCTTCACGGTGGGAGCGGAAAAGTTTCATCTGACCGGTCGCCTGGATTTGCTTCACGGTGTGGAAGATGACGGAGGCCATGCGTCCTTTATGGTATTCGTTCGGGCCGTAGACATTGAAGAATTTGAGGCCTACCCAGTAGGGCGGTCGTTTTTCTTGTTGTAATACCCAGCGGTCAAAATCGTTTTTGGATTCGCCGTATAAGTTGAGTGGGTGTAATTGAGTAACGATTTTATGATTGTCTTCGAAACCATCCTCACCCAAGCCGTAGGTAGCGGCGCTGGAAGCATAAATTAGCGGGATTTTAAACTGGCTGCACCATTGCCAGACCGACTTGCTGTAGTTTAAATTAAGGTGATCAAAAATTTCCGGATCTTTTCCTGTAGTATCGGTCCTGGCGCCCAGGTGAAAGAGCATCTCGATATCTTCCCCGTTTTTTATGAGCCAGTTGATGAATTGACTGCGATGGATCTGGTCGGCGTACTTCTTGTTTTTGAGATTGATATTTTTCTGTGAATTACTAAAATCATCGACCAATAAAATGTTGGTGAATTGTTCATCATTCAATTTTCTGACGAGACAACTGCCTATAAATCCGGCTGAACCCGTAACTACTATCATAATTTGTTTCATCAATTTTGTCCGGCAAATGTAGTTCAATTCTTAGGAATAATAGACTGATACAACCAGATTAGAACTGATGTTGTTGTACAATGGATTGCTAAGCACTTGAAAATTAGACAAAAAAAATAAAAAATAGCTAAATATTTTTTTTCATTAAGGAATAAAATTACGAAATTTGCCTCTCGTTTTGGAAAACGTGAAATTTTATCCATAACTTTCTATAAACCAATCAGTAACAATGAGAAAAGCTGATCTAGTTACAGCAATTTCGGACAAAACAGGTGTTCCAAAGGTAGATGTATTAGTAACTTTGGAGACCTTTTTTAAGGAAGTGAAAGATTCATTAGGAGAAGGAGAAAATGTATACATCCGCGGGTTCGGATCATTTATTGTAAAGAAAAGAGCCAAGAAAATTGGTCGCCATATTAAGAAAAATATTGCTATCGAAATTCCGGAACATTACATCCCTGCTTTCAAACCTGCCAAAATATTCGTTGAGCAGGTAAAGGAAAATGTAAAGGAATTACCGGCAAAGGATAAAGAATAATAAGTGGGATAATTTTTATCTTCAGCTGCCAGATCTGATAAAGATATGACGAAAGGACAATGGGGCTTGATCATCGGGTCAGTCGTTTTACTTGGGATTTTGTATTTTGGTTGTGAAACTAAGACAGATGATCAAAAGGTTTTTAGCGAAAACAGAGCAACATCGGTGCAGCGTACGAGTGCAGCCGTGCTCATCCGGGACGCGAAAGAATCCCTAAAAAGTAGTCAGTTGGGAGAAATTCTTTTATTGGAGGAACAATTAGAAGGAATTATTGCCGACAGTTTGAAGGTCGATCAATATAAACAGTTGTCCAAAAAGTGGTATGACTTTGGATATCCTTCGGTATCAGGTCATTACGCAGAACAAATTGCCTTACAAGACAACACAGAGGAAGCGTGGTCAATTACGGGCACTACTTTCGTGCTTTGTCTGCAGCAATCACAGGAGGAAAAAGTCCGGGAATTTTGTATTGAAAAGGCAATTTCAGCGTTTGAAAAGGCAATTTCCATTAATCCTGAAAATGTAGGAAACAAAGTTAATTTAGCATTAACCTACGTGGAAAATCCGCCATCAGATAATCCAATGCGAGGGATCTTGATGTTACGGAATTTAAATGAGGAAAATCCCCAAAATACTCAAGTGCTCAATCAACTTGCCCGGCTCGCCATTAGAACCGGTCAATTTGAAAGGGCAATTGAAAGATTAAATCAAGTCCTTGAAATAGAGGCCGATAACAAAAATGCCGTTTGCCTGTTAGCCCAGGCACACCAAAATGCTGGAAATACAGAACAGGCTGCATTGTATCAGGAAAGATGTTCAGAATAAAATCAATTTAAAAACTTAATAAAGATAGATTCATATGCCGTGTGGAAAAAAGCGTAAAAGACATAAGATTGCAACGCACAAAAGAAAAAAGAGGCTACGTAAAAATCGCCATAAAAAGAAAAATAAATAATTTCATTATCCCGGCATAACTGCCGTCGATACACATTTATTACTGAATGGTACATTGGTATTTACTTTTATGACCTGTAAATACCAATGTCTTATTAAACAAAAGTTCAGTACATTTAGGTAAAAGAAAATATTGCTCGTCCCGAAAATCAAGATCTTACAACACCTTAAGCCAATCAAGCTTAAGAAGGAGTTTTTAATAGTGAGCAAAACCGAAAAAATTACTCGTGTAAAGCAATCTCTTTCTAAACCATTGAGGATAATTTACACCTGAAATTTCAAATTAAGGGGCAATTTTTCTAAAAACAAACGATTGATTAACCTCAAAGACCATAAGAAATTTATTACCCTTAAACCCAAATTATACCATAAATGACTCATAAAACAGGGTGATTTTTATGCATTGAAGCGTAATTACCCCAATTGGTCATTCGGTATTATTGTTAGACGAATGCAAAAGTATTTTATTTAACAATGCAACCCACCACGATACGAAATTAATGCAATTGTATGGGGTGGGGGTTATCACAGTGTTTTGATGAATAACGATATTATGCTTTCAACCTTGCTAATCTTTTAAGTCGCAGGGAGAATTGACGTACATTTCATTGAAACCAATCGTTTCTTGCCTAGCTAATGCGTGTCGCCGGTATTCATGTCCGTAAAAGCATTTTATGTGGAAAAAGAATTAATCATTAATTCCACCCCAGAAGTAGTTGAAATAGCCCTTTTAGAAGACTCTAAACTGGTCGAACTACAATACCAAAAAACGAACAACAATTTTAGTGTCGGAGACATTTTCCTGGGTACAGTAAAGCGTTTAATGCCAGGTCTTAATGCAGCCTTTGTAGACATTGGTCACAAAAAGGATGCGTTTTTACATTATACGGATCTTGGCCCTAAGTTAAAGTCATTGATCACATTCACCAACCGCTCGATCAATGGAAGCTTAAAAACGCACCTGCTCGATAATTTCCAAATAGAACCTGAAATTATTAAAACCGGTAAAATTGACCAGGTACTCAAGAAGAAACAACAGATTCTTGTACAGGTCTTAAAAGAGCCCATTTCAACGAAAGGTCCCCGTCTAAGTTGTGAGCTGACCATCCCCGGTCGCTACCTCGTTATTACCCCGTTTAACAACGTAATCGCCGTATCAAAGAAAATATCCAATGCTGAAGAAAGAAAAAGGTTGAAGGCTTTGATCGAGTCTATGAAACCCAAAAACTTTAGCGTTATTGTCCGGACTGCGGCGGAAGGTAAAAAAGCAGCTGATTTACACGAAGAACTTCAAGAGATCCTAGTAAAGTGGGAAGAAATATTTTCCCAACTGCACAAGGCCAAACCTCCGATCAAACTACTGAGTGAACTGGACAAAACCTCGAGTATCCTGCGTGATCTGCTCACTGATTCTTTCAATAAAATAGTCGTTAACGATAAACAGCTTCACCAAAACATAAAGAACTACCTCTCTTCCATTTCTCCGGAGCAGATCAAAATTTTAAACTACCACCGTTCAAAACGTCCGATCTTCGATTCACATGGCGTTTCCAAACAGATCAAAACCTCCTTTGGCAAAACAGCCACCATGTCCAGTGGTGCTTATTTGGTGATCGAGCATACGGAAGCCATGCATGTTATTGATGTAAACAGTGGTCATAAGGTCGGCAGCCGCCACCAAGAAGATACCGTCCTAAAAGTCAATTTGGAAGCTGCCCAAGAAATTGCACGACAGTTAAGACTAAGAGATATCGGCGGCATTATTATCATCGATTTCATTGACATGAAAAATACTGAACACAGAAAGAAACTGTATAAGTCAATGAAAGAGTTTATGAAAAAAGAC
This sequence comes from uncultured Saprospiraceae bacterium, assembly GCA_964533785.1. GTDB lineage: Bacteria > Bacteroidota > Bacteroidia > Chitinophagales > Saprospiraceae > JANQRV01. The sequence continues at coordinate 9,900 of CAZHNG010000091.1, read as the reverse complement.
CGCGCTCAACATACGATCCTGCAATTAAGCAAATTTGGCTTGATGCAGATAACCCGCCAGCGGGTGAAGCCGGAAATTAAGATCAATACGGCCGAAACTTGTCCAACCTGCGATGGCTCAGGAAAAGTGAATGCTACTATCCTGATTACGGATGACATTGAAAGAGATTTAAATTTCGTAGCCCAGTCCAGACCTAAGTCTAAGATCACTTTGTACGTTCACCCTTTCATACACGCTTATTTGACTAAAGGTTTTTTTCCTTTTCAAATAAAGTGGTTGAAAAAACACCATAAGTGGATAAGGATCAAAGCCAAAACGGATTATCCATTGACCAAGTACCGTTTTTTTGACGAAAACAAGGATGAAATAAGGCTTAGCGCTAGCCTGTCTAACTCATGATCTCATTTATGCAGGGTTGGCAATTTTAATCTGATATCTAATAGGGAGACCAGTCTAATGCATAGGACAACCACAATCTGCTGCCCGGCAGGTAAGCATGAACATTCCTATTATTACGATTATGGTTATCCTTAAAATTTTGTATTTCATTATTTTGTATTTAAATGGCTAAGAAGGTACTGGTAACTGTTTTAGACTGGGGATTAGGGCACGCCACCCGCTGTATCCCTTTAATTCGTGAATTAAAACGACAGAATTTCCCGGTTACGCTTGGTGGTTCGGGATCTTCCCTAAAATTACTACGGCAAGAATTTCCTCAACTACCATATCACGAATTTCCGCCATATAATATTCGCTATCCACTCAAAAATATGTTGCTTAACATGGCGCTGCAAGCTCCCAAGCTTATGGTCGTCGTATTAAGAGAACATTTTTTACTGCGATCTATACTGAAGAAAGAGTCCTTTGACATCATACTTTCAGATAACAGGTTGGGTTGTTTTTCCTCAAAAGCTTATTGTGTTTATATAACACACCAATTGAATATTATCCTGCCCTTCATTTTCAAAAAAACAGTCAACAGCTTACACCACTGGGTAATCCGGCAATTTAATGATTGTTGGGTACCTGACTACGCTGCAGGCACCGGTTTATCCGGACAACTATCCCAGCCGGTACCTTCATTCGAGGCATGCTATATTGGACCGCTTAGCCGAATGCAAATAATAGACCGCAAATCCCGATTCGAAATCATTGTAATTCTTTCCGGTCCGGAACCACAAAGAACTTTTCTCGAAAAAGAACTTATTCCTCAACTACGTTCTTTAAAACTAAGAACTTTGATCGTACAAGGCAAATATAAAAAGGAAAATACAGCAATAACCAGTGGTCATCTCACCATCATCCCGTTCATGAATAGTGATGAGCTGAATGAGTCTATTTGCGCCTCAAAAATAGTCGTTTGCAGATCTGGTTATAGCAGTATCATGGATCTGGCGGCTCTTAAGAAAAAAGCGATACTAATCCCTACGCCGGGACAAACGGAACAGGAATACCTGGCGCAATATTTTGACCGGCAAGGAATTTACCTGGCTCAATTACAGGAAAAGCTTAACCTAAGACAGGCGATACAGCAGATTGACCAATATACTGGCACAGGTATTCCTCCCAGTAACAAACTTACCGAAGTAATTCAAAAGCTCGAGTATGTTTAATTTGACATCCTCATTCTCAAGCGTTATAAATTTGTATTTTCGGGTCGTAAAAATTCGAAAAATGCGTACTGATCGATTTTCCATTGTCTTTCTGCTCATTATTTTCAGTTTAGGATGTAATCGTTATTTAAAAGTTGACCGTACCCAGTTTTTAAAAGACGGAGAAGTTGTACCGACGGTAGACCTATCTTATTATAGATCGGTACAAGAACGGGCTCATCAGGATTCCAGCCTTGCTGTTACCTTAGCCATTTCGGGAGGAGGATCCCGGGCGGCCAATTTTGCGATTGGCATCATGATGGGGCTTGAGCAGATCGACATACGAAAGACAGAAGACGCGCTTGATCAAGTTGATTATTTGTCCACTGTTTCTGGTGGTGGATTTGCAGGTGGTGCTTACATTTCAGCGATGTTCGAACATAATTATTTTTCCCGGAAAGGACCCTTCATACTCGCCGACTATGTTAAGCGGCATATAAAAGAAGATCTCAGCGTTTCTTACACGGGTAGATTAATCAAGGGGTTTTTCAACACCAAAATTTGGTTTAATCACCTTGATTATGGCGATGCCTTGGAACAAAGCATTGATAATCATGTATTGGGTTATAAACGAAGAAAAGATAATCCTAATGCAAAAAGTATTAAATTGAGTGACGTATTTATCCGTAGAACGGATACCGAAAGTCCGGTATTATACCCGATGCATTTTACAAATAGTTCAGTTATCGGAACGATGGCCATTTTTCCTTTTACACCCGATATTTTGGCGACCTACCGGGTAAATGGTTATACACATCGCATGAAAACAATTGAACAACAGCGCCAAGATCCTTTTGACATACCATTATCGGTAGGAATAAAAGCCAGCGGTAGCTTCCCGGTATTAATTCCGAACTCTACCTTGCAAAGCGTTTACGTCGACAACCGTCCTTTCCTGCACGTTATGGATGGTGCGATGACGGATAACCAGGGCTATTTTACCGCTTTGCAAGTACTCAATCAGGATAATTCCGCAAAAAAAGTGATGATCATAATCGATGCTGATGCCTCCGGACATTTGTATACCTTTTCCAAGAAGAAGGGGAATTACAGCGGTTTAAAGATATTTTTCAGCTTAGCCGCCAGCGGCTTGTATGCCAGAAGAGCCACGCTGAGAAGAGAGCTTGAAACCAATGGTAACAAATTTGGTATTGAACCCATATTTTTGGGTTTTTATACCCTGATCGAAGATATTCCCCTGCCTGATAAACTACCTTCCAGGATCAAACTCAAGGAAAGTCAGGAAAGATTAGTAGAAATACTAAAGAATAATCCTGATCCTGAATCCATCTCCGTATTAGACCGGCATATCCTATACGAAGTCCTGGTAAATATTGGCACCAAGTACACCATCAAGCCAACTGAGCAAGAGTTGTTGATTTTAAGTGGTCAGCTGATTACCCGCATTGCTTCTGAAAAGATCAAAAAAGCGATGACGAACAACTGATCAATACAGTCGTTTGATCCTGATTTCCGTTCCAGCTTTTACTACATAATCCGAAGGAAAGTTATTAAGCCGAGCAATTTCTTCCAGAGAAACCCCGTAGATCTTTTTGGCAATTTGGACCAGGCGTTGCTTTTTTCTAACCTTATAATAGAGGAATTTCGGCGAACTAACCCTCACCATCGTCCGTCTATCTTCTTTGCGGTAAGAAGGTACGTAAGCCAGGGGCTTATCCAGCTTCATCGTTGGTATAGGCTCAAAAGATTTCATTGGAATGAATTCAAAAGCGTTCCGCAGCCTTTTCACTTCTTTTGGCAGATAAACAATAATTTCCTGGCCTTCCCGGAGCTGATTAGACTTGAGGTTATTCCAGGCCTTTAATTGATGAACAGAACGATTTAGTTTGCCGGCCAGTTCCGATAGAGGCTGATCCTCCTGAACGACAAAGATAGACTTGAAATACTTATAGTTTGATGGATTATTAGCCGGACGTCTGATGATGACCATACTATCCATTGAAATACTTTTGGAATAGTCCGGACGAATGCCATCCAAGTACTCCTTTAGAGCAGGCATTACTCTTTTGGGAAGAATCAGATTATACCCTTCGACATCAGACGGAATAAAGCCTTGCCGATAAGCCGGATTAAGAAATTCTATCGTTTCGAGAGGCAAATCGGTGATCTGCGCAATTTGATTGAAAGTAAAGCCACCGTACACTTTGATGTTTTCTGTAATCTGGAGATCAAGGTCAGGGTAATTCGGTAACAAACCATGTTCATCGTAGTGCTTCATTAGGTAAGAAGCTGCAATGAAAGCCGGGACATAATTCCGGGTTTCTCTTGGCAGATAACGCCTGATTTTCCAGAAATTCTTACTCCTCGCTCTTTTGATCGCCCTGCTGACTCTGCCGGCTCCACTATTGTAGGCAGCAATGGCCAAAGCCCAGTTCTTGTATTTATCATGAAGGAAGGACAAGAATTTTATTGCCGCTTCGGTTGAGCGAATAACATCACGTCTTTCATCCACGTATTTGTTGATGCGCAATCCATATTCACGGCCAGTGTATTCCATAAACTGCCACAACCCTACTGCCCTTGCACGTGAATAGGCATCAGGCACTAGCGCCGATTCCACGATTGACAAATATTTTAAACTTTCAGGAAGGTTGTTTTCTTGCAAGTGTTGTTCGAAAATTGGAAAATAGATCACTTGCCTGCCTAGGATATTTTCCGAATTTTCCCGATTTCTGATTACATACCCTTTGATATAAGCCTCAACGACACTGGTGTATTTTGGCTCGACAATAATATCATTCATACTTTTTACACGTCCTTCCACTTCGGCCGCGTTGTACTCGTACTTTGATAAGTTATTACTAAGGGCTGTTGTACTGTAGCTAAAAGCTAAGGCGAAAAGGGGTATTAAAACGCCTTTTCTTGGTGTTATCATTCCCATTACACTATAATTTGATGAGGGTGTCCTTTAAGTAGGGCGGACTTTCCAGCTATTTATTTTGCTGATTATTTAATTTCTTGATGACTAACAACGAAAATTGACACTTATCTATTACGGAATTAAATCAAAATCGTTGCTTCTTTTAACTTGGTGATTATAGATTCTAACGATAAGCGCTCCTGCTCCCCTGTCTCCATATCCTTGAAAGACAACAAATTAGTCTCTATTTCTTCCTGCCCGACAAGTGCGACAAAAGGTATATTTCGCGCATTGGCGAATTTCATTTGCTTTTTCAATTTTACCGGATCCGGGTATAATTCGGCAATGATATCGGCTTCCCGCAATTTCTGCAGGCATTTATAAGCAAACTGGTGAGTTTGATCATCAAAAGCAATTAAAAGCAATTCAACTTGCCTTTTATAGTTTTTCGGAAATAGATCCAACTCCTCCATCACATCGTAGATTCTCTCGGCGCCAAAGGATATTCCCACACCTGACAGGCCCTTGAGACCAAAAATGCCCGTAAGGTCATCATAGCGGCCACCGCCACCGAGGCTCCCCATTTCAAGATCATCTGCGGTAACTTCGAAAATACATCCTGTGTAGTAGCTTAATCCTCTAGCGAGCGTAATATCGAACTCAACAGTATTATTTTGTTTCCCAAGGCCTAGGTAAGTATCAAAACTTTTCAACTCCGAGATACCATTCAACCCTATTTCACTACCATCCATTAATGATTTCAGTTCATCCAAGTCATCAATTTCCAGCAAACTCAATACCTTGTTAATGCCTGTTTCTGGTATGCCTCTATTTTGCATCTCCTTTGTCACCCCCTCTATTCCGATTTTGTCCAGCTTGTCGATAGCAACGGTCATATCAGACATTTGTTCGGCTATTTGTGCTACTTCGGCAATCCCGGCCAATATCTTTCTATTGTTAACTTTTATAGTAACCTTAATACCTAAGCGGGTAAAAACTTCATCATAAATACGTACTAACTCTGCCTCGTTCATCAAAGAATCAGAGCCTACAATGTCGACATCACACTGGTAAAATTCCTGGTAGCGTCCTTTTGAGGGCCGGTCCCCCCTCCAAACTGGTTGTATTTGATAACGTTTGAACGGAAAAGTCAATTCGTTTTGGTTCATCACTACGAATCTTGCAAAAGGAACAGTTAGATCATAACGCAATCCTCGTTTGGAAATGGAGGGTACTAATTTTTTGGAATTCCGTTCATCGAGCGCATTTTCATTTGCTTTGGCTAAGAAATCACCGTTGTTGAGAATTTTAAACAGCAATTGATCCCCTTCATCTCCGTATTTTCCCGTCAATGTAGACAGCTTTTCCATGGCCGGTGTTTCGATCGGCTGAAAGCCATAGCGTTCAAAAACCGCCCGTATATTATCAAAGATAAAATTGCGTTTTTGAACCTGTTCAGGAGAAAAATCTCTTGTGCCTTTTGGAAGTTCTGCCTTCATAATATTCAGATTTTGAATACGAATATTTTTGCATCATAGATACACGATATACCCTACGATGGTTTCAACAACGGAGTATTATTTCGTCATTAATAACCTACAAGACCATTGAAATGAGCAGTGCGGGGTGTGAAAAAGGACTTAAATTGCGGATGAGAACTGCTTCAGGAACCGAACATCATTCTCAAATAATAAACGGATATCACTAATTCGGTACTGCAACATGGCCTGTCTTTCAATTCCCATTCCAAAAGCAAAGCCTGTATATTTTTCCGAATCAATCCCACAGTTTTCCAATACGTTAGGGTCTACCATACCGCAGCCTAAGATCTCAAGCCAACCGGTCCCTTTGGTGATCCGGTAATCTACTTCATCCTTTAGCCCCCAGTAAACATCCATTTCCGCACTTGGTTCAGTGAATGGGAAATAGGAAGGTCGTAAACGGATCTTAGTGTCAGGTCCGTACAATTCCCGGGCAAAATACATGAGGGTTTGTTTCATATCCGCGAAAGAAACCCCTTCGTCGATGTATAAGCCTTCTACCTGATGAAACTGGCAGTGTGACCGGGCCGAAATGGTTTCATTGCGATATACCCTGCCGGGAGCGATGATCCTGATCGGCGGTTTTTGAGAAGTCATCACCCTAGCTTGAACGGATGAGGTATGGGTACGCAGTAATAACTCTTGACTATCCTTTAAGTAAAACGTATCCTGCATATCACGGGCAGGATGATCACCGGGTGTATTCATGGCCGTAAAATTATGCCAATCATCCTCGATCTCTCTTTCTTCAGCAATGACGAAACCGATGCGTTCAAAAATTTTCACGATCTTATTCATCACTATACTTACCGGATGACGGGCCCCTATTTCAAGAGGTTCGCCGGGAGCCGTAAGATCGATGTTTTGAGCCTGCTGGGCCTCGGAGGCTGCTTCCAACTCTTGCTTTAAGGCATTAAATTTTTCCTCGGCAAATGATTTTGCACTATTGACAAGTTGGCCGTATTCTTTCTTGCGGTTATTCTCTACTTCTTTGATCTTTCCGAAGAAAGATTTGATGACATTCTTACTTCCCAGGTATTTGATCCTGAACTGCTCCAACTCTTCAGGATTTTCCGGATGAGCAGTTTTTACTTCATCGATTAATGCTTCAACTTGTTCGAAAATATTGCTTGCCATTATATTGTCTTATCTGTTTGCTTTTGTTTTTTAATTGGAATGATCCGGGATGCGAAAAAGTTCCGCACAAAATTACAAATTTCCTCCTGCTTCACGATATATGACTGCGGTTACGACTTGCCCGACGGCGCCGAGGGTTCGCTTATTAATAACATCGAGGTTATCATTGTGAGTATGCCAGTGTTCGCCAAAGCTATTGTTGCGCGATTCGGCCGGTAGATTGATTATGTCGATCATGGGAATTCTCGCAACTGTATTTACCGGAATATGATCATCGTTCACTCCACCTCCGTTAACATTAACAAAGTAATTCCCATAGCCCATACGGTTAGCCAGATCCCAGACTTTATCCACCAGCGGTCCCGCAAATTGAACGGAGTACTGTTCTTTCGGAAACCGGGCATCATCAGCTCCCACCATATCCAATAGAATACCATACTGGGCACGATAGCCGGATTTGTGCATATTAGCAGACCAGTACTGAGAGCCAAGCGCCCAGCTTTTATCCGCCTCAACCGTATTGTTCTCGCTGTCGCCGTAATCTTCGGCATCAAATAGTATGATATCTACTCCCATCCCGATAGGGTTACTGTTCAACAGCCTTGCTATTTCTAATAAAACCCCTACTCCGCTACCTCCATCATCTGCTCCCAGGATGGGTTCGTCCCTTCGTTCTTCACTAAGCGGAGAATCTGCAATATGCCGGGTATCCCAATGCGCTGCCAGCAAAATACGCTTCCTGGCATTAAGGTTATATTGGGCTATTATGTTCGTGGCAGGAAATTTTTCTCCGGTATACACTTCCGCGTCAAAATCCTGTTCTATAACTGTTGCGCCATAGCTCTTAAACTTTTCAACCAGCCAGGACTTACATTGCTCATGTCCTTCAGAACCCAATACCCTCGGGCCAAAAGACACTTGTTTGGCAATAAAATTATAAGCGGAATCTCTATCAAAAGCGGGGACAGATAGAGGCGCACCAGCAGTCTCTTCAGTTTGTTGTTCCTGTGCCCCTGTTTCTCCTTCACAATTTAAGATGCAGACGGCCACTGCTAAAACCAGTGCAAAGGTCTTCGGTAAAAAATGAATTTTAAAGACTGTCATAGTGATTAGGTTCGGGTAATAACAGATTATTAGTTAACAATGTCGGATTTACCAAAATGCTGCCAGCCTTGCGCTGTTATAGCATGGATATTTCCACCTTTGGTATGCAACTTTACACCATCCTCCGGAGGAACGATCTCCCCCATAATATAGGTATCCGGAAAATACTTCACCTTATCAACGTCTTTCGGATTTATGGTAAAGATCAATTCGTAATCTTCCCCTCCACTCAAGGCACAGGTAATAGGATCCAGGTTAAATTTAATGGCCATCATCTGTGCATCAGGGTGAATCGGCACACCTGATTCTTCAACAAATGCGCCTACACTTGACTGTTGACAAATGTGAAATATCTCCGAAGCCACTCCATCTGACACATCGATCATTGCAGTAGGAACAAATTTATTTTTGGCAAAAATCTCGATCATATCCTTACGAGCCTCTGGTTTTAGTTGCCGGCCCACCAAGTATGATTGTTCTTCTAAATCCGGTTGAATGTTCGGGTCCGATAAATACAACTGCTTTTCCCGTTCTAAGATCTGTAACCCCAGGTAGGCGGCCCCCACATCTCCGGTAATACAGATCAAATCACCAACCTTAGCTGTATTTCTGTAAGTCACTTTGTCGGACATAACCTGCCCGATCGCGGTCACACTTAATATTAATCCGCGATTGGACGAAGTCGTGTCACCTCCTACAAGATCAACCCCGTACTTTTCACAAGCCGTATAAATACCCTTATACAATTCTTCTACCGCCTCTACAGAAAAACGATTGGACAAAGCAATAGAAACCGTTATTTGCTTTGGGATCGCATTCATCGCATAAATGTCCGACAAGTTAACGATAACTGATTTGTAGCCAAGGTGTTTCAAGGGGTAGTACATCAAATCAAAATGGATGCCTTCAACCAGCATATCCGTTGCCACCACGGTCTGATACTTTCCATTATTGATTATTGCCGCATCATCCCCAACGCCCCTGATGGAAGAGTTGTTTTTTAATGTGAAGGGTTTTGTCAACCGGTCGATCAATCCGAATTCACCTAAGGTTTGAATCTCTGTCCGCTGTACCTTTTTACTTTCTTCTTGCATAAGGACAAAGTTAAGTGATTGTAGGGATTTTTCCCTACAATGTTTCGACTATACTTTCTACTGAATAAGGCAAAAACGAACCTATCGCTTTGATTTAAACATTCTTTTCTCCCGCAATTTCCATGGCATCGATACCATAATGGACCATCGCTTCTTGCTTTAGAGGATTGGTACTCCAATCTTTCCACTGCCCGGTATAAGGATCATACCCACATTTTAACGGCTTACTCAGCACATCATCAGGCTGTTCCAGGTAGGCTCTGCAGTCGTTACAGATATACCGGAATTCACAATCTTTACAAACGGCAACTTCGGCTTTAGTGATGTTCCAATATTTTTTAAAACCGACAGCAGCCAGGGCATCAGCGAGTGAAGCATCTTTGATGTTGCCGTATGCATCAGGTAAAGAGGGGCAATTTTTGATATTACCTTTTTGGTCGACGGAAATTTTCCGGTTTAGACAACTATTATAATGCAACCCTTCTGTGAAC